>DXEK01000156.1 GCA_019115005.1 Candidatus Fusicatenibacter merdavium | reverse complement strand
ACCGTAGGAACGGCCGATCCAGTCGGTCTGCATCTTCTTAACTTTTTCCGGCCAGTCCAGTTTGTCCAGATCTTCCAGCAGACGATCAGCGTATTTGGTGATCCGCAGCATCCACTGACGGAGATTTTTCTTTGTCACCGGAGTGCCGCAGCGCTCACATTTTCCGTCCACGACCTCCTCATTGGCAAGGCCGGTCTTACAGGACGGACACCAGTTGATCGGGAACTCTTTCTCATAAGCAAGTCCGTTTTTAAACATCTGTACAAAGATCCACTGAGTCCATTTGTAGAAGTTCGGATCTGTAGTGTTGACTTCCATATCCCAGTCATAGATCGCAGCGATGTCCTGAATCTGCCGTTTGATGTTGGCGATGTTCTGTTTGGTGGAGATTTCCGGATGGATTCCCATCTTGATCGCATAGTTTTCCGCCGGAAGGCCGAAAGCATCCCATCCCATCGGATGGATCACATAATAGTTCTGCTGCAGTTTATAGCGGCTCCATACGTCGGAGATCACATAGCCTCTCCAGTGGCCGACATGAAGACCGTTTCCTGACGGATACGGGAACATATCCAGACAATAATATTTCTGTTTTTCTTTTCCGTTTTCATCCACTTTCGGATTGACGGGCTTCTCTTCCCATTTCACCCGCCATTTTGCTTCGATCGCCTTATGATTATAAGGTACTGCCATTTTTTCATCCTCCTGTTATTCTTTACCCGGAAGACTTTTTATCTGATCGTACTGTCCGAAAGACTTTCCGGTCGAATAAAAAAGCCTTTCCGTCTTCTGTTTCCAGAGACGAAAAGGCTGTCTTTCCGCGGTACCACTCTTTTTCATCTGCAGATATCCTGCAGATGCGCTCAATGTCTCTTTAACGGGAAACGTCCGTCTTCGCTTACTGTAATCCAGTTTCGGCGAAGAAACTCCAAGGCCAGTTCAAAACGCGCATTCCCTGCCTTGCACCCTGGAAGGTATTTTGAATATTTTTTTGAACTTCCAAAATACATTCCGCCGGCAGTTCTCTGAATCCTGCTGTCGTTCCTACTCTTCCTCTTCTCAGTCTTTTTTATATGGCTAACAGTTATTCTACCCGTCCGGCGCTGATTTGTCAATAAAAATCTCAGAAATCAACCGACCGACGTATCCGCCCCGTTGGCGGAACGGTTATTTCCAAACAGCTCCGTCAGCAGGTCGAAATAGTTTTCGAATGTTTTCCGGCAGCATCCGGGGTTCGAGATCGTGATGTTTCCGGTTTTTAATCCGGGCAGAGAGAACGCCATCGCGATCCGGTGATCATCGTAGGTTTCGATGGTCGCCTTCCCGGGAATCCCGGGCCGGATCAGGATCCCGTCCTCCCCGGGAAGTTCCCGGCAGTCAATGCCCATCCGCTGCAGTTCTGTGCAGATCGCTGTGATGCGGTCCGATTCCTGGAATCGGATATGGCCGATGTTGGTGATCTTCGTCTCCGTAGATGCGAAGGGTGCGATAGCTGCGAGGGTCATTGTCTGATCGGAGAATTCTTTCATGTTCACGGTGACGCCTCTGAACTCCTGCATTCGGCTGCCGCGGACACAGATTCCGGTTTTGGTATCCTCCGAAGGACAGCCCATCTGTTCCAGGACTGAGAGAAATTTCAGATCCCCCTGCATGGAATCCGGATGGATCCCGCGTACCGTAACGTCGATTCCGAGCAGTGGCGCCATTCCATAGAAATAGCAGGCTCCGGACACATCCGGCTCGATATCATATTCCGTCAGACAGGTCTTCTGGCCGCCTGGTATTTGAATGGAACCATCCATTTCCTGCACTTGGACCCCAAACTGCTCCATCATCTTCCTCGTGATCCGGATATAGGCGCCCTGTGTGCGGTCGCCTTCCATTTTTACTTTCAGCCCATTCGGAAGAAGCGTTCCGGTCATCAGAAAAGCGCTGGCAAATTGACTGCTGATCGTCGTGTCTACTGTCACTTCCGTGAGATCCAGATGCTGTGCCTGTAATCGGAAAGGAAAATGTCCTTCTTCCTCCTGACAGGTGATCACAGCGCCGGCATTCCGAAGAATGGAGAGCAACGGTTCCATCGGACGCTTTTTCATCTGACCGGATGCATCCATCTGATAATCCCCTCCTGCAAAGGCGAGGAACACTGTGAGAAAACGGGCCGCCGTCCCCGCGCTGCGGACATTCAGACGGGCGTTTGGATTGGGAATCCGCCCGCCGGTTCCGACGATGCACACTTCTTTTGCTTCCTCCCGGATCCTCAGTTCAAACCCCAGCTCTTCCAGACAGGAAAGAACTGCCCTGGAATCGTCGCTGAACAGGACGCCTCTCAGCAGACACGGACCTTCGGACAGCGCGGCAAGAAGAAGCGCACGGTTGGTAATGCTCTTGGATCCGGGAACTGTGACGATGACAGGTTCTTTTCCCGAAGCCTTTGGCACATGATATAAATTTTCCACTGTTATACCTCCGGTTATCGTTTGCTGCATTCAGTGCTGTACATTCTGTTCCGCCATCGCTTCCATCAGGTTAAACGGCGGAAGCACACGGTCGATCGCTTCATACAGACCGTCGTCGTAGTTACAGCGCAGCTCGCAGGTACGGTCAAAGATCATCGTCGGTTCCTTCTCCGGCGTGACACTCTCCCACTCCGGCAGTTCTGCACAGGAAGGTTTTCCGGTACGGGCAAAGGACATCAGCGCTCCGAACATCTGCCGTTCCAGTTTTCCCGTGACGCCGGGGATCGTACATACCTCTACTTTGTCAGTGTTGCAGAAGAAAAACGGTATATCCGAACAGTGCCATGCGGCTTTCTGATACTGGAACGGAAATTCCAGGATAAAGTTATAGAGGAAGGTCTGTCCGTCTCCGTTTTCCGCGTGCATTGCAGCCAAGGTTTTTGTCGGCTGGCGCATGACACGATCCACCGAAAGCACATCCGTCACAGCTTTTCCGGGGTATGCAGCGTTAAACGCACGGATGATCTCATCCGTATGTTCCCCATAGACTTTTTCCAGTATCTCATGAGTCTCTTCCGCTGACAGGCTGTTTTTGTCGAACCGCGCCGGAACGAAGGAAAACTCTCCGAAAACAGAACCGATCATCAGAGGAATGCTGCGCGCACGGTCGCGAAGTCCATACTCCAGCGGACTGCCCTTGTAGTAGTCGTTCACCAAAGGATTTCCGCCGACGTAGCCGCCTTTCGCTGCGATCGCCGGACGGACCTTTTCGTAAGCTTTGACAAGTTCGTAATATGGAACAGTTTCCAGTTTTTCGACTTCCTTTACTTTCAGACCGAGTTCCTGAAGCATGGCGGTCACAATCTCGCGGCCGTCTCCGGTACAGTTTGGCATCAGGCTCTTGCTCCCGACTCCACTCATGATCAGCGCTTTGTGGAACAATCCATCCGCATCCGGAATCTGCATCAGGTCCGCCACTTTCATACCGCCGCCGGACTGGCCGAAGATCATGACGTTTTCCGGATCTCCTCCAAATGCAGCGATATTTTCCTGTATCCACTGAAGAGCAGCTACAAGGTCCGCATTTCCCGCATTGCCGGAATTCCGGTATTTTTCTCCGAATGGAGAAAGATCCAGATAGCCAAGGATATTCAGGCGGTGGTTGACGGAGACGACAACCGCGTCGCCTTGCATACACATGTTGAAACCATCGTAAGCCACCTGCTCGATGGAGGAACCTGAAGAATAGCCGCCGCCGTGGATCCACACGAGAACCGGATGTTTCGCATTACTGTCCAAGGCCTTTGTCCAGATGTTCAGATTTTGGCAGTGTTCATCCTGTGGCCAGTAACGATGCGGGACCATCAGTTCGCCATTGGGCGTCTCCTGGTTTTTCAACGGGCATACAAAGCCGTAGGAAGTCGCTTCTTTTACTCCTTCCCAGGAGGATTTTACCGGCATCTGAAAGCGATCGGCATATGCATAGGGAACGCCTTTGAAAATGTATTCTCCGTCGCAGTAATAGCCCTTCAGTTTTCCCGAGGATGTTTCGACCACCGGAACGTCATCATACCTGAATTCTTTCATTTCAAATATCCACCTTTCTGCAAATCATATGATTAATTATACCTTTCTTTGAAAAAGGTGTAAAGAAAAACAGTTGAATTTTCTGTTTTGTTCGTTTATTCTGTAAACAGTTCTCAATGTTTGGGATCCCTGACAGAAATTAAGAAACAGCATTCAGCGCAGTCAGGTACGGTCAACGGAGAATCGCTGAAAAATCCAGAGATAACGGGAGGAAGGAAAATGATTTATTTTAACTGTGATTACAATGAGGGAGCGCATCCGGCCATTTTACATAAGCTTCTGGAGACAAATATGGAGCAGACCATCGGGTACGGCGAGGATGCGTACTGTGCGCAGGCGGCAGAGATCATTCAAAAACTCTGCAAAAAGGAAGATGCTGCCGTACATTTTGTTGTAGGCGGAACACAGGCGAATCTTACCGTGATCGATGCGGCGCTTCGCCCTTATCAGGGAGCACTCTGTGCAGTAAGCGGCCATATCAATGTCCATGAGACCGGTGCGGTGGAGGCGACCGGACACAAAGTACTTGCATTGCCTCACAGAGACGGGAAGATCACGGCGGCGCAGGTTGCGGAGGCGATGGAGAAACATCTCACAGACGCTTCCGCCGAGCATACGGTTCAGCCTAAGCTGGTCTATATCTCCAGCCCTACGGAGTTTGGCACGCTGTATACCAAAGTAGAACTGGAGGCGCTCCACGAAACCTGCCGCCGATACGGCCTGTATCTGTTCCTGGACGGAGCCCGCATGAGTTACGGACTGGCCGCATCCGGCAATGACGTAACTCTTCCGGTCCTGGCCGACTGCTGTGATGTTTTCTATCTGGGAGGGACCAAATGCGGCGCGTTGTTCGGGGAAGCCATTGTGATTACAAATCCGGAACTGAAGCAGGATTTCCGCTATATGATCAAACAGAAAGGCGGAATGCTTGCCAAGGGGCGTCTGCTGGGCATTCAGTTTCTGGAATTGTTAAAGGATGACATGAAACTGTATCTGGATCTTGCGGAACACGCCGACCGCCTGGCGGACCGGATCCGTGCTGCGATTCGAAAAAAAGGATTTGAGCTTGTCTGTGAGAATACCACCAACCAGATTTTCACGGTTCTCCCCGTCGACGGTGTGCGCGCTCTTTCGGAGCAGTTTGCACTTTCGCCGGATCAGATGATGGATGAGAACCATCAGATGGTCAGGATCTGTACTTCCTGGGCGACAAAGGAGGAAGATGTGGACTGTCTGATCCGGGAGATGGAACAGATATAAAAGATACAGGCCTGAAAAAAGTTTTTTCAGGCCTGTATGATTCAATGCAAAACCACTGGTTTTGTTGTTCTTCGGAACCGTTCAACCAGGGAAGCAGTCGCTGTTATTCTTCATCATTGGATACTTTGCTTGCTCTCGCTTCGATCTCTTTCTGCTGGACATCCGCCGGAGCCTGCTCGTATCTTGCAAATTCATAGGAGAAATCGCCGCTTCCACCTGTCATCGAGCGGAGCGCTGTGGAGTATCCGTAGATTTCCAGTTCCGGAACATCCGCTTCGATCACGGTTTTTCCGCCATGCTCCGGAGTCATTCCGAGTACACGGCCGCGGCGTTTGTTCAGGTCGCCCATAACATCGCCGGTATATTTGTCTTCCACGGTCACCTTCATGGAAACGATCGGCTCAAGGAGAACCGGAGAAGCTTCCATAAAGCCTTTCTTGAAGGCCATCTTTGCTGCGGTCTTGAACGCCATTTCCGACGAATCCACCGGATGGTAAGAACCGTCGTACAGTGTCGCTTTTACGCCGACAACCGGATATGCGGCAAGAGGACCTGCCTCTACGGCGTCCTGAAGGCCTTTTTCCACTGCCGGGAAATAGTTCTTCGGAACCGCGCCGCCGACAACCTCCTGAGAAAATTCGAAAGGTTCATCAAGATTTCCGGACGGCTCAAAACGCATTTTTACGTGTCCATACTGTCCGTGTCCGCCGGACTGTTTCTTATATTTTGCTTCCACATCCGATTTCTTGCGGATGGTCTCACGGAACGCAACCTTCGGTTTGCTCAGTTCCAGTTCTACTTTGTAACGTTCCTGCAGTTTGCTGACAATGATGTCAATGTGCTGATCGCCCATGCCGTAAATCAAAGTCTGATGGTTTGCAGAATCGTTGACAACTTTCATGGTAAGATCTTCCTGCATCATTTTCTGGAATGCCTGGGAAATCTTATCTACGTCTGCTTTATTTTTCGGTTTGTAACGTTTCGCTGTATACGGAACGGAAACTTCCGGTTTTCCGTAACGGATCGGCGTCGCTTTGGTTGCCAGGGAATCTCCGGTCTTCGCATCGCCGAGTTTTGCGATCGCGCCGATATCTCCCGCGTGGAGTTCCGGAACCTCGATCGGTTTGGATCCTTCCAGTACATAGAGTTTGTTCAGCTTTTCTTCGGATTCCTGATCTACATTATACAGAACATCGTCGCTCTTGATAACTCCGGAGCAAACCTTGATCATGGAATATTTTCCGATAAACGGATCGACAATGGTTTTGAAGATCGTCGCCGATTTGGATTTCTGGAAATTGTAATTTGCCTGGAAGATTTCGTTGGTCGCGGTGTTCAGACCTGCGCAGGGACGGTCCGCCGGACTCGGGAAATAGCCGCAGATGTCATCCAGCAGGTTGGACACACCCTGAAGATTGATCGGAGAACCCATACATACAGGAACGAGAGAACCGTCTCCCACGTTCATCGCCAGAGCAGCGGAAATCTCCGCCACGGAGAACTCCTCGCCGCCAAAATAGCGATCCATAAATTCCTCGCTGGTCTCAGCGACAGATTCCATCAGAGTCTCGCGGTATTTCTCCAGATATTCTTTGGAATATTCCGGAATCTCACACTCTTCTTTCTTGTCTTTATCAATATAACGGCGGCCTTTGTTCTTTACAATATTAATATAGCCGACGAATTTTTCGTTTTCACGGATTGGCATGTGCAGCGGAGCGATCCGTTTTCCATACAGTTCCGTTAGCTGTTCCACGACCTGACGGTAGCTGACATTGTCGATATCCATATCTGTAACAAAGATCATACGGGGCAGGTTATATTTTTCGCACAGATCCCATGCCTTCTGGGTTCCAACCTGCACGCCCGCTTTTCCGGAAACGACGATCACCGCCGCGTCCGCTGCGCTGGCAGCCTCCTGAGCCTCGCCGACAAAATCAAAGAAGCCCGGGGTATCCAGAACATTGATCTTATTCTTCCCCCACACCACAGGAATCATAGATGTGGAAATAGAAAACTGGCGTTTGATCTCCTCTTTATCAAAATCACTGATGGTATTTCCGTCGCTTACTTTTCCCAGGCGGTTGGTGATACCCGAAAGATAAGCCATCGCTTCCGCCAGCGTTGTCTTGCCGGCGCCGCCATGTCCAAGCAGGACCACATTTCTGATTCGGTCAGTTCTAAAAACGTCCATATGTAATACCTCCCAATATAAATTAGTGTCCGGAGCGCATACCGCTTTCCGCCAACACAGAAAACCTACACACTCCCACATGTGAAGTTTCACGTTTCCGATCTTCTTCCTATGGTCTATATTCTACTAAAGAAATGACGATTTTTCAAGCATATTATGTAAATTTAACAATATATTTCTGAAATTTTGAATTTTCACCCCTTTTTAAATGTACATTATGTAATAACTCATCACTCAACATTTTTTCACTCCGTTCTTCCGTCCGAAGAAGCCAGAAGCCGGCCCGGAGCAGCTG
>DXEK01000155.1 GCA_019115005.1 Candidatus Fusicatenibacter merdavium | reverse complement strand
TCAGGTAACTAGACGGACACAGAAAGATCCGGCATCCGTTCAGCTGTTTGAACGGATGCCGGATCTTTCTGTAAAAGAATAAAAAAAGTATTGTGTCAGGCCGGAGTTGGGATCTAGTCAGTGAGACTGGAGTTGCTTTCCTTCTGGTCCCGCATACTGCGGAGCAGTTTTCTGAAATTCAGTGAAAACAGAGTGACGGTCGTCAGCACGGCGACCACGTCCGCAATAGGTTCCGCAAGAAAGACGGCCATGACTTGGTCTTCCAGGAAGATCGGAAGTATGTAGATCAGCGGGATCAGCACGATGATCTTACGGAACATTGCGAGAAATGCGGAAACCTTGGAATTTCCGAAGGCGATAAAGGTCTGCTGGCAGGCAATCTGCGCGCCGAATACGAGAACGCCGGCCATGTAGATCCGCAGCGCCCAGCAGGTCAGTTCGGTCAGTTCCGGATCGCTCGTAAAGATTGCGACAAAGATCTGCGGAAACAGTTCGGTCAGCGCCCACAGGAGAGCCGAATAGGTGAGACAGCTGATTAATACAAGTTTGAATGCTTTCTTCACCCGGTCGGCATTGTTTGCACCATAGTTGTAGCTGATGATCGGCTGACCGCCCTGTGTCAGACCCTGCAGTGGCAGGAGAGCAAACTGCATAACGCTGGAAAGGATCGTCATCGCGCCGACCGCCAGATCGCCGCCGTATTTCAACAGCGAAGAGTTGAAACAGAGTGTCAGAATGCTTTCCGTCGCCTGCATGATAAACGGTGCGACACCCAATGCGATACAGGGAAGCAGTATGGATGGCTGAATGCGGAAATTCTTTTTCTTCAGTTTCAGGATCGTGGTCTTGCCGGACAGAAAACGGATCGCCCATACGGCGCTGATCGCCTGGGAGATGATCGTTGCGAGGGCCGCTCCGCTGACGCCCATGTTAAAACCGAAAATAAACACAGGGTCGAGTACGATATTGGTAGCCGCGCCGATGATCACAGTCAGCATACTGATCTTGGAAAATCCCTGGGCCGAGATAAAATTATTCAGTCCGAGAGTCATCTGTACGAAAATCGTTCCCAGAGCATAGATCCGCATGTAATCCGTCGCGTAACCAATGGTGTTTTCGCTGGCGCCGAACATCATAAGCAAAGGCTCTTGGAAAAGCAGGACCAGGATCGTCAGCACGATGGAAGTCAGAAAAAGCGCGCTGAAACAGTTGCCGAGGATCCGCTCGGCGCCCTCGGAATCTTTCTTTCCCATCAGGATGCTGGCCCGCGGTGCGCCTCCCATACCCATCAGCGCTGCAAAAGCGGAAATGATCATGATCAGCGGAAATGTAACACCCACGCCGGTCAGCGCGGTGGCGCCCACGTCCTTGATATGACCGATATACATACGGTCTACCATATTATAGAGGACATTTACGATCTGGGATGTGATCGCCGGCACAGCCAGGCGGAAGAGCAGGCGGCCGACCGGCTCATGTCCGAGATCCACCTCTTTGGAAAGTTTCGAAGCCATTTCTCTCAATCTCCTTTCTCTTTTTCCTGAAACAGTTCCAGAATCCGATCCATCGTGCGCTCCATCTGGCGGAGATCCTCCGGAGAAATATCTTTCAGGATCTCTGCGTTGAGCGTCTCATGGGCGCTGAGCAACTTTCGGATGACCGGGTCTGCCTTTTCTGTGAGATGAAGATGCTGAACCCTCCGGTCATGAAGGTCGGGCTGCGTGGTCAGAAGCTCCCGATGGCTGAGCGAGTCCACACTGCGGCAGATCAGCGCTTTGGAGACGTTCAGGCAGGTACACAGCTGGCTGGCCGTGTTGATGGAAGGATTGTTGTGGAGAAACAGCATCAGATCGAGTTCGTTCGGGGAAAAGTTTTCGTTCTGAAAACGCCGGGTGAATTCGTTGATGTACAGCTTTCGAAGCTGAGAGTAGAAATGAAGCATGTTCTCTACCGTGTTTTTCATAAAAACCCACCTTTCTGGAATTGTTTACTTGTAAACTATAAACAGTATAAAAGCGTGAATAGGATTTGTCAATAGCGTGTATGACGCGCATTTTCCATGCGGCAACCGTTCAGCTGGCGGAACGGTAACTTCAGGGGTTCTCATAGAAGGAAGTTGGTGTTGTGTCTTGGGGGAATGTGTGGTATATATAAAAGGAAAGAAAACGCGGAACATATTGCTGAGAATAACGAAAGAGGGATTCCAGGCACGTTCCGGAGAACAGAAGAGAAAAGGAGAAGTGCCTGGAACGGAGCGGATGCTGCCAGGAAGGTCCGCAGGTTTCAGGACAGGTGAAAAGAGAGTATGTATGGTATTTTAAGTGAGTTTCTGACAACAAATCAGATCGGTATGCTGGGGATTCTTGTGACGTTTCTGCTGACGTTCCTGGCGCTGCGGTTCCCTCTGCCGTTTCTGCCGCAGGATCATGGCAGGGAGTTTGCGGTGAACGGAGCGCTGTCCAGAGGAAAGACGAGGGGCGTCGGGCTGTTGTTTGTCATCTGCTTTCTGATCGGCGTTGTGATTTTTGTACCGGTGGATACAGAGATGATCATTTACGGAATCCTGCTGGTGTGTATGATGCTCAGCGGATATCTGGACGATGCGTCCGATAAGCCGTGGAACGAGTACAAGAAGGGCCTGATCGACCTTGTGATCTCTGTTGTTACGGTGGTCACATTTCTCAATTACAATTCTTCAACGATTTCTTTCGGCCCGGCGGAGCTGGAGATTCCGAAGGTTGTATACGGTATCCTGGGAATTATCCTGATCTGGGTATCTGTCAATGTCACAAACTGTTCCGACGGTGTGGACGGCCTCTGCGCGAGCCTCTGCATTGTGGTGCTTGTGGCGTTTAATGTGATCTTTCCGGAGATTCTCGGAAAGTATGCGGTTGCGGATTTCCTGTTTGCAGCGGTATTGCTGGCGTATCTGTACTTCAACTCTTCGCCAAGCAGTATGCTGATGGGAGACGCAGGTTCCCGCGCCCTTGGCTTCTACATAGCGATTATAGCGATGAAATCGCAGCATCCGTTCCTGTACCTTCTGGTGGCAATCGTCCTGATTGTCGACGGCGGGCTTGGCCTGGTTAAGGTATTCCTGCTCAGGTTTCTGAAGATCGGAATCCTGAAAAATACGAGAACGCCGATTCATGATCATCTGAGAAAGAATAAAGGTTGGTCGGACACCCAGGTAGTGATGCGGTTTGTGATCCTCCAGACAGTTGCCGCGGCTGTAGCGTATCTGATCGTTCAGATATGACATAAGAGGTCTTCTTTGACCGGATTTTGGAAATCTTCAGACGCAATCTGGAAAACCGGGATCATGCGGGCAGCATGGTTTCGGTTTTTTTGTTAATACTGAAAAGGAGATGATGCGGGAGTGATCAGGACGATTTGTGCCGATGTCTTCCCGTCCTGCCGGCGAAAGGGTGGGAAGAATTTCACATGGCGCCTGTCGGTGAAAGGACAGTAAGGGTTTCGCATGGTGTCTGCCGGCAGAAGGCAGATCGGATCGTCAATGGGGACGGTGACGGAAGGAGAGTGTGTGGAGAGATGGAGCTTCTGCAGTCGGTGTTGTATCAGGTTGTGGAGATCGCCATCCTGATCTTTGAGTATATAGGGGTGGCTGTGATTCTGATGGCTGGGATCAAGGGGATCGTAAATTATGTCCGGAGGTCGCCGAGCACACGGCTTGATCTGGCCAAGGGACTGGCGACGGGGCTGGAATTTAAGCTGGGAAGCGAGATTCTCAGGACAGTAGTGGTCAGGGAGATGCAGGAACTGATCTTTGTCGCGGGGATCATTGCGCTGCGGGCGGTTCTCACAATCCTTATCCACTGGGAGATCAAAAACGTGGATTGAAATCCGGTATTGACAAAAGGTGGGAAAGTGTATATACTTTGATTGTCAAAACAATCGAAAAATAAACCAAGAGAAGAAGGCGCATTTGAAAATTACCCGAAACAGAAGAGTTTCCGAGACGGCAGGAAGGCAAAGCCGCAGTAAATTTCCAAATGCGCTTTACAGCGAGGCAGGAAATAAAATGATAGGTAGGATTTGCGGAACCGGTTCCTTTGTACCGGAGAAAACAGTGAGCAATGATGATCTGGCAAAGATCGTCGATACCAGTGATGAGTGGATCAGGGAAAGAACCGGAGTGGCGAGAAGACATATTGCCGAACAGGATACGGTGGTTACCATGGGAGCGGAGGCTTCCCGGCGTGCGCTTGAAAATGCAGGTATCTCTCCGGAGGATGTGGATATGATCCTGATGGCGACGTCCAGTTCTAATGTGATCTTTCCGTCGGCGGCATGTTCGGTCCAGAGAGAGATCGGAGCAGTCCATGCGGGCGGTCTGGATGTTTCGGCGGCATGTACCGGTTTTCTTTCTGTCTATCAGATCGGTCAGGCGTATATTCAGGCAGGTATGGCCCAGACGGTGCTTCTGATCGGTGCGGAATCTCTGAGCCGCCTGGTAAACTGGAAAGACAGAAGTACCTGCATCCTCTTCGGAGACGGCGCAGGTGCGGCGGTTCTCCAGGCGGATGAGTCGGCTTCCTGTCTGCAGACGGTCTTTCATTCCGATGGCCGGAAAGGATGGACTCTGACCTGCGACAGCCGTCATAAAGATGGAGCAAAAGATCTTTCCGGGGATCCGTCCACATTTATTCAGATGGACGGAAAAGAAGTCTTTAAATTTGCATTGACCAAGGTTCCGGAGGCGGTGCGCGAGGTTCTGGAAAAGACGGAACTTTCCACCGATGATATCTCCTGGTTTCTGCTGCATCAGGCGAATATCCGGATCATTGAAGGCGTCGCGAAACGGCTGCGCCTGGGAATGGATCGCTTTCCGTCGAATATGGAAGAGTATGGAAATACGTCGGCAGCGAGTATCCCGATCCTTCTCGACGAGATGAACCGCAGCGGCAGACTCGAGAGAGGACAGAAGGTGGTCATGTCAGGTTTCGGCGCGGGACTGACCTGGGGAGCCTGTGTGTTTGAGTGGTAATTTCCGATGTCTGTCCGGCAAAAACCAGGACAGTCCGCAGCCGCCGGGGCTGCGCCGGATTACACATAGAAAATATATTTAAAAGGAGAAAAAGCAAATGTTAGAAAAAGTAAAAGAGACTGTAGCAGAAGCACTGGGAGCAGACATTGATACCATTACAGAGGAAACTTCCTTCAAGGATGATCTGGGAGCAGATTCCCTGGATCTGTTTGAGATGGTAATGTCTCTGGAGGAGTCCTGCGGCGTTGAAATCCCGACCGAGGATCTGGAGCAGATGAAGACCGTTGGTGATGTTGTAAAATA
>DXEK01000154.1 GCA_019115005.1 Candidatus Fusicatenibacter merdavium | reverse complement strand
ATCCTGAAAACACCTCAAATCCGCTCATTTTTCTTCGAAAAATGGCTACTTTTCGGTGTTTTGCGCTCCACAAAGTCATAAATTTTCATGCAAGCATGAAATTTATGACCTTTTGTCGCTTGTCTCATGTTTTTTAACTATATCATATCTTTTCCGAAAAAGGAAGAGTTACGCCGAATCGGCTGCCTTGCGGTTTGGGGCGATTTATGCTATCATTACGTATATTTCAATGCCTGTTCATCACAGGAACATCTATAGTCTCAGGAGGCCACTTTGTATGCAGCCGTATAGTGTTTTAATGTCTGTTTATTTCCGGGAAAAGCCCGAGTATCTGAAGGCAGCGGTCGACAGTATGCTTTCCCAGACGGTCCGGCCGGATGAGCTGGTACTGGTCTGTGACGGCCCGCTGACGCCGGAACTCGATGCAGTCATCGCAGACTACCCCCGGCTGAATGTCATACGATTGGAAAAAAACAGCGGACTTGGAGCGGCGCTGAACGAAGGACTCCGGCACTGCCGAAACGAGCTTGTCGCGAGAATGGATTCCGACGACCTCTCGCTCCCGGAGCGATGTGAACTCCAGCTAAAAGTCTTTGAAGCGCAGCCGGGCCTGAGTATCTGCAGCGGCACGCTGAAAGAATTCACGGACGATCCGGACGAAATCGTCGGGCAGAGAACCGTACCGGAACAGATGGACGAGATCGTGTCTTTCTCCAAAAAAAGAAATCCCTTTAATCACCCGGCGGTGATGTTTCGAAAGAGCGCTGTGGAGACGGCCGGCGGGTACAACGAAACCTATCATCTTTTTGAAGATTACTATTTGTGGATCCGCATGCTGCAAAACGGCTGTTCCGGGTACAACATCCAGCAGCCGCTGCTGAAGATGCGGGTGTCCATGGACGCCTACGAACGGCGCGGCGGACTGCGGTATGCCATGGATCTGCTGCGTTTCCATTCCTGGATCCGAAAGACGCACTGGACGACCTGGAAGGATTACCTGACCGGTGCGCTCCCCCATGCGGCCGTCTGTGTGATGCCCAAAAGGATCCGGCGTTTTATTTATCGGTTCCTGCGGTAATTTTCTGTGACCGTTCAGCGGCTGAACGGTCAGGATTTCCGGCAGGCTAAATTTCGGATCACAATTTTCATTATTACAGAGGGGTACTT
This sequence comes from Candidatus Fusicatenibacter merdavium, assembly GCA_019115005.1. GTDB lineage: Bacteria > Bacillota > Clostridia > Lachnospirales > Lachnospiraceae > Fusicatenibacter > Fusicatenibacter merdavium. Next base: position 14,785 of record DXEK01000154.1, on the reverse strand, counting down.
ATGAATCGCGAATTTTTAATGAAATATAAGAAGCTTTTTGTTTTTGCCGGTCTCGTCCTGCTCACAGCTCTCTTTTTGTTTCTGTCAGAAAAAAATCATCAGTATTCCCTGAGCGGGACTCCTTCCTCGCAGGAGTGGGATCTCTCTCAGGAAACGCCGGAGCTGACCGTGTTCAGCAGCTGCCTGGATGTGGGAAGTTACACCTGTACCGTCTCGCTTTCCGCCGCAGACACGTTCGAATGGAAGCTTCTGGACATGGACCACAACAACGGCAACAACGAACTGGGCGTTGAGATCGCGTCCGGAACCGTTTCCCCCGGAAGTGACTGCCTGGATTTCCCGTTTTCCCTGACAGAAAAGACGGATCATCTGGATCTGATCGTTTCGTCACAAAACCAATCCGTCACCGTATCTCAATGGTCGGTCACCTGTACAGATTCCCCTCACACGGACAGTATTCTTTTCCTTCTGCTGGCTGCCGCTTTCTTCGCGTTTCTTATTTATAACTGGGAAACGCCGGGATTCGGATACCGGCTGGCCGCGATCGTCGTCGGGATCCTGCTGACTGCGCCGTTTTTTACCGGATCGCTCCTCCGCGGAGGCGATATGCGCTTTCACGTCAACCGGATCGTAGGAATTGCGGACGGTCTCGCCAACGGTCAGTTCCCGGTGCGTATGGATTATACCCTCAACAATGGTTACGGGTTTGTAAATTCGATCCTTTACCCGGATCTTTTTCTGTACCTTCCCGCGGCGCTCTATCTGCTCGGCCTCTCCGCCATGAATGCATACAAACTGTTCGTGCTTCTGATCAATGTGGCGGCGGCCTGCGTCGGATATTACAGTTTCCGCAGGATCCTCAGGGATGACCGGCTGGGACTGATCTGTACCATTCTATATCTGCTGGTTCCTTACCGTCTGGTCAACCTCTATACGAGAGCCGCCGTCTCCGAGGCTCTGGCCAATGTATTTTTCCCGCTGCTCTTTCTCGCCGTCTATGAACTGTTTTTCGGGGACATGAAAAAATGGTATCTGAGCGTCATCGCAGCCACCTGTATTCTCCACAGCCACATTCTGTCCGTGGAGATCTGTCTGTTTTTTGTACTTTGCATCGTCCTGGTCCGGATCGTGCCGATCATCCGAAACGGCGAATCTTTGCGGATCCTGTATGCGCTCAGGGCGCTGGCCGTCTTTTTGCTGGTAAATCTGTGGTTTATCGTACCGTTTTTTACGGAGTTCGGGGAAAACTATTTTATTCTCACCCGCAGAGTCGACCTGTCCGAAGACACGCCCTCCCTCTGGCAGCTGCTCTTTTCCGACAGCGACGCCTACTACAGCAAGACGATCTCCCTGGGCTTCGCAGTTCTGGCAGGAGTTCTGATTTATCTCTACTACCGCTATTATAAAAAGGATTACGATGCCAGAGACAGAAAAACCGGTCTGTACTGTCTGGTTTTCGGAGTTTTCAGCTGTTATGCCGTGACGGAATATTTCCCGTGGACCCTGATCCAGTCCACAGACTTCGGCAACAAATATGTGGCGGCGATGCAGTTCCCATGGCGGATGCTCGGCTACGCCAGCCTTTTCCTGTGCATCCTGGCCACTCTGGGGATCAAGAAGCTGTGGGAGCACAAAAAAACAGTGGTCGCCGCGGGAATACTTCTGCTATCCGTCCACAGCGCCCTGACCTGCCTGGACACTTTCGTCACCAAAGCCGAAGTCTATATGGCCGACCGCGACAGCGCAGTCCCGGGCTGCAACTATGCCGATTACTACCGATATGAAGTCGGACAGGCGCTCGAGACCATCACCCAGGAGCGTGGGGACCGGATCCTCGCCCCGGACTTTGTCTCCATCTCTGAATACGAGAAAACCTGGGGCCGCCTGACGTTCCGCTTCACCTCCCGGGACGCCTCCGCGCCCGTCACGCTCCAGTGCCCTTATTACGCATACGGTTACTATCGCGTCTGGCTGAACGGCGAAGAGGTCTCCTACGGCAAAGACGAATGGGATCTTATGACCCTGACGATCCCCGCCGGTCTCGCTGAGGGAGCTGTCGAAATCCGGTATACCAGCCGGAAGCTCTTCCTGGTCGGAGACTTTATCTCTCTGCTCACCTTTCTGGGGATCCTGGCGTTCTTTCTTTACACCAGTCTGGAAAAAAAGAGGCGGAAAAAACGCCGGATGCGAAAAAAAGCCAGGAGGAGGAACCCGGCGCAGTAATGTTACGCACCGGGTTCCTCCTCCTGGTTTTTCATATCCTGGATCATCTGTGCAAAGCACTGATCCAGGGAATATTTCGGTTTCCATCCCAGTTCACGCAGTTTTTCCGTGTCTAAATTCATATGCAGCGTCGGCGCATATCCGAACTTTTCAAGATCCTGCGGGATCCGGATCCGAACCCTGGTCTTATCCCCGCCAAACGTCTCAGCCACCATGCAGGCCATCTCATAGATCGAACAGTAACTCTCCTCATTCGCCGCGTTGTAGGCTTCCTGATCCCGCCCGTTCAGCAGAACCGTCAGGATCGCAGTCACCGCGTCCGCCGTGTACAGATAACTCCTTTTCGTTTTTCCCTCGGTATGCAGTACGATGTCTCTCTCCTCGATCACACACCTCGCAAACTCCGCGAAGATCCGCTCGTCATGATAATCCACTCCCGGTCCGAACGTCTGCGTCAGACGCAGGATCCTGGCCGGAACCTGATATTCCCGGCAATAGGAGGCGCAGAGACACTCGCACATCCTCTTACTCTCCGGGTAGGAACTCCTCACGGACATCGGATCCAGATCTGTGGAATGATCCTCACGGATCTTTTCGTCGGTTTCCGGGGCACCGTACACCTCCATACTCGACAGATAAAGAAAGCCTTCCACCTTTTTTTCCGCCGCCAGCTTCAGCATCTGATCCGTGCCGGTCACGGAAGTGTGGATCGTCTCCACCGGCTCTTTGACAAACGCTCCGCTGGAGGTCTGGCTTGCCCCGTGGACGATAAAATGTACCGGTTCCCCGATCGTCGGTTTTTCCGTAATATCTCCGGTATAGATCCTCAGTTCCGCCGATTCCTCTCCGAAAAGCCGTTCCGCCTTTTTCCGGTTTCTGACATATACCAGGATCCGGCAGTTCAGATGATCCATTCGGTTCTTATGCTGCAGCGCATGCACCAGTGTCTTCCCGATCAACCCGGTAGCTCCTGTAATAAAAATGCTTTTTCCTCTCAGCCGTTCCCAGGGAATCGCCTGTTCCCGGCAGATATTCTCCATATCTTTTCTTTTCAAAGACTCCATATACCTTTTCCCGTCCCCGGACTCCCGGAAACGTTCCTGACCCCTTTCCTGATTTCTGCTCACAGCTTTCCTTTCTCCGCTGTCAGCCAAATACCTGGCTGTTCTCCCGCGCGTCCACGATCGCCCGGAAAATATAAAAATCCATCGGCGTCGTGATCTTGATATTCTCCACACCGCCCATGACGGTATACAGACGGAAGCCATAAGCTTTCATCAGACACGCGCTGTCGATAAAGTCATTTCTTCCCGCGGCCTCCGCCTTTTTATGCGTCTCATAGAACTCCTTCAGCCGGAACGTCTGAGGCGCCCGCAGCAGCAGGCACTTATCCCGCTCGAAGATCTGACTGGTCTCATTCTCACTGGCGCCCTTCGTCCCGACCGTTTCCACCACCGGGGCGACCGTGACCGCATTTCCCTTTTCCTCGGCACAACGGATATTTCCGGTGATATCCTCCATCTCGATCAGCGGACGCACGCCGTCGTGAACCAGAACCAGGCTGTCCTCCGGATACAGTTCATGAATCTTATAGACACCGTTTCGGATACTCTCCTGGCCGGTGGCCCCTCCCGGAACGATCGCCTTCACTTTTGTGATGTCATATTTCCGGATCAGCTTTTCGAGATACTCCTGCCATCCCGCGACACACGCAATGACGATCCCATCGATTTCCGGGTGCTGCTCGTAAACTTCCAGCGTATATATGATGATCGGTTTCCCGTACAATTCCAGAAACTGTTTCGGCTTCGTCTTGTTTTTCATTCTCTGTCCGACCCCGCCGGCAAAGATCAGAGCCACATGATCTGTATGTTTTTCCATTTAAATCCCTTCTCTTCCCGTTTTCTCTTTCAGCCAGCGGACCGCCTTCCACACAAAACGTGTCGGAAGATATCCGCAGCGCACCGCGATGCAGCGGATCTTAAAGACGGTCCCCGCCTCCCGGTTTCTCAAAATCCCCCGCAGGTACGGTTTCATCTCTGCCTTCAGTCTCCGGAAGATCTCCCTGCTCTTCGGGCTTTTGTCCAGGATCCGCGGGATATACTCGATGATCTTCAGGCCGCATCGAAATTCCGCTGCCGGGATCACCTCCGGATGCTCCGCCCGGAGATCCTCCAGTTCCTTTCTGGCAATCTCCAATCCGCGCAGATGTCTCTCCTCCACCGCGGAAGTCATAATGCTGTCTGCATTCTGAAAATAATAGTAACACTGTTTCTTTGCGGCCACGATCTTCTCGCAGTCGCCGATTATTTTATAGGTCGCCGCCAGATCCTCGTGCAATCCCGGGGGATAAGGATGTTTTTCCAGCAATGTTTTCCGGTAAATTTTCCCCCACGGAGCAACGCCGAACGCTCTGCCGTAGCACATCTTTTCCAGCGCTTGCGAGCAGTTCAGGAGCTCCTCCTTCTGCACCGGATACGTACGGGAAAAATCCACTTCTTCCTTCCCGTCCCAGATACAGGTTCCCCCGACTACCGCCATAGGCGTCTGGTATCTCCGGATCAGGGACACCATGTATTCCACATAATCCGCGGCGATCCCATCGTCTGCATCGACAAAAAGGATATACTCGCTCTTTGCCTCCTGCACGCCCCGGTTCCGCGCCGGGCCGGGTCCCATATTTTTCTGGTGGATCACCAGGATCCTCGGATCCTTCCGGGCAAACCGGTCGCAGAGTTCTCCGCTCCTGTCCGGCGATCCGTCGTCCACCAGTATCACTTCATAGTCCTGACAGGTCTGTCCGGAAATACTGTCCATGCAGCGCTCCAGGAATTCTTCTTTTTTGTAAACCGGTATCACGATGCTCACAAGCGGCTTCATAAATATCCTCTCTTTCCGAATTATTCCCTGTTTTCTTACAGCAATAAGTATAACATAGAAATCCGTTTTTGGCGACTGCGGCTTTCCCGCAACGTTATAACAGAGCGGCAGTTCAGCTGGCTGAACTGTCACGTAACAAATACTTTTCACCGGTAAACGGTTTCTATTTCTGCGGTTCTGTGGTAAAATCATTAGCTATGAACAGCTTTGGCAAAAAGGAGGCGCCTATGATCCGCATTCTTGTTTTCGGCATGTCCTATAACCTGGGAGGTGTAGAAACTTTCGTTTATAATTATATGTCCCGGCTGCAGCTGCGGGATGAATTTCAGATCGATTTTCTCTCAATCCATGAAAAAATGGCATTTGAGGAGGAACTGCAGGCCCTTGGATGCAGAGTGATCTCTGTTCCGGACGCAAAGAAAAATCCGATGCAGGCGGAAAAAAGAATGGAGGATGTGATGAGGCAGGGACGCTATGACATTCTGCATGTCAATATGCTCTCGGCGGCGAATATCACACCGCTGGTCGCCGGTAAAAAAGCCGGGATCCCGCACATCATCGCACATTCTCATAATTCCCAGGTCCCTCCGGGGCTCCTGAGAAAACTGCTGCATACCGTAAATCAGAAAAAGCTTCCGAAACTGGCGGACACACTGTTCGCCTGTTCAGAAGCCGCCGGCAGATGGCTGTTTCCATACAGCCGGGATTTTACATTGATCCGGAATGCCATTGACGAGCAAAAATTCAAATACCAACCTAAGATCCGGGCTGCGCTGAGACAGCGGCAAGGATGGGAGCACGCGCTGGTGTTCGGCCATGTGGGAAGATTTCAATACCAGAAGAATCACTCGTTTCTGCTGGACGTTTTTCAGGAACTCCACAGGCGTGTGCCGGATTCCCGGCTTCTCCTGATCGGCACCGGGGAACTCCTTCCGGAGATGAAACAGAAAGCGGAGACGCTGGGCCTGAAAGACTCCGTGATCTTTGCCGGATTTCAGGAAAATATCCCCGACTGGCTTCAGGCGATGGACGTCGCTCTGCTGCCGTCCCATTTCGAGGGGCTGCCGCTGTCCGCCGTCGAAGCGCAGGCCGCCGGGCTTCCGCTGATCACTTCCGACGCAGTCTCACCGGAAGCCTGCATCACACCGCTGATGATCCGCCTTCCCCTCTCAAAACCCCCGAGGTTCTGGGCGGAAAAGATTCTGGAACATGCCGGAAACATAAAACGGGAAGATACCAGCGGTCTGATCCAAAAGGCGGGATATTCCATTTCCAGAGAGACCGGACGCCTGGCGGAAATTTATAAAAAAATGATGGAAAGGTAAACCGTCCGATGTTCCCTGTCACTCCGCCAAAGAGCGGCGCGAAAGCTTCAGGATCTCCATCAGCTGTTCGCAGGCGGTTCCCTGTTCAAAACATCCTGTGAGCGCCAGATAAGCTTCTTTCTTCTCTTTCGCTTTCTCAGGATCGTACCCGGCAATCAGCCGTTCCAGCCCGGCGAGATCCTCGGCGTAGGGATAAGGCCAGCAGCTCACCGGCGTATAGAAATCTTTCTGCTGATCAAAGCGCGCCAGATCCGGGATGTACAGAAAACCGGGCTTATCGGTCATCGCAAAATCCCACATACTGGACGAATAATCCGTGATCAGTACGTCCGCCGCGGCCAGAAGCTCCTGCATATCCGGATAATCGGAGGCATGGTAGACGCCTTCGGTCAATTTCGGTTTCACCGCGTGATGTTTCCGTTCCAGGACGACAAACTCGCCGCCGAATCGCTCCTCCAGCGCACGGACCACGGGAACATAGTCCAGATTATCCACATCCTCGGCCTGATAAAAACTGCCGCGGAAGGTCGGGGCAAACAACAGTATTTTTTTGTTCTCCGGGATCTGAAAATACCGGCACACTTTTTCTCTGCACCCGGAATGATCCCGGAAAAACAGATCGTTTCGCGGAAGCCCCGTACCGTAAAAATGGGACGGTTCCACCTGCAGCGCCGCAGGAAATTTTTCTGAAAAGATGCGGTTGCTGGACAGAAAAACATCCAGCTGTTTTCCAACGATGCGGTTAATCTTCTGCTGTACCGGAGACAAATCCGTCCCCATATTCGCGATCTTAAACGCTCCGCCGCCGTGCCAGGTGTGCACCCAGATCTGTCCTTTGCGCTTGGGCACCAGGCTTCCGGACGGCAGTCCCACATTATAGATCACGATCCCGGCCGTCATCATCTCACGGAAATAGGACGGGCTTCCCGCCCTCACCAGCCGGATCCTTCCCCGAAGATCATCCGGCACGAAGACATGCTCCGGGTCATTCACAGCCCAGACATATTCATAGTCCTCCGACGCATACTTCAGCAGATACCGGTTGAAATACATAGGATTACAGTTTACGCTCTTTCCCGCGAAGGAACAGAACAGAATCTTTTTCTCTTCCACCGGGAAGATCCGGAGCACGTTCATCCCTGTGCGCGCGATATACAGTCCCACGGTCTTTTTATCCATCTCACTTTTCCTTTCCCGCTGTCTCTCACGTCTCTTTCCACCACGCCTGATAATGGTGATGGGTCACCCGCTCTTCCTCCGGCGGAAGTTTCATGTAATCTCCGTACAGCTTTTTCAGATAATATTCATACCCTGCCGGAGCCTGGAACCGATGACCTTCAAATTCCAGCTCCGTCGTTTTCTCTACGACAGAAGCCGGCATCATATCGCCGAGCCGGTAGCCGTCGCAGATACAGCCGACCATTTTCGCGCCCTTCACTGGATAACTGCGGGCAAGTTCATCCTGTTTTTTCAGGATCCTGCGCGAACCGTACAGCTTTCTCGCCAGCCATTTCGCAAATTTGAACGGGTTGCTTTTACAGTTCCCATACTCCAGATATTCCCGGTAAGTACGGCAGGAAAACCCCCGGTGTGCCTCCATCTGGATACACTGTTTTACCAGCGGCGCGTAATCCTCTTCCTTCTCCCCGGGCAGTCCGTCATAGGGAAAGACATCCACATAGACGCCCATCTCCCCGCTGTATCCCAGATCCTCCACCAGGCGGGTTTTTGTATCCATGATCTTGCCAAACGCATACCGGTACCAATCCGCCGTCCGGATATTGATCATCTGATAGCGGCTGCCGCTGTCCGGTCCAAGCAGCTCTGTGATCTTATCGTAATCCTCCCGGGGCATCCAGATATCGATGTCGTCATCCCAGGGGATGAATCCATGATGCCGCACCGCCCCCAGAAGGGTCCCGTCCACCATGAAATATTTCAGTCCATGTTCTCGGCAGAACTGATCGATGAAAACCAGGATGTCCAGAGCGATCTTCTGCATCTCTTCGATGGTCTCGATTTTTTTCATAACGCTCTCCTCATTTTTTTATTTTCCGAAACAGATTTCCGATCATCTCCCGGAAAGACAGCAGAAACAGCGCGATTGATACCGGAAAGAACACAGCGTTCATCCGGAAATCTCCCCGGAAATAGATCCCGCAGGACACCGCCAGCACGACGGAAAGCACGACCAGAAAACGGACGTCGATTCGGATCGCGACTTCGTTCCACAGTAAAAAAATCCGGAATACAATGATCGTCAGAAATCCGAGAAACAGCGCCGCGCTCGCTCCCTGCACGCCAAACCGGGGGATCAAAAACTGAACCCCAAGGATGTTCACAACGCTTCCCGCCACAGTTGTGTAGAACAACATGCCGTTTTTCTTCATGGCCGTAAAGATATTGCCGAGAAATCCCGAGACAGACGAAGCGATCGTCGCGAGAAGATAAAGCGGAACCATATCTCTCGACGCAGAGTATCCGTCGGCGATCATCAGCGGGAAGATCAGCCAGATAAACGGCAGCAGCACCTCCGCGCCCATCCCCATAAAGCGCAGATAGGCATTGACCGCACTGGTATAAAACTGACTTCTGGAGTCCCGGCTGCTCGCCTCCTCCGCATAGGACACCTCCTGCCACGCCATCGTAAAGCAGGACGTAAACAGGGACACAAAGGAACCGAACCGGGTCGCCACCGCATACAGACCGTTGGCCTCCATGCCCAGCATACGGCTGACCGCCACACTGTTGTAGCTGGTCAGGAACCAGTAGGCCGCCGAGTTCACACACAGCGGCAGAGAAAAGCGGAACATCCGGAAAAACAGCGCTTTTTCAAAAGCAGAGGGCCGGATCAGTGTCCAGAGCTTCACGCCCACAGCGATCAATACTATGTTGCTCAGATATCCCACACAGCCGGCAACGTACAATGCACGGTAGTCCATCCGGAGCCCGACGATCAGCACAATATTCATCGCCGCCGTCACAAAAGAATTCAGCAGTCCCGCCGAAGCATACAGCACATTTTTCCCGTAAGCCCTTGCCACATATCCCAGCAGGTTCTGCAGGTTCATCATCAGACCGTACAGATAGATCAGCGGCAGATACTGCACGTCCGCAAACTGTCCGAACAGGACAAGAATCACCGTGTACAGGATCGTCGAGATACCGAAGATCGCAAAGCCGCAGTTGATCGGCTTTCTCTGTCCCTCCGGCGTATGGTAATCATAAAAATACCGCAGGATACCGCTCCAGATATCCAGATACAGTACCGAGCACAGAAACGTAATGTAATTGATGGAGACGTTGTAAGTCCCCATATCTCCGGTGGGAATGTATTCCGTATATACCCGGAGCAGAAGCATGGTGACCAGTTTGGCCAGCACGGTCCCGAAAAAATAGATTCCGGAGGTCTTAGCGAATTTTAAAAAGCTTTTCATAGGCCTGTTTTCCTCTCCTCAGTCTGTCTCTTCCGTAAGACCCAAAATCTTCCCCCTGCGCTTCCTTCGCGATGGTCCATGCGGCCCAGAGAATATCCTGAAGAATCTCATAGATCCGGATCTTTTCTCTGGCCGTCTCCGGCGCCTCCCCCTCGAAATAATACTGAAGATACAGTTCCTCTTCCTGCGGCTGAAATTCACTTTCCAGAAGGTGGGAGGCCAGATCCCACATGGGATCGTTGTATCCCGAATATTCCCAGTCGATCAGATACATCCGTCCGTCTGCATCCAGGATCAGATTTTCCGGAACCAGGTCATTGTGACAGGGAAGACAGTCTGTTCCGATCGTCTCCAGCCTCTCCAGAAGACGGTAAAACGCCTGATCCATTTCCCGGAATTCAGGATAGACCGAAGCCTGCATTTTTTCAATTAACTTTTTGTATTTCTCATACTCTCTCCGGACAGAAAATTCCTGGTACAGTTTCAGTCCCGACCGGTGCAGCTCCCGGAGCAGCCGCGTGGTTTTCCGGATATTCGTCTCCAGGCGGGCGCTTTTCCCGTTGAGCGTCACTGCATCGGGAATATACTGCGTCACCTTGACCCCGGTATCCGCGTCGAAATACAGAGTGGGAACATTGATTCCCAGATCGGAAGCCAGCGCACCGTTATGACGCTCACTCTTCCGATCGATCATGATGTCCGTACAGGCTCCCGGGATCCGGAGAACATATTCCTTCCCGTCTGCCTTCACATAAAAGTTCGTGTTGGTCATTCCTCCGCTGATCCCAAATTTTTCAATCTTCTCTTCGGGGATCTCCATACAGCGGCTGAAGGTTTCCCTGGCCCGGTTTTCTCTTCTGAGCCGTTCCTTCTTCTGGATCCTCGGGTAAACCAGTTCCCGGGCTTTCCGGTAGAGCTCCTGATCCTCGATGACTGTCCAGGCCATATCGTCGATCATAACCCCTCGGATCTGATAGATCCTCCCGATATTTTCGATCACATACTCATAATTGAGCATCGGATTCTCGTTGTCCTTAAAATACTCCAGCATTTTCCGGTACAGCGCCAGAGAAATCCTGCTCAGCCCGATCATCTCCCCGTCGATCCGGTTCAACTGATGGATGTCCTTGGAGATCCGGAACAGATTCTGCCGGCTGTCCAATTCCACAAACGCCTCATCCTTTGAGCCGCTGGGCGCCGTCAGGACCAGGCGGTTGGCGTCGTCCCCTTCCAGAAGCGCCGTGACTGCCGTCTCCTCAAAAATCAGATTACTCTCCAGCAAAAGGAAATCATCCTTTACCAGATCCCGCACCATCGAGAGGGACTCCATCGTCCCGTTCCACTTGTAACGGGGATTGTTCACCAACGTGACGCCACGCCCTTTCAGGTATCCCTCGAACTGTTCTTTCTGGGAGCCCGTCACCAGATAGATATCGTCGATCCCGTTGGCTGTGAGCATCCGCAGCAGCCGCTCGATCAGCGGAATCCCATCCACCTTCAGCAGTCCCACCGGACAGTCAAAATTAGGATTCTGTCCCGCCGCAAGGATCACGGCTGTGTGGATCTTTTCCTTTCGCTTTTCAAAGATCAGACGACCGGTCTGGTTTTTCCGGGTCATCTGTTCCAGAAAGTCCTCCGCTTTCTCCGTCAGCGTAAATGCGCTGCCGCGCTTTTCCAGATACCCTTCCTCCTGCAGCTGGCGCATCAGACCGTTGACCTGTCCGAGGGACATTTCCACCCCCTTTGCCAGGATCCGCTGGTTTTCAAAGGGATGCTGGTTCAGATAATACAGAATTTTATAATACTTTTCCATCGAACGCTCCTATTGTGTTCATTTTTTGAACTATGAATCATTCTAACACACCGCCAGCGGGCTGTCAACGCGTGAACGATTATTCTACAGACGCTTCTTTCCAAGCCGCACCTCTTCCATCAACTCCGTCATTTCTTCAGGGATGTGGTCCAGAAGATAATCCTTGCTGCCCTGGTGACGTTCGAGCCAGGTTTCACGGATCTCCCGGTTGGTCAGACGGATCTCTTCCGCCAGCTCACGGGCGGACATGCGGACCGCTCCCTGGCTCAGAACGATGACCTGCTCCGTCGCATCGGAGGTAGCCACTGTGACCCGGTACCGGCGGCCGATCTCATGAACTGTCTTTTCGATATACTGATCGGCGGTCTCGGCTTCCTTTGTATAGACAACGTGAATGTTGTGGTATTTCGTCTGTTCCCCCGGATTCCCGGGAACCTTATAGGCGTCGAACACAAGGATCAGCGTCATTTTCCGGTAACCCTGATAATTGGACAGAATATCCATCAGCTTGTTCCGGGCACTCTCGATATTGGCCTTTGCCAGTTCTTTCAGCTCGTCCCAGGCAAAGATGATGTTATATCCGTCCACCAGAAGATATTCTTTTTCCGGTTTCTTTTCAGGTCTCGGACGATAATTGTCCGTTCTCGGCACGTTGGTATAACCGAAAGACTGGCGTTCCCTTTTTGTTTTTCCGTAAGTCCGCTCAAAGATCTCCTGCAGTTCCTTGTCCATTTCCAGCGAACCGCCCGGGGCGGAAGCGGCAGACGCTGTCCCGGTTCCCTGGGACTTGAACGGCTGCTGCATTTTTTGCTCCGGTTTGAGACAACTTTCCAGATGCATATAATTTTCCACCTGATTCCACGGAACGTTAAAGCCTGCACCATGCGCACAGAAGACGGAACCGGTAGGATTCTCCGTATCTTTTTCGCTGTCATAACCGATGGCTGCCACCACTTCCTCCGTGTTGTGGCATGGCTCATATCCTTTCAGCGAACACACCAGCCGGCCACGGCCGCGGCTGTACGCAGTCACTTCTTTCTGGTAATCCCGCATCGTGGCCGCCGGCACGCTTCCTGTCAGGACAGAAAACTCTCCTTCCATCCGGGGCGGATCAAAAGTTCCATGCATTTTCTGGATATCCGTCATCCCACGGCCGATCAGATCCGACGGGAGTTCCAGCCGGAATTCATAGACCGGTTCCAACAGAACGCATTCGGCCTTTTTCAGGCCCTGCCGCACGGCCCGGTAGGTTGCCTGGCGGAAATCGCCGCCCTCCGTATGCTTCAGGTGCGCTCTGCCGGCTGCCAGCGTGATCTTCATATCCGTGATCTCGGAGCCGGTCAGGACGCCCGGATGTTTCCGTTCCTCGAGATGCGTCAGGATCAGCCGCTGCCAGTTCCGGTCCAGATCATCCTCGCTGCAGATCGTATCAAACACAAGCCCGCTGCCGGGTTCCAGCGGCTCCATCAGAAGATGAACCTCCGCATAATGGCGCAAAGGCTCAAAATGTCCGACGCCCTCCGTCACCGAAGCGATGGTTTCCTTGTAGACGATGCTGCCGGAACCGAACTCCACCGCAACGTCAAAACGCTTCCGGATCAGACTTTTCAGGATCTCGATCTGCACCTCTCCCATCACCTGGGCATGGATCTCATTAGACTGTTTTTCCCATACAATATGGAGTTCCGGGATCTCCTCCTCCAGTTCCCTCAGCTTCAGAAACATCCGATAAACGTCGCCCCCCTCCGGAAGCAGGATCTGATAATTCAATACAGGCTCCAGCAGCGGGGCATGGATCAGCCGCTCCCGTCCGAGACCTTCTCCCGTTTTTGTCTTCGTCAGACCGGTCACCGCCACGACCGTTCCCGCCGGCGCTTCTTGAACCATCCGGTATCCCGTTCCGGAATAGATGCGCAACTGATCCGCCTTTTCCTCCCAGCCGTCTTCCCCCTGGCCATGCAGGAGTTCTTTGACTTTCAGGCTTCCGCCAGTGATTTTCATCCAGGTCAGGCGGTTCCCCTGCTCGTCGCGGCTGATCTTAAAGACGCGGGCGCCGAATTCTTCCGGGTACTCCGGACATCGGGTAAATTGCCGGAACCCTTCCAGAAATTCCTCCACACCTTCCAACTTCAGCGCGGAACCGAAAAAACACGGAAAGACCTTCCGTTCCAGGATCATCTCAGAGATTTCCCCGGCGGAGAGACTGCCGTGTTCCAGATAACTGTCCAGCGCGCGTTCACTGCACATGGCCAGGCTCTCATAAAACTCGTCCGAACCCTGCCCTCCGAAATCAACACAGCGTTCGTCCAGACGGCGGTTCAGTTCTTCCATCAGCGCTGTCCGGTCCGTCCCGGGCTGATCCATCTTGTTTACAAACAGGAACACCGGGATCCTGTACTGGCTGAGCAGGCGCCACAGAGTCTCCACATGTCCCTGCACGCCGTCCGCACCGCTGACGATCAGGATCGCATAATCCAGAACCTGCAGCGTCCGCTCCATCTCCGCGGAGAAATCCACATGGCCCGGCGTATCCAGAAGCGTATACTGTGTTTCCCCAAGGGCGAATTCCGCCTGTTTGGAAAAGATTGTGATCCCTCTCGCCCGCTCCAGTTCGTCTGTGTCGAGAAATGCGTCCCTGTGGTCGACACGTCCAAGCCTGCGGATCGCTCCCGTCAGGTAGAGAAGGCTCTCCGCCAGGGTTGTCTTTCCCGCGTCCACATGGGCCAACAGACCCGCACAAATATGTTTGATAGGCTTCGTTTCGTTGGCCTGTCGGCTCATAAAAAATCCTCCTCTCGTAAAGACATACTATAAATTAGTATATCACAAGAGGAGGATAGCGTCGAGATATAGATTTGGAATCGCCTACAGCCTACGGCGTGTTTCCCATAGGGAGCTTTGGATAAATATGTAGGGTAAAGTCTCCTTCTGGCATAATGCTAAACTATGAGGTCAAAAACAGTACATACCTCCGACAGCATTTATCATTATATTTCATATATAAAGAACACAATAGCCTGTTAGTCCAGTCCGACAAACCATACTTTGTATGTGTTTTACAAAAACCAGTTTAGTGGATTGAGTAATTCAACAAAAAAATGTAGAAA
>DXEK01000153.1 GCA_019115005.1 Candidatus Fusicatenibacter merdavium | reverse complement strand
AATATGCAGTTCGGCGGCGACGACCAGTGGAGCAATATGCTGGGCGGAACGGAACTGATCCGCCGGAAGCTGGGCAAGGATGCGTACGCGATGACGATCACACTGCTGCTGAACTCCGAAGGAAAGAAGATGGGCAAGACCCAGTCTGGAGCCGTATGGCTGGATCCGAACAAGACTTCTCCGTTCGATTTTTACCAGTACTGGAGAAATGTGGCGGACGCTGACGTTCTGAAATGTCTGCGGATGCTGACCTTCCTGCCGCTGGAGCAGATCGACGAGATGGATACCTGGGAGGGCAGCCAGCTGAACCGTGCGAAGGAGATCCTGGCATACGAACTGACGGCGCTTGTCCACGGAGAGGAAGAAGCGAAGAAAGCCGAATCCGGCGCGAAGGCCATGTTCGCCGGCGGCGGGAATGCGGAGCACATGCCGACTACGGAACTGAAAGATGAGGACTTTACCGACGGCAGCATCGATCTGATCACATTGCTTCAGAAGGCGGAACTGGTCGAAACCAGAAATGAAGGCCGCCGCGCGATTGAACAGGGCGGCGTGACTCTGGACGGAGAGAAGATCACGGACATTAAATTCCAGGTGAAAAAAGAGAGTATCCTGCCGGAAGGCTCTGTTCTGAGACGGGGCAAAAAGAAATTTAAAAAGATTTGCGTCGGGTAACGTGTTGTGGTATAGTAAATAAGGTATATTCTCTGTGAAAGAGTCAGAAGCATTGTTACAGTTCAGCTGGCTGAACTGTAACGGAGCATTTGCTTTTGGCTCTTTCGCAGGTTCTTTTAGGAGGAAAAAACGTTGAAAAAGTATGGCGTGAATGAGCTCCGTAGAATGTTTCTGGAATTCTTCGAGAGCAAAGGACATCTGGCAATGAAGAGCTTTTCTCTCGTGCCGCAGAATGATAAAAGTCTTCTTCTGATCAATTCAGGTATGGCTCCGCTGAAACCGTATTTTACCGGAGCGGAGATTCCGCCGAGAAGACGTGTGACGACCTGTCAGAAATGTATCCGTACCGGCGACATTGAGAATGTGGGAAAGACTGCCCGCCACGGTACGTTCTTTGAGATGCTGGGAAATTTTTCGTTCGGCGATTACTTTAAACATGAGGCGATCGCATGGTCCTGGGAGTTCCTGACCGAGGTGGTAGGGCTGGATCCGGATCGTCTGTACCCGTCCGTATACGAGGATGACGACGAGGCGTTTGAGATCTGGGAAAAAGAGATCGGCATCGCGCCGGAGCGGATCTTCCGTTTCGGAAAAGAGGACAACTTCTGGGAGCACGGCGCAGGCCCCTGCGGACCGTGTTCCGAGATCTACTATGACCGCGGAGAAAAATACGGCTGCGGAAAACCGGACTGTACCGTGGGCTGCGACTGTGACCGCTACATGGAAGTGTGGAACAATGTGTTCAGCCAGTTTAACAATGACGGAGAAGGCCATTACACCGAGCTGGCCCAGAAAAATATCGATACCGGAATGGGACTGGAACGTCTGGCAGTGGTTGTACAAGATGTAGACTCCATTTTTGATGTGGATACGATCCAGGCGCTGCGCGATCAGGTCTGCGCGATCGCAGGGGTAACCTATGAGACGGATCATGAGAAGGACGTATCCATCCGCCTGATCACCGACCATATCCGTTCGGCGACCTTTATGATCTCCGACGGCATCATGCCGACCAACGAGGGGCGCGGCTACGTTCTGCGCCGTCTGATCCGCCGTGCGGCGCGCCACGGACGTCTTCTGGGGATCGACCGCCTGTTCCTGGCGGAACTGAGCGCCGGTGTGATCGAGGGAAGCAAGGACGGCTACCCGGAGCTGGACGAGAAGAAAGACTTTATTTTCAATGTATTAAATAATGAGGAAAAACAGTTCAACAAGACCATCGACCAGGGACTTTCCATCCTGGCGGAACTGGAAGAAAAGATGGCTGCCGACGGAAGCAAGGTCCTTTCCGGAGACGACGCGTTCAAGCTGTACGATACTTACGGATTCCCGATGGACCTGACCAGAGAGATCTTGGCGGAGAAAGGGTACGAGATCGACGAGGACGGCTTCCAGAAAGCGATGGAAGAGCAGAGAACCCGTGCGAGATCCGCCCGCGAGACGACAAACTATATGGGCGCGGACGCGACCGTATACGATGAGATCGACCCGTCTGTTACGACAGAGTTTACCGGTTACACGACTCTGACCGACACTTCAAAGGTAACGGTGCTGACCACCGAGACAGAGATCGTCAATGCCCTGATGGAAGGCCAGAAGGGAACGATCTTTGTGGAGAAAACTCCGTTCTACGCGACCATGGGCGGCCAGATCGGCGACTGCGGCGAGATCCGCACTGCCAACGGCGTCTTTGCGGTTGAGGAGACCATCAAGCTGCGCGGCGGAAAATACGGCCATGTGGGTGTGATGAAATCCGGAATGATCTCCGAAGGGGATGAGGTGACACTGGAAGTTTGCCGCTCGGCGAGAAAAAATACCGAAAAGAACCACAGTGCGACCCATCTGCTCCAGAAAGCGCTGAAAACAGTGCTCGGCTCTCACGTAGAGCAGAAAGGTTCCCTGGTAACCCCGACCCGCCTGCGTTTCGACTTTGCGCATTTTGCGGCGATGACGCCGGAGGAACTGGCGAAGACCGAGGCACTGGTTAATCAGGAAATCCAGGCACAGCTTCCGGTTCAGACAGATATCATGGACATCGAGTCTGCCAAGAAGTCTGGCGCGATGGCACTGTTTGGCGAGAAATACGGGGATGAGGTCCGCGTGGTATCCATGGGAGACTTCTCCAAGGAGCTCTGCGGAGGTACACACGTACACAATACCAGCGAGATCATGCTGTTTAAGATCGTCTCCGAGTCCGGTGTGGCGGCAGGCGTCCGCCGGATCGAGGCCCTGACCGGAGAAGGCGTCCTGAACTATTATAAAGAGCAGGAAGCGCTGCTCCACAGCGCGGCGGCTCTGCTGAAGACGACTCCGGCGGAACTGGACGGAAAGATCCGTCATTTGATGGCGGAAAATAAGGAGCTGTCCTCGGAGAACGAATCTCTGAAGAGCAAAATGGCACAGAATTCTCTTGGCAATGTCATGGACAAGGTAACGAAAGTCAAAGGTGTGAAACTGCTGGCGACTTCTGTGGAGGACGTGGACATGAACGGACTGCGCGATCTGGGCGATCAGCTGAAAGAGAAGCTGGGAGAGGGCGTCGTTGTACTGGCGTCCGCACAGAACGGAAAAGTCAGTCTCCTTGCGATGGCGACAGACGGTGCGATGAAGAAAGGCGCTCATGCCGGCAACCTGATCAAGGCTGTGGCTTCGATCGTCGGCGGTGGCGGCGGCGGCCGTCCGAACATGGCTCAGGCAGGCGGAAAGCAGCCGGACAAGATCCCGGAGGCGATCGCCAAAGTGCCGGAAGTTCTGGAAGGACAGATCAAAGAATAAACTTTCAGCATCAACAAAAATCTCGACAAAAAACCAAAAAAATGTTGACGTATGAGAAATTTCTGTTATAATTAATCTAGTGCAAAAAAATACCCATACAGTTGTATTATGCACAATCTGCAACTGGAGGGAGGTTAGGTGTGAGACTATGTCAAATGTAATCGTAAAAGAGAACGAGACGTTGGACAGCGCTTTACGCAGATTTAAGCGTAGCTGTGCAAAGGCAGGAATTCAGCAGGAGATTCGCAAGAGAGAGCATTATGAAAAGCCAAGCGTTCGCCGCAAAAAGAAATCTGAAGCTGCCAGAAAACGTAAGTATAATTAATTGTGCTGGAAAATCCCCGGTGAGTGTCATATCTCCCCGGGGATTTTTAAATCAATGTAAAATTTTGCGGCAGGTCAGATAGACGAACTGCCGCAAAAGATCAACCGGCAATAGAAAGATGGTGTAAAATGAAAGCAATCTGGAACCTGCTATACCAGATCTTCGGGCTGGTCAGAAAAATTCTGAGGATTGTGTCGACCCGCCTGTTTATCATTCTGGCTGCATTGGCTCTGCAGCTTGCATGGATCATCGGAGTGATCCTGATTCTGAATGAAGAATCAATCTACGTGACTTACCTGTTGACCTTTATAGCGATCATTACCGTATTGTGGCTGGTAAGCCAGAATCTGAATCCGGGATATAAGCTGATGTGGACATTCTGTATCCTGGTGTTCCCGGTCATCGGCATCATTTTGTATGCGGTACTCGGACATTCCAGGCTGGCGCATAAGTTCCGGGTGGCCTACGACAAAGTTCTGATTGAAAATAAGAGTATCATAGAGAAAGAAAATCCCCAGATCGATGCTCTGCAGAAGGAGAATCCCGGGATCGCCGGGCAGTGTCGCTACCTTGCAAAATATGCCCATGCGCCGCTGTTCTCCAACACAGAGACGGAATATTACGCGGTCGGCGAGGACTGGTTCGCGAAGTATCTGGAGGAACTGAAAAAGGCGGAACACTATATTTTCATGGAGTACTTTATTATTGCCGAGGGATATATGTGGGATTCGATCCTGGAGGTGCTGAAGGAAAAGGCGGCAATGGGCGTGGAGGTCCGCCTGATCTACGACGATCTCGGGTGTGTCAATACACTGCCGGCGCAGTATTACCGGACGCTTCAGGGTTACGGGATCCGCTGCGCGGCCTTTAATCAGTTCCGGCCGGTGCTGAACGTGGTCATGAACAACCGTGATCACCGGAAGATCACGGTGATCGACGGCCACACGGCTTTTACCGGCGGTATCAATCTGGCGGACGAGTATATCAATAAAAAAATGAGGTTCGGACACTGGAAGGATTCCGGCGTCTGGCTGCACGGGGACGCGGTATGGAGTTTTACCGTGATGTTTCTGCAGATGTGGAGCGTCATCACCGGAACCGCCTGTGAGTTTGAGCGGTATCGTCCCCACATCCACCATATCGGGGAGTTTGCGTCCGACGGACTGGTACAGCCCTACGGAGATTCGCCGATGGACAGCGAGACGGTGGGAGAGAGTGTGTACCTGAACATGATCAATTATGCGAAGTGGTATCTGTATATTTTCACTCCATATCTGATCCCGGACAACGAGACGCTGACGGCGCTGTGCCAGGCGGCCAAGCGCGGCGTCGACGTGCGGATCGTCACACCGTCGATCCCGGACAAAAAGAGTGTTTTTCTGCTGACGCAGTCCTACTATGAGCCGCTGATGGAGGCCGGGGTCAGGATTTACGAGTACCTTCCCGGCTTCATCCACTCGAAAAGCTTTGTCTGCGACGATGAGCTGGCGGCCTGTGGAACGTTTAACGTGGATTACCGGAGCCTGTATCTCCATTTCGAGTGCGGCGTGCTACTGTACAGAAACAGTTCCGTCATACAGATCAAGCAGGATGCGCTGAATACTTTTGAGGTGTCGGAGGAAATGGAACTGGAGCGCGTCCGTTCCAGAAATCTGATCGTGCGGATGGCCCAGTCGGTACTCCGGCTGTTCGCACCGCTGCTGTAAACAGAAAGGTATAAAAAGGCATGGATTCCTCATACATTACCATATAAGCAAAGACGGGGTGTATGTATGAAACGATTTCTTTGTGGGATCTGTGCCTTTTTCCTGTCTGTGTCGGCACAGGGGCCGGCGGCGCCCGTTCTGGCAGGGCAGATCCAGACGGCCCGGACAGAATTGCTGTCCGAAACGGAGACGCAGGAAAGCCAGGAGGCTGTTACGACGCAGGAAGATCCGCAGCAGGATCCGTCGGAGACAACGGACGATCAACAGATCGTTTTGCAGGGCGCGGGATTGTCGCTGGCGTCTCCTTCGGTACTCCTGATGGAAGCCAGCACCGGTCAGGTGATTTATGAGCAGAATGCAGACGAGCAGAGAAGTCCTGCCAGCATCACAAAGATCATGACGCTGCTGCTGATCTTCGATGAACTGGAAAAAGGAAACCTGACGCTGGATGAGGAGGTCACCACCAGCGCATATGCGAAGAGTATGGGCGGCTCCCAGGTCTTTCTCGAGGAGGGCGAAAAGCAGACGGTGGAGACGCTGATCAAATGTATCGTTGTGGCGTCGGGGAATGACGCGGCGGTGGCCATGGCGGAACATATCGCAGGGGCAGAGAGCGAATTTGTCGCCCGGATGAACGAGCGGGCGGCGGGACTGGGGATGGATAACACCCATTTTGAAGACTGCAGCGGCCTGACAGATTCCGCAAATCACTATACGACGGCCAGAGATGTGGCGACAGCGTCCCGGGAACTGATCGAGCGGTATCCGAAAATCCTGGAATACTCTTCCATCTGGATGGAGGACATTACCCATGTGACCGCCCAGGGGACGAAGCCGTTCACTTTGACGAACACGAACAAACTGATCTCGACGTATGACGGCTGTGTGGGGCTGAAGACAGGCAGTACTTCTGTGGCGAAATACTGCGTCTCGGCGGTGGCGCAGAGAGACGGGATCACGCTGATCGCCGTGGTCATGGGAGCGCCGGATCACAAGGTGCGGTTTGCGGACGCCACAACGCTGCTGAATTACGGTTTCGGAACGTGCAGTCTTTACATCGATGAGAATCAGGAGGAACTGGAGCCGCTCGCAGTCGTTCAGGGAAAAGAGAGAGAGGTTCCGGTAGCCTTTGAGACAGAGTTCCGCTATCTTGACTGCAGCGGACAGAAGATCTCGGATGTGGAGAAAACCATAGAACTTCCGGAGGAAGTGAAGGCTCCTGTCCGGAAAGGAGAGACGGCGGGGCGGGCCGTCTATACCTGGAACGGCGAGGAGATCGGAAGCACGGCGATCGTATATATGGACGATGTGGAATCCGCGGATTTTCTCGATTATCTGGAAGAAGCGCTGACAAAGCTCCTGCCGACGGCATGAGGATCGGGGCGAAAAACATATTAGGACAATGAAAAACAGGGAGATGACAATGGCAAAGAAAAAATATTATGCAGTACAGAAAGGCCGGGTCCCCGGCGTGTACCTGACCTGGGATGAATGTAAAAAGCAGGTGGACGGCTTTTCCGGGGCAGCATTCAAAAGCTTTTCGACGATGGAGGAGGCCCGGCAGTTCGTGAAAGGCGCCGCCGGGAAGCCGGACGTAAGGGCGGCAGAGACCGACGGTGATGGCCGGGAAAATTCCAATGGAATCGAGGATTGTGCCAGTCAGAGAAATTTCAGCAGAACTGAGGGCAGGTCCGATCAGGAGAGGATCAGCAACGCAGAAGATAAAGATAGCATTCGAGAGGAGAACGCGGGTGAAATGGAAGATGACGGCTGGCTGGAAGCGGATGCGGCTCCGGACGCGTTTTCTGTTTTTGACATGATGAAAGAAAACGGAGGGTCGGAGGCGGTCGCCTATGTGGACGGCAGCTATTACCATCCGGACAGAAAGTTCTCCTGCGGCGTCGTGCTGTTCTGGAAGGGGCGGGAATTCCATTTCAAAGAAGCTTACACTGACCCGGATCTCGCCTCGATGCGCAACGTCGCCGGCGAGATCAAAGGAGCGCAGAAAGCGATGGAATACTGCCTGAAACACGGAATTTCCAGCTTGTGTATTTTCCACGATTACGAGGGGATCGCCAAATGGTGCGAGGGCCAGTGGGAGGCCAAAAAAGAAGGCACCAGAGCCTACCGGGATTTTTACCGCCGGGCATCGGAGAAACTGAACATCACCTTCCGGAAAGTCAAAGGCCATTCCGGCGATACCTGGAACGACCTGGCGGATCGGCTGGCAAAGGAAGCTCTTCGCCTTTGCTGAAAATCCAGGGGTTGTGTGTATTTTTGATTTGCAGTATAATCAGAACATGGAGAAATTAAAAGTCAGCAGATATCATCTGAAAATCAGAAAATGCAGACCACAGGGGAAAAACCTGCGGTTTGTTTTTATCAGCGATCAGCACAATGCGGTCTACGGCCCGGAAAACCGGGAAATGCTGGAACTGGTCCGGCGGGAGCATCCGGATGCGGTGCTGATCGGCGGAGATCAGATTGTGGCGAAGCCCGGCTATCCTCTGGAGCCGGGCCTTATGACCGTAAAGACGCTTGCGGAGGAGTATCCGCTTTTTTATGCCTGCGGAAACCATGAATACCGCCTGAAGCTGTACCCGGAAGTGTACGGGGACGCCTACGACCGGCTGCGGGAGGCTCTGGCAAAGACGAAGGCGGTGTATCTGGAGAATCAGACGGCGTCCTTTCAGAAGAATGGCCTTCAGGTGCTGATCTACGGATTTGAGATGAAAAAAGAATATTATGAGCGGTTCTGTCGGCGGGAACTTCCCGTGTCGGAACTGACGGAGGTCTTCGGGACTCCTCCGGAGGACGCGCTGTCGATCCTGCTGGCCCATCATCCGGGCTATGGAGATACCTACGACCGGTTCGGTGCGGATATCACTTTGTCGGGCCATTATCACGGGGGAGTGGTTGGATTCGGAAACCGGGGATTGGTCAGTCCGGATTTCCGGCTGTTCCCGAAAAACTGTCATGGATGCTATGAGAACAACGGGACTTACCGGATCATAAGCGCCGGCTGCGGGGAGCACACGATTCCGTTCCGGATCCATAACCCCAGGGAACTGGTGGTGCTGGAGGTCGGCGGGACGGTTCCCGGGCAGAGGGCAGACAACAGAATGGTATAGGAGAGGACTGGAATGGGAATTCCTGTAAAGCTTCCGGTGTTTGAGGGTCCCCTGGACCTTCTGCTGCACCTGATTGACAAAAATAAAATAGACATTTACGACATACCGATCGTGGAGATCACCGAGCAGTATCTGGACTATATCCAGCAGATGGAGCAGGAAAACCTGGACGTGATGAGCGAGTTTATGGTCATGGCGGCGACGCTGCTGGACATCAAGTGCCGGATGCTGCTGCCGAAGGAGGTCAGCGAGGAAGGCGAGGAGCAGGATCCGAGGGAGGAACTGGTCCGTCAGCTGCTGGAATATAAAATGTATAAATACATGTCCTACGAGCTGCGGGACCGAATGAACGAGGCGTCCCGCTCCGTGTACAAAAAGCCGACGCTGCCGGAGGAGGTCCTGGAGTACCGGGAGCCGGTGGATACCAGCGAACTGCTCTCCGGCGTCACGCTGGAACGGCTCAACGCCGTATACCGGGCGATCCTGCGCAGACAGGAGAACAAGATCGATCCGATCCGGAGCAAGTTCGGAAAGATTGAGAAAGAAGAGGTCAGCCTTCCGGACAAGATGACTTACGTGGAACGTTACGCCATCGCCCACCGGCGCTTCAGCTTCCGAGCATTGCTGGAAGCACAGCCGGGGAAAACCCAGATCATCGTCACGTTCCTGGCAATCCTGGAACTGATGAAAACGGGTAAGATCCGTATCTCTCAGGAGGAAGCGTTCGGGGAGATCCTGGTGGAATCCCTGGAAGATGAGGGAACGGTGGTGATTCCCTATACGGAGAATGATGACAGCGAGGATGAGTTAGAATAATGGAACAGAACAATAAGCAGAAGACAGACAGTTATGGAGAGGTACACCGCCCGGACACCATTGAACACACCAAGGCGGCCATCGAGGCGGTGCTCTTTGCGATGGGTGATTCTCTGGAACTGTCGAAGATCGCCAAGGCGATCGGACATGACACAGAGACCACGCGCAAGGTGCTCCAGAACATGATGGATGATTACCAGAGAGAGGACCGGGGCATCCGGATCATCGAACTGGAAAATGCTTATCAGATGTGCACAAAACAGGAATACTATGAATATCTGGTTAATATCGCTCTGCAGCCCAAGAAGGCGACACTCAGCGACGTCATGATGGAGACCCTCTCTATCATCGCCTACAAGCAGCCGGTGACCAGGATCGAGATCGAGAAGATCCGCGGCGTCAAATGTGACCACGCCATCAACAAGCTGATCGAGTACAACCTGGTGCAGGAGCTCGGGCGGCTGGACGCGCCCGGCCGCCCGATCCTCCTGGGGACGACGGAGGAATTTCTGAGAAATTTCGGCGTGGATTCCACGGAACACCTGCCGACGATCAGCCCGGTCAAGCTGGAAGACTTCAAGGCGGAGGCCGAGGAAGAGATCCAGATCAAACTGGATATTTAAACGCCGGAAAATGCAGAGACGGACAGACCTGGCGCGTCAGGGGCCAAGCACAGAGATACACAGATGCCGGGGCATCACAGAACTACGAAAATGAAGGAGGCGGTAGTTATGCCAACAACGTACGCACATGACCGGTTCGGCAGAGAGGTCTGGAAGAAGCTGCCGAAGGAACTGAAAGAAACCGTCAGACAACACAAAAAGCTTTACCTGATCGGACTGCACGGTCCGGACATTTTCTTTTATTACCATCCGTTCGCGAAGAATCCGATCTCGGAATACGGTTCCAGACTGCACCAGCAGACCGCGGCGGAATTCTTCCGGGAGCGGATCTCCATGTTTCAGGAGAGGCCGGACGACGCGATGCGCGTCTATCTTCTGGGATTCGCCTGTCATTTTCTTCTGGATTCCACCTGCCATCCGTATATCAACGCTTATGAAAACCAGACAGGGATCTCCCACGCCGAGATCGAGACACATCTGGACCGGGAACTGATGGAGATGGACGGAAAGGATCCGTTCCACTACGAGCCGGCTTGTTCGATCTGCCCGGATACCGACGGCAACCGGGTGATTCAGAGATGCTTTCCGAAGCTCTCCCAGGAGGAGATCCTGGAATGTCTGAAAGGAATGAAATTCTACACGCATCTTCCGATCTGCCGCAATGGAGTGAAGCGGGCGGTCCTGCTCGGGGCGCTGCGGCTGAGCGGACACTACGATGCGATGGAAGGACAGATCATGCGGAAAAAGCCGAATCCGAAATGCGAGACAGCCACCAGGAATCTCCTGACTCTGTACCGGAAAGTGGTGGAGGAGGCTCCAGGCGAACTGGAGGGACTGAACGAGTCGATCCTCAGCGGAGCGCCTCTGTCCGGACGGTTCAACCGGAATTTTGAATAATACTTTGGAGAGAAAAAGGAGAGAAACCTATGGCCGGAAAAATGACACGCCTGGAAAAACGGTGGATCCTGTACGATGTGGGAAATTCTGCGTTCACAATGCTGTGTACGACGATCATCCCGATCTACTTTAAGAATATCGCGGAGGCCGGAAACGTGGCTGACAGCGATTCCACGGCATTTTTAAGCTTTACACTGTCCCTGTCCACGATCCTCGTCGCGATCCTGGGACCGACGCTCGGGACGATGGCGGACACGAAGAATTATAAAAAACCGCTGTTTGTCAGTTCCTTCCTCGCGGGAGCGATCGGATGTATGGCGATGGCCTTCGCCAGCAAATGGCTGGCGTTTCTTGCGGTCTTCTGCGTGGCGCGAACAGGATATCAGCTGAGCCTGATCTTCTACGATTCCATGCTGACGGATGTGACGACGGAAGAGCGGATGGATGAGATCTCATCCCAGGGGTACGCCTGGGGGTATATCGGAAGCTGCGTTCCGTTTATCGCATCCCTGGTATTGATCCTCGGCGCTGACTCCATCGGGATCAGCGGCGGCTTGGCGATGACGCTTGCACTGTTCATCAATGCCATCTGGTGGGCGGCGATGACGCTCCCGCTGATCCGTAGCTACCGGCAGATCCATTACGTGGAAAAGGCCGGGCATCCGGTGAAGGAAAGTCTCCTGCGGATCGTGGACGTGGTAAAGGGCCTGGGGAGCGAAGACAACCGGCAGATCCTGTTTTTCCTGATCGGGTTCTTCTTCTACATCGACGGCGTCTATACGATCATCGACCTGGCAACGACCTACGGGAGCGATGTGGGGATTTCCGACACAGACCTGGTACTGGCGCTGCTCATGACCCAGATTGTAGCGTTCCCCTGCGCAATTGCTTTCGGAAAGATCTCAAAGAAATTTGAGAACGGAAGACTGATCAAGATCTCCATCCTGGCTTATTTCTTCATCGCAGTGTTTGCCCTGCAGCTGGACAAGGCCTGGGAGTTCTGGTTCCTGGCGGTCTGCGTCGCAGTGTTCCAGGGAACGATCCAGGCGCTGTCCCGTTCCTATTTCGCAAAGATCATTCCGAAGGAAAAATCCAGCGAGTATTTCGGATTCTACGATATCTTCGGAAAAGGCGCGGCTTTTATCGGCACGACGGTGATGGGCGTTTCCACGATGATCACGGGGAACTCCCGGTATGGCGTGGCGGTGCTCTCGCTGATGTTCCTGGTGGGATTTTTCTTTTTCCGGAAGGCGGAGAAGGTGGAGCGGAGGTTATAATTCAGGAAAGGGCGAATGTATGATGGAGGATCCTGTTTATGACCGGTTATCTCACACTGCGGGGAGCCGGCGAGGGGAATCGGCGGCAGCTGGCCATTCCGAATCTGGAGATCCGAAGCATTTTTACCGGCAGATCTTGGAGATGTTTCAGGACGAAGCGGCAAAGGACGGCGTGCTATTGAAAAAATTCTGCGATGCGCTGGAAAACGGCGAAAAAATTTCATGAATGGCAGGCGGAACCGTTCTTCTGCTACCGGTGAAAGGAAATGAAGCGAAAAGGAGCAGTGCACAGGAAATGAGTATGCGTAAAAAAAGAGTCCTGAAGATTGTCGGTTTGGCGGCCTTTCTTGCGATCGCATATATATTGGGAAGCCTTTGGGCTTCGGTCAATTTTCTTGTCGTCCGCGAATATGACGTTCAGACCGGAGACGGCGGCGGAGCGCTGACGGCGGTTGTCATCGGCGATCTGCACGATCATGAGTTTGGAGAGGATAACGAAAAGCTTGTGGAGAAGATCCGGGAACGGGAGCTGGATCTGATCCTGATGGACGGGAATTTGCTGAACGGCAATTCGCCGTCGGCGGAAGTGCCGGTAACGCTGATCGGGCAGCTGAAGGACACGGCGCCGATCTACTACGCTCTCGGCAATCATGAGATCTCATACATGGAACAGGTGGACGGAAGTCTTATTGAAGAGTTGACTGCCGCCGGAGCGGTGGTCCTGGATAAGGAGTACGTAGACATTGAAATAGAAGGAATTCCTGTCCGGCTGGGCGGTCTCTACGATTACGCTTTCGGACCTGACCGGAAGACCGGGGAGAATAAGGCGATGAGCGCTCCTGCGGATACGCTGACGTTTCTGCAGGAATTTCAGGACACAGACCGGCTGAAAATTATGATGTCCCATCGGCCGGACAGCTTTATCTTCGGGGACGCCAGCGAGGTATGGGATATCGATCTGGTGGTCAGCGCGCATGACCACGGCGGGCAGGTCGTCCTGCCGTTTCTGGGCGGCGTGTACGGCGGAGATCAGGGATGGTTTCCCGAGTATATTCATGGTCTGTACCGGAAAGGGAACCTTCAGCTGTTTGTCACCAGCGGCCTGGGAACAAACCGGGAAGCGGCGCCGAGATTTAATAATCCGCCGGAAATCGCTGTGCTTCGAATAGAAAGATGAATCGCATAGATCAAAAATTCAACAAAAAATAGAAAAAACTGGAAAATACCACCCACTTAAGTATGAGGTGGTATTTTTTTTTGATGTGATATACTTTATAAGAAAAATAGTAAGTCGTGAAGTTTGCAATTTTTTATGATTGACAGAAGCAATCTGTTCACAAATGAAAGCAGGGAAAAAGATGCAGATAGAAAATAAAGTGAGTGACAGATTACTGGAAGCTTTGCGATGCTTTCCGGAAGGAAAAAAGGTTACATGGGAGACGGGGATCTCAGGAGAAGAGTGGATGGAGTTGTTTCAGATGGCAGTTCAGCATCAGGTTCTCCCGATGATCTATGAAACTGTCTGCAAATGCCAGGCTTTCCGGTCACTGCCGGAGAATGAAAAGGGGGCTGTCCGCCAAAGAGTGATCTGGCAGGTAATGCTGCAGGAGAAAAAAACAGCGGAATTTCTGAATCTCTATCAGAAGCTGCTGAAAGAACATCTGACTCCTGTGGTTGTAAAGGGGATGATTTGCAGAGAACTGTATGAAAATCCAAATTACAGAACTTCCGGGGATGAAGACGTACTGATTCCCTGGGAACAGTTTCCTGCCTGTGACCGCGTGTTTCGCGAGAATGGGATGCAATATCGGAATCCGGAGTTGGAGGTGGAGAAAGAAGGAGAAGTTCCCTACCTGAAAAAGGGAGGCGTGCTTCACATTGAACTTCACAAAGAACTCTTTTCTTTCCAATCGGAAGCGTACGGAGATTTCAATCATTTCTTTGAAGATGTGTTCCGTCGAAAGATTCAGACAGAAATACAGGGTGTTCCGATCTATACAATGGGACATACCGATCATATGCTGTATTTGATCTTTCATGCATTCAAGCATTTTCTTCACAGAGGTTTTGGAATCCGACAGGTCTGTGATATTGTGTTATATGCCAATACATACGGCGCTGAGATTGACTGGGAATATCTTTATCGATCGTGTGCCCAGGTTCACGCAGAAAATTTTGCTGCGGCTCTCTTCGATATCGGAGAGAAAAAACTGAACTTTGATCGGGTGCAGGCGCATTATCCCGAGGTCTGGCAGAGCGAGGAAGCGGACGGAGACGCCCTTCTTGAGGATCTGCTGGACGGCGGAGTGTTCGGCGATTCCAATATGAGCAGAAAGCACAGCAGCAATATCACATTGCAGGCGGTGATCGAGGACAAAAAGGGGAAAAAGGCAAATACGTCGCTGCTCCATTCAGTCTTCCCGGACAGAACATATATGGAACGGGCGTATCCTTATCTGAAAAAATATCCTTTCCTTTTGCCGAAAGCATGGATTTCCAGGATCGGAAACTATATAAAAGAAACCCGCAGAACTGAAGGCGACGATG
Source organism: Candidatus Fusicatenibacter merdavium (assembly GCA_019115005.1). GTDB lineage: Bacteria > Bacillota > Clostridia > Lachnospirales > Lachnospiraceae > Fusicatenibacter > Fusicatenibacter merdavium. The sequence continues at coordinate 5,064 of DXEK01000153.1, read as the reverse complement.
CCTGGGAGAGCATTGTGATCGGAAGCAAGAGGGTGGAATTGCTGAAGAAGTATAAGATTATTCAATAACAGTTACTCAATGATTCAGAAATACTCATGAGTATTTCCGTCTGCTCCGCGAAGCGGCGGAATCTTTCTGAGACTATGGTTGTGTAAGTTTTTCATTGTACAGAATATTTTGTGAGCAAGAAACAGCCGTTGACGGTTGTACAGAAGTTTGCGCCGAATGAGTATGTGGCAGCGTGTGGAGACCATGGTGTAACTTATAAATTTGAGTGTAATGCAGGTGGTGGAATTCCTGGAAGCTCGGCGGCAGTCTGGCGAAAGCCAACCGAGAGGATCTGGCGCAACTTCTTGAAATAGGCGGGAAACTGGATATCCCGGTGTGGGTCGATACTTATATGCTTCCGGCAACGCGCGAGAGGGAAAGACCCTACGATATGCAGGCGAGACTGGATCCGTTGGAAGCAGCTAAAGCCCGGATCTATGCGCTGAAACATGAAATGGGTCCGGACATGTTTGTTCAGTATGCAGCTCAGTCGATCTGGCTGGCAGACCACCCGCAGCCCGAGAAAGAACGACCCGGACACATGGCATGTATGGCGGGACAATGTTCTTTTACGATCAACTGGCAGGGAGAAATGCGTCCCTGCGTGATCCTGACGGAACCTGCAGTCTCTGTATTTGAAGTAGGATTCGAAAATGCCTGGAAATATCTTGCGGAGGAGACAGACAAGATTTTGCTTAATCCGAAGTGCGGTGTATGTCAAGTGCGTCATATGTGTCGTACCTGTGCAGCGAGCGCGCTTTTAGAGACGGGAAGCTATGACGGAGTACCGGATTATATGTGCCGATATCGGAGGAATCTCTTCACCTTCTTCGAGAGGAATTTGCGGAACTGCAGAAAGAAACCTGGAAGTCCGGATGGGGAGAGTTTCAGGAGTTGTCTGCAGGACAGACAGAGGAACAGGAGTGATCAAAAGATGGATAAACTATTTCGAATCGGCAGTTTTGCCTTCCGCTTGCGCTTTCCGGAGGAAGTGACACCTCCGCCGAATTTTCTTTTGTTTAAATGTGCAGATCTTCCGCGGTATGTACGGAATGGGGAATCGGAGTTCCGGGAGGGGGACGGGAAAGAAAAGGGGTCATGTGACGTCCGATGGGAATATGCGTATGAGATCCAGACTTGTGAAGCCCTCCCGGAACCGACAGGCAGCGTCGTCGCGCGCCGGCCGGATCTTGTGGTTTTCCGTGAAGACAGCGGGACACAGGAAGGGAAAAAGGATGATGACGCCCTGGAGAGTCGTCTGATCAGTGTGAAAGGAACAGAGGGATATTATGCCTGCTACCGGGAAACCGGCCCGGACTGTGCGGAGGTGTACCTTGCCAGAGACAGGATCGATGGCCTTCATTTTGATCCGATGTTTACTTCGCTGCTGGCGCTGGAACGCCGGATGATCCGGAAGGACAGTCTGATCCTCCACTGTGCCTATATGGTCTATCATGGGGAGGCGATCCTCTTTTCCGCGCCGTCGGAGACGGGGAAGACGACCCAGGCGAATGTACAGTCAGATCACAGTGAACCGATGGAACATGCAGGATCATCTCCATGCGATGGATCTGATGGAAAAGCTGCTGGCGGAAGTGCCGGTATATCATCTCGGGTGTACGATCTCGGAGGAAGCAGTGGAATGTCTGGAAAATGTCTTAAGGCAGGAGGAACCGAATGGACAAAGAGAATAAGATGGAACAGAAAAATCCGGCGTTTGAATCTTTGGATATTTTGATCTCCAGGTGGAAGGACGGTACCTTCGGAGAGATCATCGACGACTGGAAGTGGATCTTCAGTTACAGCGCCCGCTATAAGGGGGCGATCATTTTCTATATAATTCTGGGAATCTTCAGCACCTCCATGGGTCTGGTGAGCAGTGTTGCCAGCAAATATCTGATCGATATCATCACAGGTTTTGATACAAATCACCTTTGGGTAGTGATCGCGGTGATGATCGGCAGTACGGCATTCAGCCTGACGTTCGGCAGTATCATCAGCCGGATCTCCACGAAGCTGAGCATTGACATAAACAATGACATTCAGGCGGATATCTTTGACAAGATCGTGGACGCCGACTGGCTGGAACTGAACAAATATTCCAACGGAGATATTCTGAACCGCTTTAACGGAGACATCGGGACGGTCAGCGGTAATGCGATCAGCTGGCTTCCGACGATCATTATCGCGATCTATAATTTTATCGCGACTTTCTTCGTGATCCTTCATTACGACTGGATCATGGCGGTGATCGCGCTGGCGAGCGCACCGTTTATGCTGATCATGTCCCGTTTCATGATAAAAAAGCAGAGAGATTACAGCAAAAAAGTCCGTGAGATGAGCAGCAAACTGATGACGTTTGAGGTGGAGGCGATCTATATAACTTTGACACGATCAAATCCTTTGGGATCGCGCCCCTCTACAGTAAGAAGATGCGCTGGTGGCAGAAAAAATTTAAGGACATCAGTTTGAAGTACAATATGTTTTCCATTAAGACCAATATCCTGATGTCAATCATGGGTACGCTGGTTCAGTTCGCGGCGTTCGGCTACTGTCTGTTCCGTTTGTGGACCGGCGATATCACTTACGGAACCATGACGCTGTTTCTGCAGCAGAGGAGCAGCCTCTCCTCAGCGTTCAGCAACGTGGTTTCGATCATCCCGTCCTTTCTGAACAGTTCTGTGTCCGCCCATCGGATCCGGGAACTGGTGCAGTTTCCCAGGGAGGTACATATTCCTGAGAGCAGCGAAATGGATCAGTATTCTGCGGACGGATTCCGCGTACAGATGCAGGATGTGAATTTCTCTTATATAGAAGGAACCCGCGTGATCACAGATTCTGCGTTCGAGGCGAATCCCGGCGAGATCGTCGCCTTGGTTGGCCCTTCCGGCGAGGGAAAAACTACGATGATCCGTCTGATCCTGGGACTGATCCGACCGCAGGATGGAAATGTCACTCTCTGTGCGTCGGACGGCAGTGAGATCCCGATGAATGCGGAGACGAGGCATCTTTTCGCCTATGTCCCCCAGGGAAATACGATCATCTCCGGCACCATCGCTGAAAATATGCGCATGGTAAAGGAGGATGCGACCGATGAGGAGATCATAGAGGCGTTAAAGGTTTCCTGCGCCTGGGATTTTGTTGAAAAAATGCCGGACACCATCAACAGCAATGTGGGTGAGCGGGGACGCGGCCTTTCAGAAGGACAGGCGCAGCGTATCGCGATCGCCCGGGCAGTTCTGCGGGACGCGCCGGTTCTGCTCCTGGACGAGGCGACGTCGGCTCTGGATGTGACAACGGAGCGGAAGGTTCTGCGGAACATCATCCGTCAGCATCCGAACAAAACCTGTATTGTCACTACCCATCGGCCGAGCGTATTGAATCTCTGCCAGCGGGTTTACCGGGTGATGGAGACGAAAGTGACGGAACTGAGCGAAGAGGAATCCAGCCGGATGGCGATGGACTTCTGACAGATATGTCCTAAGGAGAACAGTAATGACGAAGGTAGTAGATACAAGAGAATATCTAAACGTACTGCGTGAACTGACGGAAGAGGGGAAAGAGGTCTCGCTGCTGATCACAGGCAGCAGCATGTCTCCGTTTCTGATCCATGGAAGAGACTATGTCTACTTTCGAAAACCGGACCGGGACTTGAAAAAGGGAGATATCGTCTTTTTTCAGCGGGATTCCGGACAGTATGTCATGCACAGGATTCTCCGGATCAGGAAGGATGGCTATTATCTGGTAGGCGACGGGCAGACGGAGGTGGAAGGTCCCATTCGGCGGGAACAGATCTTCGGACTGATCTACTGTGTCAGAAGAAAGGGCAGAAAAATCCAGCCGGGAGACTTCTGGTGGGGATTTTTTGCCCATGTGTGGACAGCTTTTCGGCCAGTCCGCCCGTGGATCACACACATCTATGGCTTTTTCCACCGGATGCGCAGATAAAAGGATATATTTGTATACGCTTCCGGCAGGAGAAAGGCCGGTAACGATCAGAACTGGGAGTGAAAAAGAAAACAGCAGACAATAAGGACAGTGAACTCATCAGGTGAAACGTGTCATCTGGTGAGTTTTTATTTTTTTCCGGTGTCGATTTGACACTTATTTGGTGTCATTATGGTACAATACTCACTCTGTTGGTATCAGTTATGCTAAAATAAGGAGATAAAAGAAGTTGTAATAGAATTTTTTGGAAACGTAAGGGAATGATATAAAAAGCTATTACAAGCAGAAAGGAGTCTATCATGGAGACAACAAAGAATTTAGAAAACATGAAACTTTTTGAATCATATCTTCTTGAAAAAGAGAATGCCCCGGCAACTATTCGGAAATATAAAACGGACGTCCATACTTTTTTTCGGTATATGCATGAAAATCAGGAGATTACAAAAGAATGCCTGATACAGTATAAGAACTGGCTGATCGAGCATTACGCGCTGAGCAGTGTGAATTCGATGCTGGTAGCGCTGAATCAGTATCTTGTCTGTATCGGAATGGAACGTTGGAAACTCCGCAGAGTGAAAACACAGAGAAAGATTTATGAGGAGGAATAGAAAGAATTAAGTTCTGAGGATTATTTTCGGCTGATCGAGGCTGCGCGCAGCGAGGGAAAAGAGCGGATTGCCCTGATGATGGAGACGATGTGCTCCACGGGGATCCGTGTCAGCGAACTGAAATTTTTTACGGTGGAAAGTGTCAGAAGCGGGATTGTACGGGTATGGAACAAAGGAAAATATCGTCTGGTCGTGCTTCCGGAAAAGCTCTGTGTCAAGCTGGAGAAGTATATTGTTGACCGCAAACTCCAGTCCGGCATGGTGTTCGTCACGAGAAACGGAAAACCTGTGGACCGTTCCAATATCTGGAGAGAGATGAAGAAGCTGGCGGATATTTTAGGACACAGCAGCATGGAAGTGACGAGAATCTATGCGTCTGACGGGATCGCGTCATGGAAGGAGAAGATCGAACAGCTGAATCTGGTGGTTTGAAGTATTCACATAATAATAGTTATGTTGT
>DXEK01000152.1 GCA_019115005.1 Candidatus Fusicatenibacter merdavium | reverse complement strand
GGTTTCATGTATAAATATGAGCCTGAGTTGTCCACAAACATTGAAATTTCAAGGCAAAATAAAAAAATAATTTTCTCTGTTTTGACGAAAAAACGATGCGTTAAAAACAGGAGTCCTGAACAGTTACCTTTTATCTTCATTTTGCATCGCTGCTCCTTTCCCCGTACATGGCACAAAGCCAGAGACTTTGCAACCGTTCATCCAACTGAACCGTCACAAAACTTTTCTTTCCGGCTGATTGTTGTTATACCAGTTTTCGCCGAACTGTGCCACTGATAATATTCTGTGCATGTATAGACAAAACGGCGGAAGTGTAAAAAAAAATTTACAGTTTCGCAATTTTGTAAAGACAGTTCTGAAAAAATGACTGAGAAAAATTGTTCACTGCCCGTGCAAGCACGGCAGGCGCTTCTCGGGTGTATCGAAAAAACCGGCGGCTGTACACGAATTGTTTCATGTACAGCCGCCGGTTTTTGCAGCTTGCAGGTCACTTTTATTTTATCAGATATCTTTTCCCATCTGTTCTTTTCGCCGTGCGAAATCTTCCTGAATTTCTGTCATCAGCCGGGGATCTTCCAGAATATCCAGGCAGGTGCCCGCAAGAATCTCCGCGCCGAGCCGGACTGCCCGGTGAGCCTCTGGGGATTTTCCTGCATTCAGGTATCCCTCCGAATGAGCTGCCGTCCCGGCCGGAACGAAAGCCACACGGATACAGGAACCCGGAACCTCATACATCACGTTTCCGAAATCTGTGGAACCGGTTTTCCCCCTCGGCGGGGCGATCTGAGGCGCGTCAAACGCTTTTGCATTTTCCATGATCAGATCATTCAGGCACATGCAGGGGATCTTGGCCTTATAGGCGGGATCCCGCTCCACCGTATACGTGGTCCCTGTGATCAACGCCGCTCCTTTCAGGATGTCCATAAACCATTTCACAATCTCTGAGAGATAATGGGTATTGTAAGAGCGCAGCGTATACTCCGCCACGGCCTTGCCCGGAACCACATTGGTCGGTCCGCCAGCGTCCAGGATCGTATAGTGCATCCTGGTATCTTCCAGCACATGCTCCCGCATGAACTCGATTCCCTGGAAGGAGATCAGGATACCGTCCAACGCACTGCGTCCCTTCTCCGGGGACATAGCCGCATGGGCTTCCTTCCCGTGGAACGTCACCCGGAAATTTTCCAGGGCCATCGTCTTTACATCCACACAGGTCTCCGGCGCCGCGTGCATCATCAGCGCTATGTCAATGTCCCGGAAGCATCCGTTTTCCTGCATGATGATCTTTCCGCCCAGCGCTTCCTCCGCCGGAGTACCGTATACCACGATCTTATATGGCTTGTCGCCGGCAAGTTCCCTGATACACAGGGCCGTTCCGATCGCCACCGGCCCCTGCATCTGATGACCGCAGCCGTGTCCCATGGATAAAGCGTCATATTCCGCCAGCAGACCAAAGGACGGACCGCCTTCCCCCTGTTCGTACACGGCGCGGAACGCAGTCTCCATTCCGCCTACGCCATGTTCGATCTGAAACCCGTTCTTTTCCAGATACTCTTCCAGAATCCGGCAGGATTCAAACTCCTCGCAGCTGATCTCCGCCAGATCGAAAATCCGGTCCGACATCGCTTCCAGTTCCGGACCGATCTTATCAATATATTCTCTGATCTTTTCCTTCATCCTTCTGTCATTTCCTTTCTCATTCCATCAGTATCCGATCAGTCTTGCACCGATCATCATCACACATCCCAGCACCGTCCAGATCAGAAACAGCGGGAACATAAATTTCACCCATCTTCCGTAAGGCACCTTCGCCACCGCCAGGGTACCCAGCAGACTGGAAGTCGTCGGAAGCAGCAGGTTGGAAAATCCGTCGCCCATCTGGTAAGCAAGAACCAGACTCTGACGGCTCAGCCCGATCAGATCCGCCACCGGAGACATCAGCGGGATGGTGACCGCCGCCATTCCGGAACCGGAAGTAATCACGAAACTTACGCAGGTCTGCGCGAGGAAGAAGCCGACGCTCTGGACCGAAGCAGGCAGGGCATTTACCACCTGCGCCACCGCATTGGCGATCGTATCGATGACCATCGCGTCCGTCAGCACGATCTGAATTCCTCTGGCGAATCCTACCGTCAGCGCGCTTCCCGCAATTCCCTTAGCTCCCACTGTAAACGTCGTGGCGATCTTGCTGGGAGACAGCCCGGAGATCAGACCGCAGATCACACCCATCGCCAGGAACAGACCCGCCATCTCCTCGAAATACCACTGATATACCATCAGTCCATAGATCAGAATCGCCAGCGTCCCGAACACTACCACCAGCACGGCGATCTGCCGGCCGTTGATCTTCTCATCTTTTCCATCGTCCGGCTGAAACTCCTCCTGGTCCGGCAGTCCGTACAGAATACTCTTCTCCGGATGCTTCTTCACCATCCTGTCGTAGGCGAGAATATAAATTGTATCGATGACCAGCATCACCACCAGAAGCACCGCCCGGTAACCCATGCCGGAAAACAGCGACACGCCGGCGATATCCTGCGCAACACCTACCGTGAACGGATTCATCAGTCCGGCAGTAAATCCGGACACCGCACCAACGGTAACCATCGCCATACCGGTAACCTTGTCCAGTCCCAGCGACAGGGCCATGGTGATCCCGATCGGAACGAAGATCGCTACCTCGTTGGACATTCCCATGGTAGTTCCGAACAGAGCAAACAGCGCCAGGAAAATGGGAACCACGAAAAATTCCTTTCCTTTTAAATGTTTTGCCACCGCCCTGCACAGCGCCAGGATCGCCCCACTGACGTTTACGATCTCAAAAGCCCCGCCGATGATCAGCAGGAATGCGATGATATCCGCCGCCTCCAGGATTCCCTGATACATGACGATCGGAACCTGCAGAAAGCTGACCGGGTTGGTACCGGACGACGTATAGCTTCCCGCCTCGACCAGTTCTCTTCCCGTAGCCTCATCTGTATACCGCACAAATTCTCCGGACGGCACAAAATAAGTCGCAGCGACGGCCACAATGATCAGAAATACAATGATCACCAGCGTGTGCGGCGTGGAAAACTTTCTCTTCTTTTTCTCCATCTCAATGTTCCTCCTTCTTTTCCTTTGTCCTCTACCGGCCGAAGTCTGAAATACGCAGCACCGCCTTCCCCGCTCCTTCCGGATTTTGCAATTTTATAATTATACCATAATATGTATATTTTTCAACTCTTATATCGAAAGAAATGTTCATCCGCCGTTACAGTTCAGCCAGACGACGCTTACTCATAAGTAAGTATCTGTTTCCTCTGTTAGTAACTCACTTTCATGTGCGTACTTGTTTTTTTACTATTTTTTGTTATTCTTTAATCAACAGGAAAACATCAGAAAAGGCAGAAAGGGGTATTTTTATGGCAAAAGATCTGGGTGTAAAACCTTATTTGTTCCCGATGCCGACTTATATGATCGGCACGTACAATGAAGACGACACAGTGGACATAATGATGATGGCATGGGGCGGTATCTGCGCCGAGGATATGGTCGCGCTCAATCTGGAAGCGGAGCATAAGACGGTAGCCAACATCGAGACGCGGAAAGCGTTTACCCTGGCCGTTCCGGGGACAGACACGTTAAAAGAATCCGATTTCTTCGGGATCGCCACATCCAATAAGATGGCGGATAAATTTGAGCGCAGCGGTCTTCACGCAGTCAAAAGCACACGGGTTGACGCGCCGGTGATCACCGAATATCCGATCACCCTGGAGTGTGAGGTTGTGGAGATGCAGTCCCAGCCGTATGGCCTGCGAGTCCTCGGAAAAATCGTCAACGTGATCGCCGATGAAAAAGTGCTGGATGAACGCGGAAAAATCGACGCCGGAAAACTTCAGGCCTTCGCTTTCGACCAGATGCAGAACGGCTATTATGCGATCGGGGACAAGGTCGGTCAGGCATGGCACAGCGGCACGGAATTTATGAAAAAATAATCGAAAAAAATGAAAAAATCCGGATCATTTTGAAAATCCTCATAATATTCGCGCATTAGCGCACATGTAACATCGTGTAATAAAATCCCCATAACGCTCCTTTCATCTTTCCAAATTACCTTGACCTTTGTTTTCTATATTCCTGAGGCGTGGCGTTTCGGTTGCAGAACACTTAATACACCGCTAAAGAGTAAGACCATCCGCCGATGTTCCGTGCTTAATAATTCACATCCGAATACCATTATAAAAAATGGTACTTCATTTGATGATGCCATATATCCAGAAATAGCATTGCCTTCGTAAAAATTTTTGTTTCAATTTGTCAAGAGTTTACATCAGATGATCCTTGTTTTAACCTGATTTCTGAGCTGTTCTTATCTCGCTGATCGTACAACTCTTCCAGTTCTGCGATTACCTCGTCCCGGCGGCGAACCATTCCCTTCAGGTGGCTGACCAGCAGATACGGTGCTTTCAGTTTTTTCAGAACTGCAATTTCATCCTTCAAAAGCTGAACGTTAAAAATATAATAACCGTCCCTGCTCCTGCTGTATAGCGCATCGCCCACAAAAGCGTAGGTCTCGTCCACTTCCAGCCCCAGGCTGCCCTTGCAATGGCTGGAAGGAAGCGGGAAAATATGCAGATTATCCATGAAAATATCCTTGTCTACAACAGTACCCATCCGGACATGGCGTTTGGTTTCATGCGATACAAAAGCTTCCCTGATACTCAGCTTTTCAATATTTCCTGTGTGATCCTGATGAAAATGGGACAGAACAACCTTGTAGTTTCCGGTCAATCCGGCAATAACCCGCTCATCGCTGCCTACATCATAGAGCCATGTAGCGTCCCCATTCCGAATGATACCGATGTCTGCCGACAGCGGATCGTCCGAGCACTCGATATAGCTTATTTTTCCGTTAATAATGTTTTCTTTCATGTTGCCCTCCATATGTTCTTAGTGTCTATATCCGCAAAGAAAGAATCCATTGCGTCTTGAGCCAGAACTTCCTGCTTCGTTCCATAATTACCATGCGGGTAAATTGGAAACATGAAGGAATCTGTTACACTATCCTGCTGATACAATGCATTATAGCTACTGTTTTTGAAAATTTTATTTTTCAGATTCCGTTTTTTGTCTGCATTATCTTATTATATATCCGTCTGATCAGAAAAGGAATCTCCGTGTTTTATGTCTTAACAAGAAGACGGAATCACTTATGAAACAATTTTAACTGCCATATCACCACCGCCTGCATACATTGCGCCAAGACCCAGTAAACTACAGTTCTTTGAACAAGAGTATCCCCTGCAATCGTTCCAGTCCTATGAGCGCCGCAACAGCGTCATGGATCGTTTCTGTAACCTTCGCCTTATCCGCCTTCATTCACGCAACCGAACCTTTTACCTCTGCTTCAATCACAGGTTTATTTACCCCCAATATCAACGATATTGCTTGTATCCAGTTTTCGGTTGCTCAAGAGGCACACAGTTTCCACATGTGTCGTGACTCTCTGGTGAACACATTTCCACCGCCACGTCTGCGCCAGATGAACACATTTCTGTGCCATCATTTCCAGTAGTTATTTCTTCATTATTATCAACAATCACTGCCAGCTTTTTCTCCA
>DXEK01000151.1 GCA_019115005.1 Candidatus Fusicatenibacter merdavium | reverse complement strand
TATCCCGTTCCATATTTGCGCCCATCATGTGTCCCTGGTAGCTGACATAATACTTACACAGACTCTGGATGACGTACATGACCAGAAGACCGATGGCAATGGGCGGCAGCGCCCGCAGGATCGCCGAGGATTCCCCGGTAAACAGCGTATTCGTCAGCGTACGCAGGATCTGAGGATAAGCCAGATCCACCAGACTGATCACTGCCGCGCAGAACAGATCGAGAAAAAAGACAGTCTTATACGGACCGTAGTAGCGGATAAAACGTTTCAGTGTGTGCATAAAATTCTCCTCCGTAATTATTTTCATTCAACGTATCCGATGTACGATGTAAAAAGGCCGTACAGAATACTCTGTTTCGACCTTTTCTCTAATCTGATACTACCATACCTGCGGAAAAGAAACAATGGCTAAATATAAGTTTTTCAATGGCTGGATGCCTACAGGCACTGTGTTTTCACACGGTCTGCGCAGTAAATGCGCAGACCTGGCTGAACTGTAACTATACCTGCGCAAAAGCATCATCCACGGAATTGTTGACAAGAAATTCTGCCAAATAGCAGTATATCAAATAATAACAGGTCTGTTTTGTGATTTTTCTTGTTATTATTCCGAAAACATGGTATATTGTCGTTGAATATCTCAGGATATTCTGCTGTTCAAGATCAATAGTTTCACAGGAACCCGAACAGCCGAGAAAACGAGAGGGAAAAGGAGATTAAATTATGAGTCTTATCGTTTCAAACCTGTCGAAAAAATACGGAAACAAGACGGTTCTCAACAATCTGAGTTTCGAGATGCCGAAACCCGGCGTGTATGCGCTTCTGGGAACCAACGGCGCCGGAAAGACGACCACGATCCGTATGATGCTGGGAATGCTTGCGAAAGACAGCGGAGAAGTGCTCTGGAACGGGAACCCGCTGGACACTGCGACCTGCAACGTGGGATATCTTGCCGAGGAACGCGGTCTTTACCCGAAGTATTCGCTGATGGATCAACTGATATACTTTGCAGGTCTGCGCGGTGTCTCAAAAGCCGAAGCAAAAAAGAGGATCCGTTACTGGGCGGAGCGTCTCCAGGTTGAAGAGTATCTTTATCCGGGGAAAAGTACGGCACCGGCAGGCAAAGAACGTAAAAAAGCAAAGGCACAGAAGCCGAAGCTGGCGGATCAGCTGTCCAAAGGAAACCAGCAGAAAATTCAGTTTATGATCGCGCTGATTTCAGACCCGGAGCTTCTGATCCTGGACGAACCGTTGTCCGGTCTGGATCCGGTCAACACTGACCTGTTCAAGGCAGTGATCCGTGAGGAGATCGCCAAGGGCAGATATTTGATCATGTCCAGCCATCAAATGGCCACTGTGGAAGAATTCTGCACGGACATCACGATCCTTCACCGTTCTGAGGCGCTGCTTCAGGGAAATCTCAACGAGATCAAGAAAAGTCACGGCCGCGTAAATCTCCGTCTGAAGACAGAGCAGGATATCTCAGCTTACATTCAGAACGCCGGGATTACCCAGATGTCCGAGAAAGAATATGAATACCAGCTGAAGGTAACCGGGGAGGATCAGGCAAACGATCTTCTGGCACAGCTGATGAGAGATAAAGTCCGCGTGATTACCTTCGACCTTCGGGAGCCGTCCCTGCACGAAATTTTCGTGGCTACGGTAGGAGGTGAAGCGCATGAGACAGAATAAAGGAGAGCTTCAGGGCGCAGGAAAGGTTTTCCGGTTTACGTTTCTGCAATTTGCGAAAAACAAGGCCAATATGATCACTCTGATCATCATGCTGGTGCTGGCTCTCGCTTCCGTGCCGGTTATGACTTTGTTTTCCGGCGGCGGGATCGCTGCCGGTGAGACGGCGGAGATTCCGAAAGTGTACTGGCAGGATCAGACCGGATATTCCGTAGATCCCTCTGCTGCGGCAGAAACGGAAGATTACTTTCGGAATACAGAATTTGAGCAGGCTTCGTTTTCTCCCGATGAATTTGAAAACGAAGCGGAGGAAAATTCCGTGTTTGTACTGTTCTCTAAAAACGAGGCGACAGGCGGTTCTACGATTTCAATCCGATGCCTGCCGGATCAGGAGCCTTCCGACAACGATCTGAACAATCTGGAAACAGTGATGTCACAGGCGCTGGAACAGGCGAAGCTGTCAGCTCTTCAGGTCACAGAAGATCAGAGAGCGACTTTGCTCGCCGGAGTTTCCGGACAGGTACAGACGGTGGAAGAATATCTGGAGGGCGAGAGCGTCAGCTGGGATGTACAGTATGGACTTCAGCTGGGCTATTCCATCGTCGTCATGATGATCAGCATTTTTGCGGTCACGTATATTGTGCGTGCTGTCGTCGAGGAAAAAGCTTCAAAGCTGGTGGAAATGTTGATGGTCAGCGTTCAGCCGCTGGCGCTGCTTGTCGGAAAGATCCTGGCAGCAATGGCCTATATTTTCGGATTTTTCATACTGCTTCTGGCATGTGTGGGTATTTCCTGGTTCGTCAGCAGCCAGTTTCTGGATGTCTCGGCGATCTCAGGCGCTATGGCTGCGGCGGGATTTTCGTTGGATCTGCTGAAGCTGAGTCCGATGACGGTGATCATTGCCCTGATCTCCATGCTTCTCGGCTACCTGACGTTTTCCATTCTGGCGGGACTCTCCGGAACCGGATGCTCGACGATGGAAGATGTTCAGGGTGCGTCCACGCTTTCCACAATGCTGATCTTCGTCGGATACTTCGTGGCGATTATGGCAGGAAGCATCGGAGGAGACGCACTGAATGTGTTTGCCAGTCTCTGTCCTGTGATCTCCGCATTCTGCGCGCCGGTCCAGTATGTGCTTGGCAATATCAGTCTGGGAATCCTTCTGCTTTCCTGGCTGATCCAGGCGGCAGTGATCGTTCTGCTGGCGGTTTTCAGCGCGAGAGTGTACCGCGCGCTGCTGATGTACCGGGGCAGCAGGCCGAATTTCCGCCAGATGTTTGCGATGGCCAGGGAACAGTCTTCCGGAAAGGAGCAGAAATGATATGAAAAACGAACTGAGAGGACTTGGAAAAGTCTTTGCTTTTACCTTTGAAAGGCAGGTAAAGAGCAGGGGATATCTGGCAGGAACGATTCTTTTTGCCCTGCTCTGTTTCCTTCTCCCGGCAGGCATCATGGCGGCCGTGGAATATTTCGGAGGCGATTCCGGCTCCGCAGCGGAGACAGTGGCTGTCAGCCCTGTAAAAAATGTCTATGTCATTGATGAAACAGAAGACACAGCCGACTGGAGCCTTCTGACGCAGGCAGGTTCTGAGGTTTTCGGCGGGATCTCCTATACAACCTGCGATACCCTGGAGGAAGCCGAAACACAGGCCGCCCAGGAGGAAGAAAGTCTGATCCTGCTATTGACGGAACCGCAGAGTGGAGCGGCAGGGGAATCACAAAACGGATCGTCTGCCGGCACACAGAGCGGTTACGAAATGCGTTTGCTTCTTCCTGAACATACGTCTCTTACAGAAAGCGACGCCGACGATCTCAACGCGTTTCTGCAGGCAAATTTTCAGATCATCCTGCTGCAGAAATCCGGCATCGATCCGGCAGCAGCGGCGGAGCTGCTCATGCCGACAGCCACAGAGGTGACGACCGTCGGAGATGAAGCGCTCTCGGCAACCGAGACTGCGCTGGAGAATATGAGAGACATACTGGGAATGCTGCTTCCGTATCTGAACATTATGATCCTGTACTTCCTGGTCCTGTTCTACGGACAGGGCGTGGCCAACAACGTGATCATGGAAAAGACGTCCAAACTGATGGACACGTTTCTGGTCACAGTGAAGCCGACAGCGATGGTCTTTGGAAAAGTGCTTGCAGTCACAGCGGCGAGCGTTCTGCAGTTTGTGATCGTCGCGGCATGCCTGATCGGCGGTTTTGCTGCCGGCAGCGCGCTTGTCCGGATGATCCATCCGGACTCGGACATGCTGCTTTTGCTGTTCTTTGACTCGCTGGGAGAATTCCAGGGACTTCTGACTGTGCCGGGAATCCTGCTTGCCATAGTAATGATGGTCTCCGGATTTTTCCTGTACTGCTCGTTATCCGCAATCGGCGGTTCGGCGGCGGGCAAACCGGAAGACCTTTCATCCACCAATGTGGCTTTCACAATGGTACTGATCGTCAGCTTCCTCGCAGCGCTTTATGCGGGCGGGATCGGCGGCGGGAGCTTTGCAAAGTGGCTGGATTTCGTTCCGTTCACCTCGATCCTTGTGACGCCAAGCCGAATCATGCTGGGTGAAGTGTCCCTGGGTATGGGATTTGTGTCTCTGATCCTTGTGCTGATCGTCTCGGTACTCTGTCTGCTGCTGGCAGGAAAAGTCTACCGGATGATGGCTCTTTACAAAGGCAATCCGCCGACACCGGCAAAATTGCTGGAAATGCTGAAAGAAAAATGAACATCCGGATACAATCGATGAGAATCGATCATGAAAATATCGGATACAGACGGTACCGCCCCGGAACAATAAGCTCGTCCAGGGGCGGTATTTTCCTTGATAAATCGTCAGAAATTTGTCAGAACTCAGACCAGATAGTTTGCTATAATACCATGAGACAAGCGACAAAAGGTCATAAATTTCATGCTTGCATGAAAATTTATGACTTTGTGGAGC
>DXEK01000150.1 GCA_019115005.1 Candidatus Fusicatenibacter merdavium | reverse complement strand
CTTGGGCATCTTGCGCAGCTTCAGTCCGAATGCCATGTTGTCATATACGGTCATATGAGGATACAGAGCGTAGTTCTGGAATACCATCGCGATATCACGGTCCTTCGGCTCTACATCGTTCATAACCTTGCCATCAATTTTCAGTGTTCCATCAGAAATTTCTTCCAGACCTGCAATCATACGCAGTGTGGTAGATTTTCCACATCCGGAAGGTCCTACAAAGATGATAAATTCTTTGTCTGCGATCTCCAGGTTGAAGTCTTTTACGGCTTCAAAACCGTTTGGATATCTTTTTGTAATGTGCTGTAATGATAAGCTTGCCATTTTTCATATCCTCCTAGAATCCTTGTCCATCATTTAAATCATGAAGTCACAACAAGTGCTTTTTTGTTACTGAATTTAGTATACAAAAATGTTCGAATTTAAGCCATACCACAATTCCACAAATTTTCCGGAATCACCTTGGCAATAATGCTTATACCCCCTATTGACTCCCAACGTCTACGGCAAAATAAACAAAGATATTTTTTTTTGGTATACACATTGACGAATCGTAAACTTTAGATTCTCTTCATTGCAATTTCCGCAAAAATTCGCTATACTACTCAATAGTATTTTATAGAAAAGAGGATCACATCAATGGGCATTTTCAATCCTGACAGCAAATTTTCGCAGATCATGAGCAGAGTTTTTGACCTGATGATCATGAACCTGATCTTTATTTTTACATCGATCCCGATCTTCACCATCGGCGTCAATTATACTGCTCTGTATTATGTAACTCTGAAAATGGTAAAAAACGAGGAATCGTATGTATTTAAAAGTTACTGGAAATCCTGGCGCCAGAATTTCAAGCAGGCGACCGGTATCTGGCTGATCTTCCTGTTCATCGGAGTTTTCCTGGTCATGGATATCTTCCTCGTCAACCAGATGACCGGACCTTCCACCTATCTGAGATATGTGTTCTTCGTAATCCTGTTCATCTGGGGCATGGTTCTCACGTATGTTTTTCCGGTACTTTCCCGGTTTGACAACACCGTCAAACAGACGATCAAGAATTCCCTTCTGATGTCAATCCGCCATCTGCCGTGGACGATCGTTATGCTGGTGATCAACCTGCTGCCACTGATCCTTCTGATCTTTGCTCCGACGACAGTGGCGTCTCTGGTGTCCTTCGTGATGATCTTCCTGGGGATCGCGGTGGTTGCATATGCAAATTCTTGGTTCTTTGTGAACAAGATCTTTCCATATTATATGCCGTCTGAGGAAGAGGAAGAGCTTTCCGAGTTGGAAGAATCCAGCCGCGTGCTCGAAGCGATGGACAGGGCCACTCCGGATTTTCTGGAGAATTCCGGAAATCCTACCACAGAGAGCGTAGATGCGGCCAGCGAAGCGGAACCGTCTGCTGACGAAACGGAAACAGACGGGACGGAGGAGAATACGGTTTCCGGTAAGGACAGCAGCAGCGCCGGATCTGAAAGTGAAACCGAATAACGTAAGTTTCCGGTCTCGATCCGAACGGAACACTTTTTACAACAGATAAGACAGAATGATCCCCGGACAGGAACCGTAGTCCTTGCACATGCGGGCCGCCTGTCCGGGGATCGTTTTTTGTTTGTTTATCTATGATCTTCTGCCTGTTCTTTCCTCTGCTCCCTGCGCAAAGGTCCATCCTGTACCGGATCTTTCCTCTGCACCCTGGCCTCCTCAAAGGAAATCGTCACCTTAAACAGATCTCCGTCAAGGTAGATCCGGAAGGTTCCGTGCTGCAGTGTCGTCAGGTTCTTTGCGATGGAGAGTCCAAGGCCGCTGCCCTCCGTGCTCCTGCTCACATCGCCGCGGATAAACCGTTCTGTCAGTTCATCTGCATTGATATTCAATGGATTCTCGGAAATGTTCTTTATGGAAAATACGATCTTATTGTTTCGTTTTACCGCGTCCACATAAACTCTTGTGCCCGGCATCGCATATTTTACCACGTTCACATAGAGGTTCTCCAACACCCGCCAGATCCTGCGGCTGTCCGCCCGGACCATCAGCGGCTCGCTGCCCAGCACACACACCAGCGACAGGTTTTTGTCCCGGAACCGCTCGTCGAACTCTCCGTTAACCTGCTGCACCAGTTCGTTCAGGTTCAGGTTCATGAACTCCAGCTTAATGTTTCCGGAGCTGATCTTCGAGGCCTCCACCAGATCCTCAGTCAGCTGCTTCAGCCGCTGTGACTTGGAATCCAGGATGTCGATATAGCCTTTGATCTTCGGGTCGCTGATCTCTTCCCTTTTCAGGAGATCCACGTAATTGATGATCGAGGTCAGCGGCGTCTTGATATCATGAGACACATTGGTGATCAGATCCGCTTTCAGCCGCTCACTCTTCATCTGCTCCTGAATCGCTGCCTGAAGCCCTTTTCCTACATTATTGACCGTCTCGGCCATTTCCAGATTATCGCCTTTCAATGTCGTCAGATCGATCTTATATTCCAGATCTCCGCTTCCGATCTTCCGGAGTCCCTGCCGTATCGTCTGTCGTCCGGCTGCCTCGCGCACCAGGTAAAGCGCTGCGATGGTATCCAACAATATCGCCAGGATCAGGCCGAAGGTTCCAAACCAGCTCAGAAAGATGATCTGGAACAGTGCGTAGACCACAAAAACGATCAGGATCTTCTGGGACGTTTTTCTGGCGTCGTAGACTTCACGGCACATTTTATAGATACTCCGGATCAGGGAGCGGTTCCAGAGATTCTTCGCCTTGATCCTGCGAACCAGGCTCATATAACTTGGCATCATAAGCATAATCCCTCCACTGATCAAGAGACCTGCCAAAAGAGAACGGTACGCCTGCATATCCCGGTAGTAATACTGGCCGTTTCCAGTATACATCGCCGGATATTGATCAAAGTTTATTCCGATCACCAACACCGGCAGACAGAACACCAGACAGCCGAGAAGGAAAATCAGAGTCAGATACACCTCCGTAGGCATACGGTCAAAAGAATACAAATGAACCTCTCTGTCGCGGCAGCTTCGCCCTGCCTGCACTGTCACAAGCACCAGACAGACCACCGCCAGTACGGAACCGATCACCGTAAGCGCCACCAGCGCCGACGTCCAGTCGCCCCATACAGAAAACACACCTGCAGCCTGGGAAAACTCATCCGCTACCGGCCATGCAGTGTTCAGGGCAACCACCACCTTTTCGTTGTCCGTAACCAGATTATTAGAAGACAGCCAGGCGGAAAGCGCCTGCATCATATCGGAAGAGGTTGTCTTTTCCTGAAATTCCGCATGCCCCAGTTCACGGTTATAGGCAAGGCCGACAAGCTGGCCGCCGTCTTCCTGGGAAGCGGAACCTCTGAGGATCGAGAGCGCCGTCTCATAGCCCTGGCTCCATTCGTCCACATTTGTGTAGATCGTTCCGTCCTCCAGCTGGATACAGTACTGGACGTTAGTCTCTTCCTTCATGTCCCCGTCCGCATTCTGATAGTCGATCAGAGTTTCCACTGCATTGTACAGTCCCTGATATAAATCATACAGAGATATGCTTTTGTTTTCCGCGGCGTAGTCCCTCAGGCTCACTCCTGATTTCGGAACCTCCATCTCATAAGTTCCTCCCATTTCATACAAATACAGAAACTGGGAAGAATACTCTGTGTAATCACACCCGATTTCCATCAGAGAATCGATGGTGTCCTGAGACGGAGTGAAACGCATCCCGTCACAGTCTGTAACGCTGCCATCCGGATTTACAATAGTACCATAGTCTTCATCCAGATAAGATTTCTGATCTTCCTGCGCCCTCTGGTAGATATCCGAAGTCTCTGCAGCATCCGCGTATTCGTCATACGTTTCCTCTTCTCCGTAAACCTCCTGATAGACTTCAACACCGGCATCATTCGTTGCAAATTCCTGAGAACTTTCCAGGATATAATCGTTGTACATAGAAAGGATGGAACTTTTCAGACTGTCAAGCTGTGTCAGAGTGTAAAAGGTATGATCCCCCTCCGCTCCGACTGCGCCGTCTGCAAAATCGACGATATCCACGCCTTCTTCCTGTTCTTCCTCTCCGTCCGCACGCTGTCTGATGTTCAGTTTATACTGGCTCTCGTAAAATTCCTGCATCTCGCCAAGATAACCGACCAGGCGCATGCCGCAGGTTTCCGTATTCTCATAGTCTGTCTTTGCTCTGCCGATCGGAACGCCCCGAACCGCCAGATCCCCCAGAAGAATACCGCAAAATCCAACAAGAAAGAATCCCAGCGCGCACAGGACCAGAACCACTGTCTTTGCCAGCACACTGTAAAAAGGCCTCTTCTTCTCTTCCATCTGTCTTTCCGTTCTCCTTTTTAAAGCTTCTCAATCTTGTACCCGATGCCCCATACAACTTTCAGATAATGGGGTTCCTTGGGGTTTATCTCGATTTTTTCACGGATATGGCGGATATGCACCGCCACCGTATTATCCGCACCGATGGCCTCCTCGTTCCAGATATTTTCATAAATCTGCTCGATGGAAAATACCTTTCCCGGATTTCTGACCAGCAGAAGAAGAATGTTGTATTCGATCGGAGTCAGCTTTACCGGTTCCCCTTCTACCGTAACCTCTTTCAGATCGTCGTTCACCACAAGTCCGCCGACCTGAAATACATTCTCGCTGGCCTGCTCCTGCATTGTTCCCAGCTTGGTATACCGCCGCAGCTGAGACTTCACGCGGGCTACCAGTTCCAGCGGATTAAACGGCTTCGTCACATAGTCATCAGCGCCAATGTTCAGCCCCAGAATCTTATCCACATCCTCCGATTTCGCGGACAGGATAATGATCGGGATGCTGCTCTTCTCTCTGATCTTCAGCGTCGCACGGATGCCGTCCAGTTTCGGCATCATAACGTCGATGATCAGAAGATGTATATCCTCCCTCTCGAGCATCTGAACCGCCTGCATTCCATCATAGGCTTTCAGAATATGATAGCCTTCCTGGGACAGGTAAATCTCAATCGCATCCACAATCTCCTTATCGTCATCGCATACCAGTATGTTGTACATAGTTTTTTCACCTCTCTGATTTTTCTTTTTTCAACTGCCCATTGTCAGTTGTCTTCTCTCCCTGTAACAGTTCAGCCGGCTGAACTGTTACGGCATCCAGCCATAGAAAGCCGCTGCGCAATAGAACAGATGCCCGCAGGCGCCGCGCTTTTCATACAGTCCGCGCAGCAAATGCGCAGAACCGGCTGAATGACGACCTCTTACTCTCTGCTTCTGCTATGAGATATCAGACTGCTCCCGGAAACGGCAGAAAGGCAACGTGCTCCCTCTTCCGATCCGTTCAAAACAGACACACAGGAATTCCGTCCGATACACGCAGAGCGCAATCGTTCAACAATTGAACTGTTACGTCAGATTCTATCATACCGCATGTATCACAAACCAGACCTGTTGTTTTTGTTTTGCATGAATATCTTAGCAATGAAATTTTTATTTCGCCGTGGAAAAGTCTTAAGGTTATTTTAAGATTACGGCAAGCAGAGGATTCTTTTAGTAGTATATTATAATTTCCACTGGGGGACAAGGGTGAAAGGTTCCTGTTTGACACACTTTTCACAACATGATATAGTATCAGAAAGGTAATCACTGCTCCGGGCGGTCAGCCACAGAAAAGTACTTTTTTGGCAGCTGTTCCGCCGGATAAACCGTTACACTTTTTTCAGAAAGGACCGAAGAATATGTTTCGACTCTGGGGCCGGCTGGTTCACAAAAATCACACGCTCAAAGACATGGTTGTCTGTGACGATACATCGGAAACCCGTACCCACAAAATTTTCCGCGGACTGAACAGCATCTGCGACGCATGGAATCTTGCCGTTCCGATCTGGCTGGATTCCAATATCACGGATTTCAAGCGTCACAGCAAGACAAAATTCCGTCAGGATAACTGGATCGAGGAAATCGAATTTGATTTTCTGGAGATTCAGGTGATCGAGGAAGATTAACCGAAAAAGAGTGTCGTTTTCTCCCGGAACTGTAAGATAATAAAAAGAGAAAATGCAAGAGATGTCCCTGAAAGCAGAACACATCCGGCATCAGATCCTCTGATCCGATGCCGGATGTGTTCTGCTTTCAGGGACATCTCTTTTTATTGATCATTCCGTCAGATCTTACCGATCAGTTCACTCTGATGCCCATCCCGCAGGAAGGCCGGGATCTTTTCGATCGGCGCATCGATCTCATAGGCGCGTCCGCCCTCATACATCTTTCCGTCGCTGATGTCTGTCCAGGATGCGCCCGCCGGCAGGTAGACGGTTCTCGTTCTCACATCCGGCTGTACCACCGGCGCAACCAGGATGTCTGATCCGAACATATACTCATCCGTGATATCCCAGCACTCTGCATCCTCCGGAAACTCATAAAACAGCGTCCGCATGACCGGATGGCCTTTCTCGTGAGCCTCTCGCATAACGGAACGGGTATAATCTCTCATGGCCTCGCGAAGCTGAATATATTTCACCAGGATCGGATAATTGTCCTCGCCGAAGCTCCAAACCTCATTGTCCGCACCCGTCCACTCGCGCTCCTCTCCTGCCTTGTTAATGATCTTCTCATGGGGATCGCGGTTGCCGTGGATTCTCATGACCGGACAGAACGCTCCGAACTGGAACCAGCGCACGAGAAGTTCCCGGAACCCTTCATCCTCGATGTTTCCACCGTGGAATCCGCCGATATCCGTCGTCCACCAGGGAATGCCGCAGAGTCCCATGTGAAGTCCCGCGCAGATCTGTTTTCGGAAATCCTCCCAGCTGGAAAAGATATCCCCGGACCATACCAGCGCACCGTATCTCTGGCTGCCGACCCACGCGCAGCGGGCAAGGTTCACGATATCGTCCTGGCCGTTCTCCTTCTGTCCCTCATAAAACATACGGGCATACTCTCTCGGATAGATATTGCCCACCTCTGCCACCGGACCTGCAAAATACCGGTAACTCTCGAAATCATAGGTCGTAAATTCCGGCTCTGCCTCATCCAGCCAGAACGTTTTGATCCCCAGATCTGCGTAATTCTCTTTGATCCTATTCCACACATACTTTCTGGTACGGGGGTTCGTCGCGTCCAGGAAGACATTGTTTCCGTGGAAAACCATCTGTACATCCACCCCGGAATTGGCCTTGACCAAAAGTCCCTGCTGCTTCATCTCTTCGTAATTCTCGCTTCTCCAGTCGATCTGCGGCCAGATGGAAACCATCGTCTCGATCCCCATCTCCTTCAGCTCCTTCACCATCGCCGCCGGATCCGGGAAATATTCCTCGTCAAACCGGTAATCGCCGCAGCGCGGCCAATGGTAATAGTCAATCACAAGCACATCCACCGGAATGTTTCTCTTCTTATACTCCCGGGCAATATTCAGGACCTGCTCCTGATTGTAATAGCGCAGCTTGCACTGCCAGAAGCCAAGCCCATACTCCGGCATCATCGGAACTCTTCCTGTTGCCAGTGTGTATTTTTCCTCGATCTCCCGGGGATTATCCCCGGCTGTGATCCAGTAATCCAGCTGTTTTGTGCTCTCCGCCACCCACTCGGTGGTGTTAGTGCCGAAATGTACTTCTCCGATGGCCGCATTGTGCCACAGAAAGCCGTAGCCAAGGCTGGACACATAAAACGGTATGCTCGCCTGAGAATTCCGGTGGGCGAGTTCCAGATTACACCCCTTCAGGTTCATCCTCTCCTGCTGATACTGTCCCATTCCGTAAATCTTCTCCTCCGGATCGGAGATAAAACTTGCCTTCAGATGAAAATTTCCTCCCGGAAGCGTCTTGTAATGCCTTGCCCTCAGGCTCAGCGCTCCGCCGTTGGAAATCTCTTTCAGCAGTACCTCTCCCTTCTGATTGCAGAAAGTCATCTGCAGCGCATTCCCCCAGGGCTGAACCTCCAGAACTGCCGTGATCTTGCCGTTGGTGATCGTGGCTCTCATCTCTTCGATCTCAATCGCCGCCTCCGTCTCCTGTTTCGGAAGAAGGGCAACACTCCCCTGCTCCAGATCACTGAGCAGGCCCGCGCGGACTCTCAGACTGTCCGGCATCCATGGTTCTACTCTTACGGTCTCGCCGTCCTGGCGGAAGATCAGGGCGTCCCCCTGTGTTTCAAAAAATCTCATTCTGTTTTTGCCTCCCATATTCTTCGTTTTGTACAGACTGATCCTTGCATTCCGGCGCGTCTGAAACTTTGCAGATGTGCAGTTGACCGGATTGTTATAAACCTGCTGCAAACTTTCGTTCCTGTCATCTGCACATCGCACCGGGATTTATAAATTCATTGTAACATCTCAGCCGGAAAAGTTCCCGCAAATTGATATGAAATACTGGACAAATATTTACCTTTTCGTTCCTACTGCGAAATGACCGTATGGAAAACTTTGTGCAGGCACGGCAGCCGCTTGCCAGGTGTATCGCAGACCAGTTCACAGCATTCGCTCACTGTCCGCTGCCCGGCAAATGGCGCTGCGTGCCAGCGGTAGGCAGCATCGCTTGCCGGGCATATCAAAAAAACCGCCCGGGAATCTGGAAAGGTCCGATTCCCGGGCGGCTGCTTTTTCCTTATTCAGTTCTATGTGTCCATGTGCCTTCGAACGTTGTTCCTCCCGTTTCCACTCTGTTTTCTCTTTCTCATACAGCGCCGATTACAGAGAACATCCGGACCGGACCTTTTTCCTCTGACCGGGCGCTGTCTCCATACGTTTTCCCTGGCCGGGCTTGATCTTCCGCTCTCCGGGCACATGCCTGTTTTCATGGACGCTTCTTCTGCTTTCCGGACCTGTCCGGATCCTTCGGATCTCTTACAGTCTCTTCAGCAGTTCTTCGCGCTCTTCCTCATAACCCGGTTTTCCGAGAAGAGCGAACATATTCCTCTTATAACTCTCAACGCCCGGCTGGTTGAACGGGTTCACGCCGGATACATAGCCGCTGATTCCGCAGGCAAACTCGAAGAAGTAGAACAGCTGTCCCAGATAAAACTCGTTCTGCTCCGGAATGTTTACCATCAGATTCGGCACATTTCCGTCGGTATGCGCCAGGATCGTTCCGTTCATCGCGCTCTTATTGACAAAATCTACAGTCTTTCCGGCCAGATAATTCAGGCCGTCCAGATCTACCGGCTCTTCGTTGATCGTCAGTTCCACACGGGATTTCTCCACATTCATGACCGTCTCAAACATAATTCTGGAACCATCCTGAATAAACTGTCCCATGGAGTGAAGGTCCGTGGTCAGATCTACAGACGCCGGGAAGATTCCCTTCTGATCCTTTCCTTCGCTCTCGCCGAACAGCTGTTTCCACCACTCGGATACATAGTGGAGGCTCGGCTCATAATTGCAAAGGATCTCCACCGCTTTGCCTTTGCGGTGCAGGATGTTGCGGACTGCCGCATATTTCATTGCATCATTTTCAGCAAACGGAGTATTTAAAGCCAGTTCTCTTCCGGAAGCAGCGCCTGCCATCAGCTGGTCGATATCCGCGCCGGACACTGCGATCGGCAGAAGACCTACTGCTGTCAGAACGGAGAAACGTCCTCCTACATCGTCCGGTACCACGAAGGTCGCGTATCCTTCCTCATCCGCCACATGTTTCAGGGCTCCCTTCGCCTTGTCTGTGGTGGCATAGATACGTTTCGCTGCGCCTTCCTTGCCATATTTCTTTTCCAGGATCTCCTTAAAGACACGGAACGCAATCGCAGGCTCTGTGGTAGTTCCGGATTTGGAAATCATGTTGATCGAGAAATCACGGTCTCCGATCACATCGATCAGTCCCTGGATATAGCTGCTGGAGATGCTGTTTCCAACATAGTAAATTTCCGGAGTTTTCCTCTGCTCCTTCGTAATGTTATTGTAGAAGCCGTGGCGGAGGAATTCGATCGCTGCACGGGCGCCCAGATAGGAACCGCCGATACCGATCACGAGCAGGACGTCGGAATCACTCTGGATCTGCTTCGCCGCCTCCTTGATGCGTGCGAACTCCTCTTTATCATAATCTACCGGCAGGTCGATCCATCCCAGAAAATCATTTCCCTGGCCGCTTCTGGACGTCAGGACTTCTTTGGCAGAATTGGCGATCTGCTCAAAGGATGCCATCTCGTTTTCGCGGATAAATCCTGCTGCCTTTGAATAGTCAAATGTAACTTTTGCTCCCATAACACTTTACTCCTTTGCATTTATTTTTGCATTTTTGCTTTGCAGTGACAAATCTATATGAAAGGCCGTCATTCCATGGGTCTGCCACACAATTCTAGTGTAGCAAATTCACTCTTCTTTATCAAGTCTTTTGCACGCACCGGCCTGAAATTTTCGTGCAACTGCCGCCGTTCGTATTTTCACAATCACATGCTCATTTTATATATTCCCGGATGATCTCCCGCATCAGTTTTTCCTCCTCGGGAGTGAGCATTCCGGAAAAACGGCTGTCGGCCGCGGCGGTCTGACGAATCCCTTCCCGCACCTGGCTGATCTGCTCCTCTTCTTTCGCATTCCGGGACGTCTCCCGCACCGGAGCGTCCGTTTTTCCCTTCTCCCGAACCTCTCCGGTCATCGGCGCATACGCCGGCTGCTTTTTCCCCTGCATCTCATTTTCCAGATAGTCGGTCCATCCGTCCAGAAGGATCTCCTCTTTTCCCGAAAAATCAAAATTTATCCGTAAAAGCAGAAGACCGCAGATGATCACGCCTCCTGCCACTGCATACTGAACCCAAAGATACGTCTCATACTCATAAAGATACATCACAAGGATGCTGAACGCCAGAATCGCAAAGGTCACTGCCGCCGCATTCTGGCTCCCCGCTTTCAGGGCCTGTACCCCAATCCCGGCACTTCGCCCCCGGGCTACCTGACTGCGCAGGAATGCCCCCAGATTCGCAATCGGCTCCTTCCGCTCCTTCACCGTCTGCAAAAGCTGGCCTGTCCATTTCAGTCTGGGCTTGTCCAGCCGTCTCAGATCCTTGATCGCCTTGCTGTAAAAATGGTTACTCCAGAACAGACACCATACCCCTGCGATGCCTGCCGCTATCATTGCGTACAAGAACAGATTCTGATTCATGCATGTCTGCAGCATTCTTTTGCCCCCTATTTTTTATTTTCTGCCGGGCCCGGCATGGGAACATTATAAGCCTGCGATCGCGGATTTGAAAATAAAAATCGTTCGTCAAATTCCCGGAAAAAGGAACCGTTCTCCTGCGAAAACAGCGGTTTTACAAGCGTTTCACCATTTCCTGTGTCAAATTGACACAATGCTGCGCCGCTTTTTTTTCAAATTCCGGATAATCCATCGTGGCGCTGTCGTCCGCCTTGTCGGAGATCGCGCGCAGGATCACATAGGGGATGCCGTTCAGATAGGCCGCCTGGGCGATGGCTCCGCCCTCCATCTCTGTGCAGAAACCGTCCAGTTCTCCCACCAGCGTTTTCTTCAGTTCCTTGTCGGAGACAAACTGATCTCCGCTGAGCACGCGCCCGGAGAATACCTGAATATCCGGATTTACGTCCCGGCATGCTTCCGCAGCGATCTTCCGCATCGTCTCGTCCGCCGGAAATCCGAACACATCGATCTGCGGGATCTGTCCTTTCGTATAACCCAGCGCGGTAACGTCCATATCGTGCTGAACCGCGTCTGTGGACACGACGATATCCCCGATGTTGATTTCGCTTCGAAGAGATCCTGCCACACCGGTGTTGATCACGCCGTCAACGCCAAAGACGTCCACAAGGATCTGCGTACAGATCCCGGCGTTTACCTTTCCGATCCCGGAGCGGACCACTACCACCGGTTTCCCATTCAGCAGACCTTCGTTGAACTCCATGGACGCTTTCTCCGTCACGGTAACGTCTGTCATCATTTCCTTTAACCTGGCAACCTCGATCTCCATTGCCCCGATGATTCCTATTTTATTCATGTCTTTCCTCAACCTCTTTCTGTTAATCTTCCGGATGGCATACAGCTGCACATCTGTTGTTCGTGCACAGTATCATCCTTTTAACTGCAACCGTTCAGCCGGCCGAACAGTCACTTTGCGTCACCCTCCGGCTGGCTGAACAGCTGTACTGTTACCCTTTATCTTAACATATCTCCACAAATTGTGGTATATTTTTCTTTTCCGTGTTATAATACCGTGGGATGCGCGGATCATAGAAGTCAAAACCCCGCAGCAAGCTGCGGGGTTTTGACCCTCGCGGCAATCGCCAAATGGACATGCAAGCATGTCCGCTTGGCTTGTTGCCCGCGGGAATAAATTTTCAGACGCATTTCCGGTAAAACAGACGATATTCAAACGAAGGAGGAACCTGAACATGGAATACACAACAAAGGGAACCTGTTCCCGCAAGATTTTATTTGAGATCACAGAGGATAATAAAGTACATAACGTTCAGTTTGTCGGCGGATGCAACGGAAATACCAAGGGAATCGCATCTCTGGTCGAGGGAATGGATGCTGACGAAGTGATCAAGCGCCTGAAAGGCACCGACTGCAACGGACGCGGAACCTCATGTCCGGATCAGCTCGCCAAAGCGCTGGAATCCGCAAAGCAGTAAGCTGCGGCAATCCCGCTGGTATTTTAAAAAAAAGGAACGTGAGAAAAGCCGAAGGAGACGCCGCCAATGCGGTTGTATCTCCTTCGGTTTTTTCATGACCGGCCTATCTGTCCCATTTGTCGCAGAGACTGTTGATCTGATCCGCAAACTTGGACAGATCCTTATTCGCTCCGCCTTTATTTCTCTGGATCACAGCCAGCAGACGCTGTCCCGCCGCCACAAGACGGTCAAAGACAGGATTTCCGGTCCCGCGGATCGACGTGGACGTAACTTTCTTCTCATACGGCACGCCTCTGGGTACTTCCAGAAAGACTCCCGCCGCCAGGTCGTACATTGTGCCCGAGAACGGCGCCATCGCGGAATATCCCAGTTCTTTTCTCAGCCGCTCGGCAAAAAGTTCCGTAACCTTATCTTCCCCGTGAGTGACAAATACCTGTTCCGGTTTTACTTTAAAGTGAGACGCCCACTGCATCAGTCCCTCATTGTCCGCATGGCCGCTGACGCCAGGAAGCTGACAGATCCTGGCGTTTACCTGGACCTCCTCTCCCAGGATCTTGGCTTCCGTCGCCCCTGAAAGCAGATGACGGCCGAGGGTTCCCGCCGCCTGATAGCCGACAAACAGGATCGTACACTCCTTTCTCCACAGATTATGTTTCAGATGGTGCTTGATACGCCCGGCGTCACACATTCCGCTGGCGGAGATGATGACTTTGGGATAATCCTGAAGATTGATCGCCTTGGACTCATCGGAAGTAATGCTCAGCTTCAGGCCAGGAAACTGGATCGGGTTGATCCCCTGAGCCAGGAGTTCCGCCGCGGCAGAATCATAGCAGTCCTGCTCGTGATCCTTGAAGATATTGGTCGCCTCCACCGCCAGAGGACTGTCCACATAGACAGGAAAGTTCCCATGACCCTGTACCAGCCTGCGCTCCTTAATCTCTCTCAAAAAATACAGCATCTCCTGCGTCCTGCCCACTGCGAAGGACGGGATGACCACATTTCCTCCCCTGTCGAAGGTTTCCTGGATCACTTTTGCCAACTCCGTCACATAGTCCGGCCGCTCTCCGTGACTGCGGTCTCCATATGTGGATTCCATGATCACATAATCCGCCTCACTGACATAATGAGGATTGTTGATCAGCGGCTGATCCAGATTTCCGATATCCCCCGAGAATACCAGCTTTTTCGTGACGCCGTCCTCCGTCAGCCACAGTTCAATGCTCGCGGAGCCAAGCAGATGTCCGGCATCCACAAACCGCACCCGGATCCCATCCGCCAGTTCCACACGCTTGTCATAAGGAAAACCGATCAGGTGTTTGATCACACCAAGGGCGTCTTCCATCGTATAAGGCGGAACGTATTCCTCTTTGCCCGCTCTCCGGTTCCGTTTGTTCTTCCACTCTGCCTCCGACATCTGAATGTGCGCGCTGTCACGAAGCATAATGTTGCACAGGTCCACGGTCGCCTCCGTCATATAGACGTCTCCCCGAAAACCATGCGCATATATCATAGGAAGATTTCCGGAATGGTCGATGTGCGCGTGTGTGATCAGCACGAAATCCAGCTGCGACGCGGGAACCGGGATCGGCTTATTCTCATACAGCTGCGGCCCCTGCTCCATTCCGCAGTCTACCAGAAATTTTTTTCCGGCTGCCTCGATATAATAACAGCTGCCGGTCACTTCATGTGTCGCCCCCAAAAACGTAATACGCATATTTCAAGCCCCCTTTGATCTGAAATTTGCAACCGTCCAGCCGGATGAAACGTTACGGCAGCCATCCACGAGAAACCACTTCGCGATGGGATGCCACTGGCTCTGTGTTTTCCTACAGTCTGTGCAGCAAATACACGGACCGGACTGAATTGTTGCAGAAATTCAATGATACATTTCCGTATTTACAGTTTTATATTAACAGTATATACGAAATTTTTGAAAATGTATAGATTCAAGTGGATTTATCAAAAGTCAGAGAAGCGCAGCAAGCTACGGGACATCCATCGCGGTTTGCTGCCTGAGGGAATGAAATGAAAAACCCCGCAGCAGGCTGCGGGATTTTTGACCCTCGCGGCAGGTCTACACTTCGTTTCGATCGGTGCTAACCGTGTGCCGCCGGCACACAGCACCACCAAACGGACATACGATCATGTCCGTTTGGCGCGTTGTTCGCGAGAATAAGGCTGCCCACACTGATTTGCCCTTATCAGTGCGGCAGCCCTACTGTTCACTCGATATACGTTTAGAATCAAAAAATCACGAGACTTCCATCCGTTTGAAAACGAGTCTTGGTGGTGTACCCGAAGACATTTTTAGCCCTCTGCCTTCCAGGCACACCTCTATGTAAAGCCTCTCTGGAATGTCCCGACATCCTCCCGGTCAGGACACAAGTCGTCCAAAGTGTTCATTCACATGATATGGGGTTACGATCTGAGATCTTCTTTGTTTCTTCGGTTTCCGTGCGAGTTTGGATTGGAATCCTGAACAGATGCCCTTTCATGGAACTTGTGGAACATTTTGGTTCTTTCTTTTGTATTTTTTTATTCTTGGCGTTTGCTCTTGGACGTTTCACTGCGGTGTAGTGTCAGTTCATCGCGCATTTCACAGGATTCATCACTTGGTACTTTCGTCTGCGCTTTCCATTCGCATCATTCATGATCGAAAGACCCGAAAGGACATGAATGATTGTTTTGGGGTGCTGTTTAGCCGATGTAGATGCCGTCGGTAACGGAAATCAGGTTTTCGCCTACGCCGTTTTTCGATGCGTAGTGGTAACCACGAAGTCGGTAATAATAACCTTTTTCTACCGCATAATTAAAGCTTTTTCCTAACGTATACGTATTATACGCTGTATATTCAAAGCTTTTATAACTGTAAAAACCCGTATCTCCTTTAGAACGCTCCAAATAGATATTTAGTTTTACAACATCTGAAGTTACAAAGCAATCTGTACTACCTCCAATGCCTACAACACCATTTCCATTATTTGTTATTTTTATAAAACCATGTGCTAAATAACTATTACGAAGTCTTACCTGTTGATAATCTTCTGCCTCATTATCCTCTGTCAAAACAGAGCCATCAATAACTTGTCCCAGATATTCAGGTTCTTCCGCATAGACTTCCTTCTGAGTTAGCGATAGTGTAAGAACTCCAATAAACACTGCCAAAATACAACCCCATTTGCCAAATGTCTTTTTCATCTGCCCTCCTTCTTTTAAATTTTAGCACTACACTATATAAAGCGATTCAAAACGTCAAAATTTACATCCCGTATGAAATTTTTTCTAAAATTTTTATTAATTCGTCCCGTGAGACCTCACCAAAAATACTATAAGATGCATTTTTATAGTTCCAGGTTGCAATGTATTGGCCTTTACTCTCTTCCATTTCTTTTATTACAAAATCCATTTTTCCATTTAATGTCTCTATTTCTTCTGAAACATTCTGGTTTTCCTTTACATCTCCCTGAGACATATCTGTCAGACTGTTGGACACAGTCAGATATATAAATCCATGTTGATAGGAATATGCTATCTTAGCATAACCAACCTCACTAAAAATCTGATAACTTTGATATGACATTCCTTCCGGCAAATATAAAAAATCCGGCACCTGAACATTTAAAGTATCCGTAATAATTTCCCGTGCCTCATATTCATCTCCGACTGACCGCAATCGATCATCATCGTTATTCGTCTGCATCAGATCTCCAGTCCCAAGCACCTCATTTGCCGTTTGCATCAGCAGCAAGCGATTCGCTTCACTGGTCATAGATAATCCAAAAACAGCCGCGCCGGCGATCAGGCACACTCCAGCAACTTTGACTGCCTTTTTCTGGAACCAGCGGATTTTTGTCGATTTGGCGGAATTCTTTCCATTTTTTCCGCGAGCGTTCTGACCGGCTTTCCCGTGAATACTCTGAACTGTATTCTGTCCGGCTTTTCCGTCCTCGCTGTTCTCGTTCTCACTGTTCCCGGCCGCTCCGGAACGTTCCTTTGTCTCGGAATGCCGGAGATGTTCCGCGATCTCCAACCGTTCCGCTCTTTTCTCTTCCTCCAAAGATTTTTCATGCAGATCGTTCGTTTCCCTTGCCGCTTCTGTCTTCTCCGCTGTTTCGCGCCGTTTTTCTTCCTTCTTCTCTTCGTTTGCTTCTTTCTCTTCTTCGGACAGTTGTTCTTTCTCCCGTTTTGAGGATTTCTTTTCTGACACTTCCATTGTCTCGGATTTTCCGGATGCCGCAGACCCGGCAGGTTTCTCTTCCCGGCTATCCTCAGAATCGTCCTCTTCCATCAGACCTTCTGCTCTCAGCCGGATGAGAATTTTCTGATACATATCCTCATATTCCTCGGGGCTTAAGCTCGGCAATTTCTCCTCCGTGGGTTCCTGCTGCATTTCCCTGTCCCGGGCCCGCAGGATCGCCTCGGCGACTCTGTTCTTCTGCCCCTGCTGCTGTTCGTTTTTCTGTTCCTGTTTCTTTCCACTCTTATCCATTACTCTCTTCATCCTCACCTGGCTCTGCGCCGCAGTCTGTCTCACTGTGCCGGTTCCCTCCGCTGACGGACAGAATCCTTTTCAGCTGCCATTATCCTTCACATTCGTGAACAGCAGCTGGCTGTCACATTTCACAAATAACGGTTCCGTTGTTGAACCATCACATTTCATCGGATCCTCCCCCCTTCGACGGCTTGACATTTCCCGAACGGCAGGTGATAATAAAGCCATGACCAAACCACAGGGAGGGATTTTCCATGAAACATATTGTACTCACTGGCGGCGGCACTGCCGGCCATGTTACACCAAATATAGCCCTGATTCCACGACTTCAGGAGCTGGGATACCAGATTTCTTATATCGGCTCCTATGACGGAATCGAGAAAAAATTAATTGAAGATTTAAAGATTCCTTATTATGGCATCTCCTCGGGAAAACTGCGCCGTTATTTTGACCCGAAAAACTTTACCGACCCGTTCCGCGTACTGAAAGGTTTCTCGGAGGCAAGCAAACTGCTGAAACAGTTGCACCCGGATAT
The DNA here is from genome assembly GCA_019115005.1 of Candidatus Fusicatenibacter merdavium. Classification (GTDB taxonomy): domain Bacteria; phylum Bacillota; class Clostridia; order Lachnospirales; family Lachnospiraceae; genus Fusicatenibacter; species Fusicatenibacter merdavium. Next base: position 30,109 of record DXEK01000150.1, on the reverse strand, counting down.
CGTCTTCTCCAAAGGCGGTTTTGTCAGCGTTCCCGTCGTCATTGCCGCAAAAAGAAGAAAAATCCCGGCGATCATCCATGAATCCGATATGACCCCCGGCCTGGCGAATAAGCTCTGTATCCCGGCAGCTTCAAAGGTCTGCTGTAATTTCCCTGAGACCGTCGACTGCCTGCCCGCTGACAAAGCGGTTCTGACCGGTACACCGATCCGCCAGGAACTGCTCTCCGGAAACAAACTCCAGGGGATGAAATTTTGTAATTTCACTGCCGGAAAACCTGTCATCCTTGTCATCGGCGGAAGTCTCGGCTCTGTCGCTGTCAATAATGCGGTTCGTGGAATTCTTCCGGAACTTCTGAAAGAATTTCAGGTGGTTCACCTTTGCGGCAAAGGCAAACTGGACCAGTCGCTGGAGAACACCGAAGGTTATGTGCAGTTTGAATATATCAAAAAAGAACTGCCGGACCTGTTTGCCCTGGCGGATCTCGTCATTTCCAGAGCCGGTGCAAACGCGATCTGTGAGATCAGCGCGCTCGCAAAGCCGAATCTGCTGATCCCGCTGTCAGCCAATGCCAGCCGTGGCGATCAGATCCTGAATGCCCGTTCCTTCGAGAAACAGGGTTACAGCATGGTTCTCGAGGAGGAAGAACTGACTTCAGAAAAGCTGTTGGATACCATTCGAAGTCTCTACCAGAACCGCCAGAAATATATCGACGCCATGGCTCACAGCAGCCACACGGATTCCATCGCGAAAATCATTTCTCTGATCCAGGAATGCCAGAAATAAATTGTACTGTCGGAATGTGCCTGAGCGATCCTCTCTGCACAGCAGAAACGATCGTCCAGGCACATTGCGTTCTCATCCGTAACAGTTCTTCTGCCGAACGGTTACTTTCGTTCCGCTTTTCAGATCTTCTCCTTGACCGCCGCAAGGATTTCTTCCTTTACGTCTTCTTCCAGCGTTCCCGGATTCCATGTGATCCCTGCATGATCATTATTATACCTTGGAATCAGGTGCATGTGAAAATGAAAGACTGTTTGGCCTGCCGCTTCTCCGTTATTCTGAACGAGATTAAATCCGTCACAGTTCAGCGCCTCTGTCATTGTCCCGGCCATTCTTTTCGCCAGTACCATCGCCCGCGCTGCCAGCTCCTCCGGGAGTTCATAGATGTTTGCATAATGTTTTTTCGGAAGGATCAGCGCATGGCCCTTCGTCGCCGGCCCCTGGTCCAGGATTACCCGGAAATCATCATCTTCGTATAAAGTAGCTGTCGGGATTTCTCCATTTGCAAGTTTACAAAAAATACAGTCCATTCTCTTTTCCTCCTGTCATTTACGGCGCTTTTTTCCGGCGCCTTCTTACCTGATACTATAGCACATTCCGCGGAAATGAACAATCTCCACCGCCGTTTCTTCCTTACCCGAACGCAGCAGATCCGCCGCCCAAACGGTTACGACGCGCTGCCATGAAAGACTGCTTCGCGGCAGACCGGACACCCGCCGGTGCTATGCAGACAGCTGATTTTTCCTTATCTTCTTACTATTTTGTCCCATTCCGTCCGATTATGCAATACCTTTTTCGTTGCTATATTCTTTCAAAAATGTTAAACTGAAAACAATTCAGACGGCCCGCGCCAAATATTTTTTAAGGAAGGTTTTTCTTATGTCCAGACAATCTCAGACAAATCCCGAAGAGAATGCATGTTACCTGATGCTCTCAAAGATATCTCATGAAATACGAAATCCCGTCGCACTGATCAACAGCTTTCTTCAGCTGCTGGCGGCCAACCATCCGGAACTGAAGGAGGACAGCTGTTATCTCAAGATTGAGGAGAACATGGACTACCTGAAGCTCCTGCTGGATGAACTGTCCACTTACAATCATTCACACACAGCAAACACCGAAGACCTGAATCCCTATCTCTTACTTCAGAGTATCACCGCATCGGCGAGTGTTCTGCTGGAAGAGCAGGGGATCGAGCTCCAGCTTTCCAAACAGTCCGCAGTTCCGAGAATTCCCATTGACAAGACCAAATTTCAACAGCTGTTCTCGAACCTGATCCGCAACGCAGCGGAATCCATGCCCGACGGCGGAACGATCCTGATCTCCGTCTCCTGCGACGGAGACAATGTCATCCTTCAGGTACAGGACACCGGCTGCGGGATTCCGGAAGAATATCTTCCGACACTGTTCGATCTGTTCGTCACCCACAAGAAAAACGGGACCGGACTCGGGCTGGCAATCTGCCGTGAGATTGTTTCGGCTCACCGGGGAACGATCTCCGTGGAATCCGCTCCCGGTCAGGGGACAACGTTTACAGTCTCACTTCCGGTAGCCTGACTCTGTGCGAAACAGCCTCACCCGAAAGTTTTTCAGTGAAGGTATCGCAGTCTATAAGCGATCTTACCGAAGTGTCCCCGGTCTAAAGGAAAAACAGAGGATGTGTTCCATCGAGACTTCGGGAAGATATTCCTGTAAAGGTAAAAGTCCTTCAGGATAAAAAAACACTCACGTTCATTTTCTCTGATTTCACAGAGAATAGAACGTGAGTGATACACATATCTTCTACCGTTTTTTTCTCAACAGATAAAACGGCGACAACAGAAGCATAACCACGATCCCGCCGACAAAGCCGCCGATGTGGGCAAAATTGTCAACGTTGCTTGACTGAACGCCGACCAGCAAGGTCAGAACGATCATTATGGCAAGTCTTTTCAGCGACAGATCTTCCAGATGTCCCCTGTTCAGTATCATCAGAACCACGATCGCGCCAAGAACCGCAAAAATCGCACCTGACGCTCCCGCCGCGACCACCGCCCGGCCTTCCGAGAGTTCATACCGGTAAGAGCATACGCTTCCGGTCAACCCGCCCAGGAAATAAACCGCAATATATGCCGCTTTCCCGGCGTTCTTTTCCAGATAATCTCCCACAAACAGCAGCAGAAGCATATTGCTGAACAAATGCTCGATCCCAAAGTGAAGAAACATACTGGTAAACAGGCGGTAGGTTTCTCCCTCTCGGATCAGCGGAGTATAGGCAGCGCCCCAGTGTATCATATTTTCCATATCATCTGTTCCTCCGGTGACGGTTACCAACACGAAGACCAGTATGTTAACAGCGATCACAACGAGATTCAGCATGTTTTTGGGGTTTCTCCATATCCGCTCCAGAAAATCTTCGTTGGAGTCATAATATTCCTGCCGACTCATAATTCTCCTTTCTGATCAATGCATTCCGGATCTTGCCCGCTGAACACATTCTGTATTTTTTATATTATGAGTTGCCGTTATATGCTGCCCGATAAACGGACATGAAACACGGATTGCTCCGCACTTCGTGCGCACACAATCCTGAAAACACCTCATATTATAGGAGATTACGGTTTTCATTGCAAGGTTTTCGTACAGTTCTTCATGAGTCCCGGTTACAGTTCAGCCAGCTGAACTGTAACCGGCATCCGGCCGTTACCTGAGAAATTTTTCTTATCTTTCATAGAATTGATACTTGATATCCGCGAAGGCAATCTCGTCGCCGTCCTCCAGTTTTCTCGGGATATCGCCTTCCAGCTGAACTTCATTGACATAAGTTCCGTTACAGGAATTCAAATCCGTCAGAAGACAAATTCCCTGCGCATAGTGGATTTTCGCATGGAGTCTGCTGACGGTGGGAAAGGGGATCACAACATCTGCAACTGTTCCCAGCTTTCCGATCGTCGTCTCCTCTTTGCTGATGGCAATGTCCGGAAGTTCCGTGTGGGATACCGGGACAAGGCGGAAATTTTCTTTGTGGCGCTGTATAAAGAGCGGTTCTGTTTTCTGATAGAGAAGATGCGAGGCCGTTTCCCGCAAATGTTTTTCTGCTTCTTCCTGCCGCTTCCTGTCTGCCTGCTCCATTTGCCCCATTCTGTCAGTATTTCTCACAAAAATATCCTGTCCTCTGTTTCTTTCCGTATTTCTTTCGAAAATTTTCTGCTCACTGTCTGCACGATCCATATGCAGATCCGGGTTTTTCTCTGAGTTCTCTATCCCTTCCCGGCCGCTTTCCAGAAACGGAAACATTTCCTTCTCTTCCGCCCGCTCTTTCTTTTTGATCCACAGCGCAATCGCCAGAATAGAAACAGCGGCAGCAGCCAGAAGGATCAGATACATAAACGCCGGAACATCCATGGCATACATCAAGTAAACCACCAGACCTAAAACTGCCAGGCCGCCGACGATAACCGCCACGGTCCAGACGATACTTTCTTTTTCTTCTTCCTCTTCCTCATCATCGGAAAAGAAAGATTCCATCGCTTTCTGACGCATCCCTTCCTTCTCTTCGCTCACTTCCTGTTTTTCCTCCGCAAAGGGTTCCGGCTGCGCAAGAAGCTCGCTCTCCCGGGACAACAGTGTCCGTATCTGTTCCAGTGAACATTCGGGATCGGAAATTGTCTTATACAGGCCGTACCCCAACACCACGGTTTCCGGCTCCTGATGGTTCAGACGCGGAAGAAAGTATTCCATCAGTTCCCGCATCTGATCATTGACGGAATGCTTTTCCCCCGGCAGATAGCAGAAACTGAACTGTAGTGGTTCCGCTGTCAGATAAACAGTATTGGGCGCAAGGATCAGGCCATCCGGATCCGGAAGGTAGCTGCCCAGTTCCTCCAGGACTTTCATCAGCTGCTGAAACAACATCCGCAGGAAACCACATCCTACCTGTCGATGATCATACAGAGAATTCAACGCCTGCCTCGATGTAATGTCGTAATAAAACAACGTACAGTTATCCATCTTATTCATCCGGCATTCCAGAATTCCGGATATGGAGTTCGTCTGCAGCATCCGGATCTGATAAGACGCTGCATCGGGTTCTCCTTCCTTGCGAATGATCATATAATTGTGGTTTAAATCCCTCTTGTAATCTACCTGCATCGTTTTTTCCTCTCTTTCCCCCTGAACTCTCTGAATGTTACTTTTCTCTGCGAAGCACTTCAAACCCATATCAGGACACCCTGTTTCAAAACGCTCATTCCGTCATTGTATAACATTCTTCACCATCCGGATCTGCCGGATCCGCTTTTTGGGATTTACTGTCTCCACGGTCCCGCTGACCTTATATTCCCATGCCCCGGCACCCCAGAGCCGGTAAACTGCTCCCTCAAAGGAGACCTCTGTCTGATCTTCCGTCACGTTCACATTTCCCCGGGCGATTTCTGTCGGCATCCGGTGCGACTTTATCAAAGCCCCAAGCTTTTCTTTTGCCTGCGCTTCCCCATTTTCCGGATCCATTCTGCCGTAACTGGAACCGGTAAGAGCAGTCTCCAGCGCACATAAGGTATAGTAGGATTTGTCGTGAACGTAAAAGTCCAGAGAGATCAGCAGGAAGATCACCATCAGCGCGAGCGGGACGACCATTGCCGCTTCCACAGTGATACTTCCCGGTATCTTCCACAGAACAGCATTCTCTTCTGAGGACATAACGTTTTTTCTTTCCATGGCTGCATTTTTCCTCCGTTTTTTGCTCCCCACAAGATCTTTGTGTTCCGCCGTATCAGGCTCATCGATGATTTTTGTCATTGCGCTGCACTCCTTTATTTTCTGATCCGCATATCTGACCTGGATACCTGTCCGTTCTTCCTTCCGTTCCTACATGAGAAACATTCTTCCGATCCATCCGATGACCAGGAACGGGATAAACGGAAGAGCGTCTCTCCTTCGCACCTTTTTCAACACCAGCAGAGTCCCGCTGCACACCGCACAGGCGAGCATTCCCACTGTCAGGATCAGGAAGATATCCTCAAACCCTGTCCAGACGCCGGCCGCTGTCACGACCCATCCGTCCCCGCTGCCGATCTTCTGCTCCGTCAGATACGCCGCTGCCAGCAGCAGTATACCGGGAAGACAGGACAGTAAGATTTCCCATACTTCTGATTTCTCCCATGTGATCTGCCAGATCACCCCCGCCGCCAGGCAAAATCCCGTGACGATCAGATTGATCCTTCTCGTCCGGATGTCCATGAAAGCATGAACGCTCAGAATCCCAAGCGCTGCACCCAAACCTACCGTCAGCTTCATACTATGTTCCCTCTCCTTCCGCTGCCATCGCCCGGCAGGTACTGCAAAGCGGATACCCGGATACTTCCGACAGCTTTACCAGACGTACGCTCCTCTTCAGTCCGCTGCATTCCAGTGAATTGTGATACCGGTTTCCGGTACCTGTCACGTACACCAATTCATTTACGGTCCCGCTTCCCACACATTTCTCACAGGCATAATACTTTTCCCCGTTCTCGTTTCTCATGGCGCTGACCTTGCTGAGCGCCGCCGCAGATATACTGACACTTAAATGACGGCAGGACGATGATGTGTGATACACTTCTCCGTACTCCGTGACAAAGACCATCTCCTCATAATCGACGGCCGCCCGTTCTTCTTCGGTATCACCTGTCCAGGCACGGACCCGCCCGCGACATATCACTTTTACCTCCGGAATAAAAAACAGATATCCGACTTTCATCTTATACTCTGCCTGAAGCTTAACCGTGTGGTACTCATATCTGCTTCCAAGAAGCGACACGGTCCCACGGGTTCCAATCTCCCCGGGAAGCTGATTCTGCGCGTACAGGATGCAGACTCCGCTTCCAAGCACAAGCTCTGCACCGTTCTCTTCTCCTGGAAGCACGTACCCATAAGTGCCGAGCGTCTCCGCGCTGTTCTGCAAGGATACATTCACAATCCCCTGGATCCGGCATACTTCCATTAGATTCAGCAAAGTAAGAACCGCAAAGAGGAAAATCGGCAGAACAAGCGCCGCTTCAACCGTCAGACTGCCTTTGCGTGAGGTGCAGAAGGTTACCCTCTTACCGGGAAAGGCTGGATGATTTTCTGTCTTCTGACCAGACAGAAATAAGACAGGTGTCCTTACCGGACAAAGAAGAGTGGGATGATTGGATTTATTTATTGAACGATTGAGAAGCCTTTTCTTTCTTTCCCGATAAAAGGGCACCCTTTTACACCTCCATTCCATAACTGTACTCTCGTATCACATTGAGAGACTGTGCTGCGTACCTCAGGTTCCACTCGATTCCCATGGAAAAAATACACTGATCCATACAAAACCCCGGAACACCGAGGCGAGTCCGCATATTATGCTCCACCAGATCCATGATTTTTCTGTTGACTTCCGAGGAATCCTCTTTGAGCAAAAGAATTCTCAGATAGTCTTTATAGGAAAGTCCATTGTCACTGCTTTTTCGCAGAGAATCCAGACCGTCCAGGATCTGCGGAAGATTTTCCAGCGCCAGCTGCCAGGAAGAATTCGTCTTCACAAGAGCAATCTTTCCGCCGTCCAGAAGTTCTCTGACATCCAGGACACTCTCGGCGAACGCCCAGCAGGCGATCAGCGCCGCTGACACAATACCAGTAGCTATGGGAAGCGCCAGAGCCGCCGCAATCGTCGCCGCCATGGCGTTGACCTGAGAACGTTTTTCCGGACTCCCCAGAATATGTATCACATTCGCCGCTTCCCGCGCCGCCAGAAGCTGTCCCGCTACACTTTTCAGGTTTTCCATATCGCTTTCTTTCCCCGCGATCGCATACTCAATCTGGCACTGCAGGCCTTTCGTATCTTCATGATCGGTGTAACAGGGAAATTTCCACAGTAGGTACTCATTCTGAAGGAGTTTATCCACAAACTCCACCTCTCTTTCTGTGTGTATCACCTGAAGCCCTTCCTGCAAATTCCGGTTAGAAGCCAGCTGTGCAGGATCCACTGCCTGACCGGGAAGTGACTGTCCGGAAGGAAGTACAAGACTTAAGACCCCCTTCTTTTGAATCTCGCGAATCACCTCAATGGGATTTACAAATCCCTGGGGAACTTCCACTGACTGTTGACCTTCCTGGCTATCCGGATTCGGATTCTCACCGGATCCCGAGACTGACAACGCCTCTCCTGTTCCGGAAACTTCTCCGGATTCCTGCTCTGCCGCCTGATTTTTCTTTACCTCTTCCGCCTCCTTCACCGCCTGTTCATATTCTTCCACAGTCTGTCCGGAATCCCCGATCTCCTGCTGATCCTCCTGGGCATCCCAGGCAGTCTCCTGTGTTTTCAGTCTTTCGGAAAGTTGCTGTATACCATAAGCTCCCAGATTCTGTTTCATCGCTTCACAGACCTGCCGGAAAAACGCTTCTCCGTCATTGTCCGTCGCAAGCGTGTAGGAAGTGATACTTCCGCTTTCCAGCGTCAGGCCGGAAGAAAATCTGTCCAATATCTGATTCCCTTCTTCCATTCCCAGGATCCAGGAAACGGTATCCTCTGCTGTCTGATACAGGTTTCCGGGCTGCCATTCGCCCGTTCCACAGCCGCCGTCCAGAAAGAACAATTCATATTCTTCCAGAAGCACGCTGTCAAAACGGGAGAATACGGAATACAGCCCCTGTTCCGCTGCAGCTGCCGTCAAAACACGTGCATATGCCATCCGGACCGACTGCAGGCTTCCTGCGATCAGCGCGAGGATCACGCTGAAAATCAGACTCATATAAACTGTAATGCTTCCGTTTTCTCTCATGGTATACAGCTCCTTTCCGGCTGCCGTCTGCTTTGCATCCGACAACCTGTTCTTACATTTTACGTCTTTGCCGCTGCCGGCCTTTTATCAGAAATTCGTTTTCTTCTCTGTGAGGAATCCGTCTTCTCGGCTCAGATGGAATTGCTTTGACTTGTGATCTTCTCCAGAATGCCGTTGACGAGGCTTACCAGCTGCTCTTTGAAAATGATCACGAGGCCGATAAGTACGACAAGGATCAGAATGATTTCCACAACGCCGACTGCGTCTTCTTCCTGCCAGAACTCCAGTATTCTCCACATGGTCTCACCTCCCTTCCTGCGCCCTGTCCATTCCCGGCCGGTGGGCCGCGGACAAAAGCGGTTTTTATGCATAAAAGGACAGGAACGCCGGCACCAGAATCAGCAGAAACACAACCCCGAGCATCAGCATCATGGGGAGCAGCAGCTTTGTCCCTGCCTTCTCTCCCTCTGCTCTTGCTCTGCGTCTGCGCTCCTCGAAAGCTTCCGAGGATTCTTGTTCCAGCAATTCCAGCAGTCCTTTACTGCCTTTTTTCAGATTCTGCGTCAGCAAAGTTGCCAGCGCACGATAGGAAGTTCCCTGGCATCTCGCTCCCAGATGTTCATAGGCATTTCCTTCAGAGATACCGCTCTCCATTTCCTGCCAGGTATAAAGCAGTTCTTCATAGGCGGGACGCGCTCTGAAGGATTTCGTTTTCCGCCGGATCTGATAGTCCAGCGCGATCCGTTCCAACGCCTTTCTCATGCTGAGTCCTGCTCCCAGCAGCAGTACCAGGGCACTCACGATCTCCGGATAGTCTTTCTGAATCTCTTCCTCCCGGGTGCGTCTGGCTTCCTCTCTTTTTTCCATCCGGGTTCCGCCGTACAGCAGCGCTGCCAGCAGCGCAAACACCGCGATCAGTCCTCCGGTTCTGTCCGGGATTTTCTTCCAGATCAGCTTCTGACCGTTGATTTCCTCCGGGAGATAATACAGTTCTTCCGCGGCATCTGTGTTTTTTTCTTCTGCCGCTTCCTGAACCAGTTGTTCCAGTGATTTCTCCTGCTGTTTGGGGTAGACGACAATCCTGCGGATACATTCCTGTGTCTCTCCCTGAAGCGTGAGCGTCGCTTTCAGCTGTACCTCAGCGCCTTCCTCCGGAACTTCATCTGATACTTTACCCTCATAGCCCACCAGCAGCGGTTCATTCGTATCCCAGGAGACAGTCACCGGGCTGTCCGGTATCTGCGAAACCAGGTTCAGATCCTGATCCACATGTTGAAGAGATGCATTTTCACCGAGTATGACCGTATCCAATACCTTCTCTGCCTGTTCCAGCCATTCCTCTATCTCCTCTTCTCTGTACTGTCTGGCGGGAACCAGCACCGTAATTTTCTGATTCTCACCGTTTTCCTGTGACACTTCAAACGCTTCTGCTCTGGCCTGTTCACCGTAGCTGCCTTTCTCGACCGCAGGCTCTGCCCCAAGACCTGCATTCCAATAAGCGGCAGTCGTCAGCGCCAGCCCTGCTATGTTCCCAATCACTGCGAACAGAAAGATGCGCTTTTCCATAACGTCAGACTTTCCGTTTTTCTTTCTCCAGTAATACCAGAGAAGCAGCCCCGCCCCTGTGATCAGATGTATTCCTATCATTTCATACCTCAATTCTCATGATCTTCTGACCGATCCCCAGCGAAACCAGATAAATGCCAAGACAAGCCGTCATCACGATCACACCCAAAAGATTGCCGTACAGAACCTCCATAAAATCCGGAAAGGATACCTGGATATACAGGATGATCCCCAGAGGGATCACATTCATGATCGTCTGCTCATATTTCCTGGACGCAATGCTGCTGGCAATCTCCCTCTCGGTATCGATTTTCCCGCTGAGGATCCGCCAGGTATTTTTCATGACTGCCTCCATATTTCCGCCGGTCCGTTTGGCTATCGCCAGCACATTGGCAAACATCTGGATATCCTCCAAACCGCTGCGTACAGCCAGATCCATAAAAAGCTGTTCCACCGGGAGATTCAGCGCGATCTGATTCCACATAAATTTCAGTTCCCGCACCAGCACATCCTTTTCCCCGTAAGTCTGCCGGAGATCCTGATAAGCTTCCCGGACGGCATTCTCCAGCGAATAACCGGCACATACTGCGAACTGCATGGATGCAGTCAGATCGCGGAAGTGGTAGTAGAGTGTTTTCTTCCGATTTTCAGCCGCCTGCTTTCTTCTCCACCGGATCCAGAACCATACAAACGGAAACCAGAGTACAGCCATCGCAGCCGACCGGTAAAACAGAAAGTCCAAACCTGCAAAGATCCCTATACTCTCCAGACACCACCGAACCAACTCTCGCGTCTTGGGCCGGTATCTGTCATAGTCTGTTTTCAGTTCCGAAGCCGCTCCAGCTTTTTTGTGTTTTTCAGTGTTCCGCATTCTCTCAGTCCTTTCCCGTGTTCCCACTGAAACAGCGGATTAAGCACGATCACTCCGCCGCGTATACCGTCGATCTCGGAGATCTCTTCCACATGTCTCTCTCCTCCGGAATCCCGCTCCAGATGGACCAGGATCTCAACTCCGGAGACAATCTGTCTTCGAATGGCCTCCAGAGGGAGATCCATTCCCATCAACACCATGGATTCGAGGCGGCCCAGCATATCTTCTGTACTGTTGGCATGAGCAGTCCCAAGAGAACCGTTATGCCCGGTATTTAACGCCTGCAGAAAATCCCAGGCCTCCGCGCCCCGGACCTCCCCGATAATGATCCTCGACGGACGCATCCGAAGCGAAGTACGGATCAGATCGCGGATCGTAATGCTCTGCTGGCCCTCCAGATGGATCTCCCGAGCCTCCAGCCGCACAAGATTCTCAATCCCCTGAATCTGAAGTTCTGCATTATCTTCGATGGTGATAATCCGTTCTCCGGAAGGGATATAGGAACTCAGAGCGTTCAGAAACGTAGTCTTTCCCGTGGATGTGCCTCCTCCGACCAGGATCGAATACTTTGCCTGCACCAGGCGGTTCAGAAAATCCGCCGCTTCCCCGGAGATACAATTCCGGCTGATCAGCTGTGCCATCGTGATCGGATGTTCCGGGAAGCGCCGGATCGTCAGGATCGGACCGTTCAGCGCAACAGGGCGCAGGACCACATTCACCCGGTCTCCGTTCTCCAGCCGGGCGTCCACGATCGGCGTCTGTTCATTGACCACCCGGTTACAGCTTCCCGCGATCTGCTGGATAATGTCCTCCAGCTTCTCCTTCGAGGTAAACTGTTTCCCGTAAAAAAAGATCTTTCCCCGCTTCTCCACAAAGATTGTATCGTACCCGTTCACCATGATCTCCGTCACGTCCGGATCATCCAGCAATTCCTGCAGAACGTCCAGCCTGCGCACAGAATAGAACAGTTCCTGCCGCACTTCCAGCTTTCGCTTCACCGGCAGCTTTCTGGTGATCTCTTCTCCGAGAATCAGCCGGTCGATCAACTCCAGGATTTTATCATCCTCCGGCTCCTTTGTGATATCGATCTCCTCCAGCAGCAGCGGTCTCAGCGCCTCGGCTTCTTTCATCCGGTATCCTCTCCCCGCAGTACTTTCCTGACATAGTCTCCCAGTTCACTCCAGGCGAGTCCTTCCAGCCAGTCTCTGCCGCTTTTTCCGGCTGCGTAGAACGGAATACGGATCTTCTTCATTTTTCCCAGGACGGACAGCGAATCCCACATCTGCAGTGCATTTTCAAACTGTTCGATCTTGGCCATAGACATCAGATCCTGGCGGACCGGGACATAAATTTCCGTGCAGTAATCAAGGATCTGATACAGATCCGCCACACCGTCTCCCAGATCCAGGATCAGGATCTCATAGTTGCTGTTCTGTTCCAACTGCCGGAACAACCAGATCCATTCTTCATATTTGGTTGTCTGAATATCCATTGGGAAAAGAACCGGAGGCAGAAAATCAAGATTTTGTATGGTCTGGACCATACCCGCGATCTTATAGACGATACCGCTGTTCTCCTGCCTGGCATAATAAAGAATGTCGCTGAGGCTCTGATCGAAATGTGTTTCAAGAAGCTGTTCAAACCCGGAATAGCTTTCCAGATTCAGGTAAAGCGCCGCGTGTTCCCGCCCCAGGATCTGTCCGAGTGTCAGAGCAAAGGACGTTTTCTGGGTTCGTCCGATGGGAGAATACACTCCAATCACACGCATCTCCTTTTTTACCACGCCGCTCTGGGACACTGCCACTTCGTTTTCCACTCCGTAACAGGCCATCACTTCCCGGATAACCTTGTCCGAGGACTGGTACTTATAAACAGCCGGATATTGATCAAGATCCGGGCTGTGAACACCCTCCGACAGTATAATGATCTGTCGGACTGGAAGACTGCGGATCTCTTCTTTCATGGCCTTGTCCGAGATCAGCAGGATCTCAATCTCATGATTCCCGGCAAAATCCATCAGAACCTCCGGGCTAGTGAAAACCTGAACTTCAAATGGAATATTTTTCTTCTGCATCAGATATTCCATAAAGTTATACGCATACTCAATCTCTGTGTCACAGACTGCAAATATGCTTTTTTTCTTTGCATTAATCAATAGAAGCCTCCTAACCAGAGCAAAACTGCAAGCAGGATAGGAACCGAAAAATGGATGCACTCCATCCCCCACTTCCCGTCACGATAGGGAATCGGAACTGTAGTTTTTCTCTGTAATTTTGATAAAAAAAAGTGTTGGATATAAGTGGTGAATTTGAAAAGACGTTGACGAATGTTTCCGCAGATAAGTAAAATGCCTATAGATAGAATCGCGCCAAAGGCAAACGACAGACAGATGCATTTTAGAATTGCCACAGGTCCAAGAAAGCCTCCAAGGGCTGAAAACAATTTAATATCACCTGCGCCGATCATCCGGAAACAAAATAACCAGAAAAGTGTCAGAATCGGCAGCAACGCGCCGAACAGAAATGTGAGAAACCCGATAGCTCCACGGCTCAGAACTTCCGTCAGAAAACCGATAAGCCATAGTATCACAATCCAGCCATTCGCTATTTCTCCTGTTTTTAAATCCATCAATACCGCACCCGATGCAGCTGTCAAGACCAGACAATGCTGCAGGCTCAATCTGTATCACCTCCTGCTGTTCTGTTTGATTGTGACGTCATTATATCCATGGATTTTTTGTTTGTCCAGCGTTTTTCGACAAGTTTTTCGGATTTGTGAATTGCTGACAAATGGTCGTATGAAAATTTGATCAGATTTTTCTTCAACCATGTGAAAGGTTTCGGTTTTTTATTGTTCCTTTCATTTTTCATAAAAAAATATATACAAATTTAGCACTAAAGTTTTATTGCTGCTTTTTTCAGAAAATCGGACGTGATCTATAACAATTCAGCCGGGTCTGCGCATACTGCGCAGACCCGGCTGAAGACATAGTGTCTGTGGGCATCCAAGTTCATCGCGAAGTGATGCTCAATGGCTGGATGCCATAACAGTTCCCTTTTCTTTAAAAATCGATCCATAATTTTCCATTGTCATCAACATTTCCCGTTACCGTCTCAAATCCTCCTGTTTCAAAAAGGATCTGATACGTAGTTCCTGTCATCTGAAAATGCACCTCGCATTTCAGCTCTCCCAGACGCCGGCGAAGTTCTTCCTCCATTGGTTCCAGCAGCTTCAGAACTTCTTCCTCCATTTCATATTGTTTCTGAAGAGGCATCCCGACATAATGCAGATACAGATGTCTTTCCTCGCACGGATTGGTGCATACACTCTCCCGAAAGAGACTTCCGCACATCATATAAATGATGTAGCTTGCCGCGAGCTGTCTGTCATAACCTTTTTCACTTCTGGAATACGGATTCATATTCATTCTCCTTTCGTTTTTAAACATTTCCGACTGCATCTGATCGCCAGACTGCCGTAATTTCCTGATCGTCAAACGGCCGAGACATGCAAGATCACAGCCATCATAACAATTCGGCCAGCTGAACGGCTACCAGCAGGTCTTCACTCCACTTCGGCCGGTACTAAACGTGCGCCGCCGGCACACAGCGCCGCCAAATGGAAATGCAGATATATCCGCTTAGCCCGCTGTCCGCAGGGATAAAAAAACAGCCAGCACAGAGATGGGCAGACTCCCAGTGTATATCACTGAGCGTCCTCCAAAAAATCTACTGTCTGACCGGTATATGAACGATCTGCATATTCCTTCTTTACTTTTCCAGCATATCATATTTTCTCTCTACATACAAGTATTTTCAGACGATTCACAGCTTATTTTTGTGAAAAATGTGAAATTTTTTCTCACAATTTTTAGGAACTGCGCACATCTTGACGGTATATTCAAAATAGTGTACGATGGATTCAAAACATATACAAATAATGCGACCATAGAAGACGAGGAGGCCAAACACATGAAAATCTATGTCGATGCAAACGCAGGCCGCGACGGCAACGGCTCAAAAGAAATGCCGTTCAAACACATCAATGACGCGGCGCAGGCGGCTCAGCCGGGCGACGAAGTCCTGGTTGCCCCGGGCGTTTACCGCGAATACGTCAACCCGAAAAATGCCGGCACAGAGGATGCAAGGATCACTTACCGCAGTACAGAACCCCTGGGTGCGGTAATCACCGGCGCGGAAGAAGTAAAGGACTGGAAACCGTATCAGGACAATGTCTGGGTCTGCCGGATCGATAACTCCGTATTCGGAAACTACAATCCCTACACGACTTATGTATACGGCGACTGGTACTTCGCAGGGCGCAGCAAACATACCGGCGCGGTATATCTGAATGATAAAATGATGTATGAGGCGGAGAATCTGGACGCATGTATCAAAGGCGAAGTTTACGAATGCTCCTGGGAACCGGAAGCTTCTATCTATAAATGGTACGCGGAACAGGACGGCAGCGAGACTGTAATCTACGCAAACTTCCAGGGGAAAAATCCCAACGAAGAAAACGTGGAGATCAACGTCCGCCGGGAATGCTTTATGCCCTCGGAAACCGGCATCGGCTATATCACAGTCAGCGGCTTCAACATCAACAAAGCCGCAACCACCTGGGCGCCGCCGGCCGCATATCAGGACGGTATGATCGGCCCGCACTGGTCCAAAGGCTGGATCATTGAGGACTGCGAGATCAGCAACAGCAAATGCGCCGGAATCTCACTGGGAAAATATCTGGATCCGGACAACGACCATTACTTTACCTATAAGCATGTAAAAAGCCCGACACAGATGGAGCGGGACGCCGTATGCCGCGGCCAGTACCACGGATGGCTAAAAGAGAAAGTCGGCAGTCACATCGTCCGCCGCTGCAACATCCACAACTGCGAGCAGGGCGGCATCATCGGACGTATGGGCGGCGTCTTCTCGATCATCGAAGACAACCACATCCATCACATTAACAATATGATGGAACTGGGCGGCGCCGAGATCGCCGGAATCAAGATGCATGCAGCGATCGACGTCACCTACCGCCGCAATTATATTCACCACTGCACCATGGGAATCTGGTGTGACTGGGAAGCGCAGGGAACCCGTATTACCCAGAATCTCTTCCATGACAACCAGAAACCGGAATTTGCGAAGCAGCTGAAGGGCGGAATGATGAGCCAGGATATCTTTGTGGAGGTCGGCCACGGTCCCACACTGATCGACAACAATATCCTGCTGTCGGACGCAACCCTCCGCATGGCGACGGAAGGCGTTGCGATGGTACATAATCTGATCTGCGGCGCTCTCACCTGTGTCGGCGGCGGCACCGGACCACGTTATACCCCGTACCATATCCCGCACCGTACAGAAGTCATGGGCTTTATGACGATCCTCCACGGAGACGACCGTTTCTACAATAATATTTTTGTACAGAAATGGCCGGCAAAACCTTTTGTCACCTTGCGCGACAGCTCGGAGGGAACCGATGAAGAAAACCGTGAGGTCGGCACACATGTGATGGATGATTATCCGACTTATGAAGAATGGATTAAAATGTTCGATATGGACACGGACACTCCGGATATGTCCAAGCTGGCTCCGGCCCACGACCACAAGCTCCCTGTCTGGGTAAAAGGCAACGTTTATTTCAACGGCGCCAAAGCATGGAAAAACGAGACAGATCATCTCGTTGACACGGAACATGAAGTGACGGTTGATGTTACCTGTCAGGACGGAAAACCGGTGCTTTCCACCAACCTGTATGAATTCCTTGGAGACTTCTCCACCGGCATGGTCAACAGTGATATCCTCGGCTGCGCCTTCGAACCGGAAGAGCGTTTTGAAAATCCGGACGGAACAGAAATCGTCTTCGACAGAGATTACTTTGGCGAACACCGGGGAACCCATGTGATCCCGGGACCGTTTGCCTCGGCGGATGAAGCAAAGAAAAACCTCTGGTAAATCAGAAGAACCGTTACAGTTCAGCCAGCTGAACTGCAACGAAGAACCGCCGTAAGCTGTAAAAAAACAGAAAATACCCGAAAGACTGCCGCAGTTTTCCTACAGTCTTCCGGGTATTTTTCTGTTTTTTCTTCACTTATCTCGGCCAGCGGTCTTTCCTTTCCATCAGCGGTCCAAACGGCTGATGGGGTTCTGTCTGATACCAGTAGGCAACACTGGCAAGGTCATCCTGCCGCTCAAACAATCCTCCATGGGAGACTCCGATCTGCTGAATCGTCACCCGAAGGTCCTTTTCAAACAGGACCGGATCCGGAAGATGCCAGCGGTAAAAGCTTCTCTGGGGAAGATGGTCGTCCGTATGGTAATCGTTATGAACTCTCATGTCATGACAGGAATAGTAGGGATAGCCGAGAAACGGGGTACAGAAGGTATTTTCCACAGTCTTCCCGTTTTCCTGGGACGCAAAACTCCAGGCGCCTCCAAAGTAATCTTCCATCCCCGTTCCGCAGATCGTCGGATACTCTCTGTCGCCGTCCAGATAGAATTTCACTTCCCCTTCTCCGTACCAGTAACGTTCCAGAGCTGTCAGAGCAATATAGGTTCCTATATACTGCCCTTTTCCTTTCACCTGGTCCAGGATCACATAATCCTTTGTCTTTTCTGTCATCCTCTGCCGTCTCCACTGGGCATGAAAATATCCCATATCCTCCGGCAGAGATTTTTTCAGACAGTAATCAATCTGATAGAAGAACGCCGGAATATCCTCGTCGCACTGGTTTTCCAGCGTGATCCGTGCGCTTTTCCGAAACGGCATGGAAAAATAGCAGTTGAATCCGCGGGCCGGGTTCACCACAATGGGAAGGGAATTTACCGTATACGTCTCCCCAAATCCGCAGCAGAAGAAGTCTCCCAGCGGTGTTTCCACCGAAGGCTCTGTCTCTCCCTCCCAGTACATTCTCAGGACAAGATCCCTGAGAACGTACCGGTTTCTGTCACTGACTTTGTCCGTGACGGTCATCCAGATATGGCGGATGATCCCCGTCCCTTCGATCTGCGCCAGTGTCACTGTCTCATGGGCGCGCACACAGGGAATGCAGGGCGAACCTTTCCTCGACGGCCCGAGCACGCTCTCCGCCATTCCACCTTTTCCCTTTTCTCCCGTTCGATTCTCCCAATTAATGCTGCGCGAATATCCTTCCTGCAGCCGTGCCGTCTGATCCATATCCCAATACATTTTGTTCCTCCCATCTGCAGCCGTGACCGTTCAGGTACTGTAGCCTGCATCCTACTATTCTCCTGCGATTTTTTGCATCCGGCAGACTGCCGCAGCTCTCACCGGATGTTTCTGATCCTTTACGCCAACGTTTCCTCCCACTCTTTCACCTTGAATCCCACCAGCACAAAATCGTCGCCTATCACCAGCGGGCGTTTCACCAGCATTCCGTCGGACGCCAGAAGCTCCAGCTTTTCCTCGTCGCTCATCTGCGGAAGTCTGTCTTTCAGCTGTAGCTCCCGGTATTTCATGCCGCTGGTGTTAAAAAACTTCTTTAATTCCAACCCGCTTTTCTCCTGCCATTCTCTCAGTTCGGAAACTGTAGGGTTCTGCTCCTTAATGTGACGGTCTTCATACGGTACTTCATGTTCCTCCAGCCACTTTTTTGCCTTCTTGCAGGTACTGCAGGATGGGTATTCCAAAAATAACATGTGCTCTTCCTCCTTGTCTCTTTCATTTCTTACGATTTTTTCCGGATACTCTGCAATTCTCTCCTATACTGCCATTGTCCTCCCCGCCAGGAATGTCTGCCGGCGTTTTCTCACTCCTCCACCGCAAAGTCGCCGTACTTTGCCCGGCTGACTCTGAGCAGATCCCCGGGAGACAAGATCAAAGTCGTTCCGATCCGTCCGCCGCTGACATAAATCTGATCATACTGCTCCGCAGACTGTTCCACCACCGTCGGAAACTGCTTTTTCATGCCGATCGGACTGCATCCGCCGCGCACATAACCGGTAACCGCCGTTATGTCCTTCACATGAATCATTTCCACCGATTTTTCGCCGACCGCGCGGGCGGCCTTTTTCAGATCCACTTCCTTCGCAATCGGAAGAACAAATACGTAGTACTGCCCGCTCTTTCCCTTCGCCACCAACGTCTTAAACGACTGGTCCACCGGCGCGCCGGTCAACTCTGCGCTGTGCATTCCGTCGATAAACTCTTCGCACTCGTACTGAAGTACCTGATAGGGGATTTTCTGCCGTTCCAGAATCCTCATGGCATTCGTTTTGATCTCTTTTTCCCTACTCATTTCTGTGCCTCGTCTTTTTGTCTTTCGCTGTATTCTTTTGCATTGATCTGCTTTTTCAGCTGCTTCAATTCTTTTTTCAACTCTATATTTTTCTCCTTCAGCCGAACGACCGCGTCTCCGGCCTCTTCCGGCTTCACACTGAGAAGCTGAGCGATCCCCACAATGTTGCTGTGTTTCACCATGTAATCCCGGAAGGCTCTCTCTCCGCAAAGCATCGAAATACGCACGCCGCCTTTATAGTGCTGAACACCGAGGATCTTGATCAGGCGGATCTCTCCCGTATGAGAGACATGTGTACCGCAGCATGCACAACAGTCATAGCCTTCCACCGTCACCAGCCGCACCTGGCCTTCGATTTCCTTTTTGCTTCTGTAATCTGTTCTCTCCAGTTCCTCTCTGGAAGGATAAGATACAGTGACCGGGACGTCCTTCAGAACCGCGTCGTTGGCCTGCATCTCGATATCAAACAGCTGCTCCTGTGTCAGCACTCCGTCAAAATCAACGGTGATCACCTCGCTGCCCATATGGAATCCTACATTATGATAACCGTACTCCCGGGCCACGAGGCCGGATACGATATGTTCCCCGGTATGATTCTGCATGTTGGAAAACCGCCGTTCAAAGTCAACCTTACCCACAACTTCTTTTCCCGGTTCCAGAAGTTCCGTCACCGTATGCCAGATGACCCCGTCGATTTCCTGCACATCCAACACTCGCGCGTTTCCCAGTGTTCCACAGTCCGCCGGCTGGCCGCCGCCCTCCGGGTAGAATGCAGTCTGGTTCAACGCTACTTTAAAGATTCCTGTCTCGCTGACGCATTTTTCCACGATTGCCGTAAATTCTCCGAGATATGCGTCCGTCTCGTATAATTTTATCGTACTCATGAGATACCTCCGGTTTCTGTCATTCCTCTTTTTTTGTCATCTACAGTTTACTACAGGGTTTTCCCGGTGTAAAGAGGTCCGAAAACGGTCAGACCTTCTGCTGTTTTCCGAAAAAGATAAAAATCAGGGCCGAAATTCCCATCATCCACGGATAATACAGATAGGGCATGATCTCAAACGGAGCCGTTTCGGCTGCCTGGGCAGCAAGCAGAAGCTGGGCACCATAGGGGAGAAGTCCCTGGCCCACAGAGGCGAAAATGTCGAGCAGCGAAGCGGTGCGCTTCGGTTCGATCCTGTATTCATGGGCCACCTCTTTTGCGATTGGGCCGGCAATGACGATGGCCACGGTGTTATTGGCAGTGGCCAGATCCACCAGCAGCGTCAGAGCCGCAATCCCAACCTGGGCGCCTTTCGGACCGCGGATCCGCTTTTTAATAAAGTACAGAATACAGTCAATGCCTCCGTACTCCCGCATCAGAGCGACCACACAGGCCACCAGGATGGAGATCACGGTAATATCGTACATTCCGGTCACTCCGTCGCCTACAGATGTAAAGATCTGAAATACACCAATTTCACCCGTCGCCACGCCCACGGCCAGGGAAAGGACCGTCCCGCTGATCAGCACAGCGAACACATTGAAACCGATCAATGCGCCGGCCAGAACGATCAGATAGGGAAGAATTTTCAGCAGATGATATTCCAGATCACCGCTGACCGTGTATTCGGCATGCCTGGTGATCAGGTAAAAGATCAGGAGCGATACCACTGCCGCAGGCAGCACGATCAGAAAATTGGCCTTAAATTTGTCCTTCATATCACAACCCTGGGTCTTGACTGCCGCGATGGTCGTATCGGAGATCATCGACAGATTATCGCCGAACATCGCCCCGCATACCACAGCGCCGATACACAACGCCGCGGAAAATCCTGTCTTTTCACTGATGCCTGCGGCGATCGGCGAGAGTGCGGCGATGGTTCCCATACTTGTTCCCATAGACAGAGAGATAAAGCAGCCGATCAGCATCAGGCCCATAACCGCCACGGAGGACGGAAGGATAGAGAGACAGAAATTTACTGTACTGTCCACGCCTCCGGCCGCCCGGACCGCGCCGGAAAATCCGCCCGCCGCCAGGAAGACCAGACACATAGTAATGATGTTCTCGTCGCCCACTCCTTTCGTGATCACTTTTATTTTTTCCTCGAAATTCAATGAGGGATTCTGAAAAAACGCCACGGCCAGCGCAATCAGAAACCCTACCACCGCCGGCATGGTATTGAAATCGCCGCTGAGCAGCCCCATGCCCAGAAACGATGCCAAGAAAACTCCGATGGGGAGCAGCGCTCTTACTCTTCCTTTTTTCATAACGATTGTCCTTTCTGTTTCTAAGATCATTCAGACAAAGTGGCAATTCAGACCAATCCGCGTGTTTACAATGCCGCAGTATAAAAACATGGTGTCTGCCGGCATCCATTCAGCCAAAGGCCACGCGGCAAGCTGCAGTCTGGCCACAATAACTATGTCATGAACTTTGCTCATTATACAGAACCTTATCCGGTCTGACAAGGCATCCCGCAAACCTTGTCCGGTCATTGGCGACAGATTCACTGACTGAACGGTCACTCCCACAGAAAATGAAAGGTAACAGTTTGCTGGCCGTAACGTAACAATCAAAAAAATCAGTTCAGCAGGCTGAACCGTTACCAATGAAAACAGAATTTTTTTCAAAACCTATTGACGGATCCTATCTACTGGTATATTATGAACACATGAACACCTATTCATATATTTACAACCTCAAATGTCGGAAACTTGCAGGATGCGGTAGGCCATATATACATTCTGTGCGGCTTCCGGAGATTTCAGGGTATGTTATGAACAATGATTCCCTTATACTTTATCTTTCCAGTAAAAGGAACTGGAGATTGGAGGACCTTTTATGAGCCAGGAAGCAAATGCCAGTCAACTGAAAAAGCAGGTCTACATCATCGAGAATCTGGACTGCGCCAACTGTGCAGCGAACGTAGAGCGCAAGCTAAACGCAATGCCTGAAATTGCGGAGGCGGTTCTCACGTTCGCGACAAAACAGCTTCGCATCACAGCGGAAGATCCGGATGCCCTTCTGGATAAAATCCGACAGACCGCTTCGGCCGTAGAACCGGGAGTAGAAATTTATCCCAGAACACGCTCCAAAAGAAACACAGCGGAACATCCCGGGGCCGGAACTCACAAACACGAACACCATCACAGTGATTCCTGCGGCCACGAACATGCACAGGAACATGAACACCATCATCATGGCGATTCCTGCGGCTGCGGCCATGAACATACACAGGAACACGAACATCACCACCACGGCGATTCCTGCGGCTGCGGCCATGAACATACACAGGAGCACGAACATCACCACCACGGTGATTCCTGCGGCTGCGGCCATAAACATGCGCAGGAACACAAACACGCGGCCGGCAGAGAAGAAAAACTCTCCCATTCCGACAAACAGGTTTCCACTTCAGCCGTGAGAAAGGTTTACACCATCGAAAACCTGGACTGCGCCAACTGCGCAGCGGCGGTCGAGCGGAAGATCGCGGCAATGCCCGAAGTGCAAGAGGTTGCCCTGACCTTCGCCACGAAGCAGCTCCGCATTACCGCTGAGAATCCGGATGCTCTTCTGGATAAGATCCGCGCCGTCGCCTCCTCCGTTGAACCCGGCGTGGAGATTTATCAGCAGACACGTTCCAGACGTTCCGGCACATCCTCCGGTTCGGCAGCCGCCTCAGAAATTTCCGCAGTCTCTGCACAACGCAGCCACGTTGCTCTGCACAACGGATCGGAGGCAGAGGGATCCGGCAGCGGCGCACAGGCTCCGGCGAAAAAATCCCGTCTTAGTGCAGAGAACCGAAAGGATCTGATCCAGATCCTGACCGGTGCGGTTTTGTTCGCCGCCGGCATTGTCCTGAATGCTCTGGATTTTGTCCTCCCGGCGGACGTGATACTGCTGGCAGGCTATCTGCTGCTCGGCGGAAGGATCATTCTCACTGCCCTGCGGAACCTGACGAAAGGAAAGGTTTTCGATGAGAATTTTCTGATGAGTCTCGCGACTATCGCTGCGATCTGTATCGGTGATTTCAAGGAAGCGGTCGGCGTTATGCTGTTCTACCGTATCGGTGAACTGTTTGAGGAAATCGCCGTTGAGCGGAGCCGCTCACAGATCATGGACGCAGTGGATATGCGTCCGGAAGTTGTGACGAAAGTTCATGGAGACCACACTCATGTGATCCCCGCCGAAGATGCAGAGATCGGAGATATTCTCCAGATCCGTCCCGGCGACCGGATTCCCCTTGATGGAACTGTCGTGGAGGGAGAAAGCCGGATCGATACCTCCCCGGTGACCGGTGAACCGGTACCGGTGGCGGTAAAAGCCGGCGATCTGCTCGTGTCCGGCTGTGTCAACACTTCCGGTCTGCTGAAAATGCGGGTAGAAAAAGTACTGGAGGAATCCATGGTCACAAAGATCCTGGATTCTGTGGAAAACGCTGCCGCAAACAAGCCGCAGATCGAGCGTTTTATCGCACGTTTCGCAAGAATCTATACACCTTTTGTCGTGATCCTCGCA
Source organism: Candidatus Fusicatenibacter merdavium (assembly GCA_019115005.1). GTDB lineage: Bacteria > Bacillota > Clostridia > Lachnospirales > Lachnospiraceae > Fusicatenibacter > Fusicatenibacter merdavium. The sequence continues at coordinate 6,364 of DXEK01000150.1, read as the reverse complement.
TTGCTGACAGCGATCGTTCCGTCTCTGTTTACCGGCGACTGGAACCACTGGATCTATACGGCGATTACCTTCCTGGTCATCAGCTGCCCGTGCGCACTTGTTCTAAGTGTTCCGCTGGCATTCTTCTCCGGCATTGGGGCGGGAAGCAAGCGCGGCATCCTTTTCAAGGGCGGTGTGTCGCTGGAAGCAATGAAAAATGTCCATGCGGTTGTCATGGATAAAACAGGTACAATCACCGAGGGCAATTTTACCCTGCAGGAAGCTGTTCCCGCCGATGGCACAGACGCGGATACGCTGCTGATGCTGTGCGCTTCCTGCGAACAGAATTCGACGCATCCGATCGCCCAGAGCATCCTCGCGGCTGCAAGGGACAGACATCTCTCTCTGGAACAGCCTTCTGACGTTGAAGAACTGGCCGGCCGCGGCATCCGCGCGGTCCTGCCGCAGGGAGAAGTGCTCTGCGGAAACAAAAAACTAATGGAACAGTTCCATGTGAAGGGGACGTCCGATTCCGCTGTTTACGGAACGGAAGTTCTCGCAGCGCTGAACGGTCAGTTTCTCGGCTGTCTGGTCATTGCCGATACCATCAAGGAGGAAGCCGCAGACGCTGTTGCCGCGATCCGCTCGAAGGGCATCATCACAGTGATGCTCACCGGCGACGCCCGGGAAAATGCCGACGCTGTCGCAAAAGCCACGGGCATCGATGAAGTGCACGCTCGTCTTCTGCCCCAGGAGAAGCTGGATACTCTTCAGAAAATCCGCGCGGAACACGGCGCTGTCATGTTCGTCGGAGACGGTATCAACGACGCCCCGGTCCTTGCCGGCGCAGATGTGGGCGCGGCGATGGGAAGCGGCGCAGACGCGGCGATCGAGGCTGCCGATGTGGTATTTATGACTTCCCGGCTGGATGCAGTTCCAAAGGCGCTCCAGATCGCTCACTCTGCTCTGCGGATCGCCCGCCAGAACGTGGTCTTCGCCCTGGTGATCAAGGCGCTGGTCATGATCCTGGGCCTTGCAGGATCCGCCAATATGTGGATGGCAGTGTTTGCCGACACCGGAGTCGCGATGATTTGCGTATTGAACTCCATCCGCGTTCTTTACCGGAAGGATTAAAATCCTCTGGCCCGGCGACCGGTTACCGGTTTTCGACAGTTTTTACGGATTTTATAAATTGGAATTTTAGATTTTTTCCGTTTCTTTTAGAAAATGGACATACTTTCAACACATTTTTTCCGTATACTATAGGGCAGATAGTTGATTAACCACTCACTATCTCCCCCCTCATTAGAAAATGGCGATATACTTCGGTATATCGTCATTTTTGCGTGATACGCCATGCAGGCAGCCGCCGTGCCTGCACGGGCGGACCAATCCCCACATAGTAATATAGTAAAAATCTTCCGCAACTCCACAAAATTCTTCTAACACCTTCCCCCGATACTTGTGTATGATAAAAACAGAATAACTGTTACTACAGATTCGTTTGGCAGTTATAAGCATCCATTTTATTTTTTATTGCGGACCGACTGCGCTGAGCACCTGTTACAGCTAGCCACGATTCAGCGTACCGCCTCCGCGGGAAAGGAGAACAGACATGGTAAATCTGAAAGCGAACCCATACTGGCTGTCTGACGAAGACATTCAGTGGGTAGAGGAAACCATCGACGGCATGAGCGACGAGGAAAAAGTGGGACAGCTTTTCTTTCAGCTGACGGCTTCTCACGACGAAGCATACCTGAAAGAACTGATGGAAAAATATCATCTGGGCGGCTGCCGTTACAACCCTGCTCCGGGAAAAGTGATCCAGGAACAGAACCGTAAACTTCAGAAATATGCGAAAGTCCCGGTATTTATCGCCTGCAACACAGAGGCAGGAGGAGACGGCGCCTGCGCGGACGGCACGAAGATCGGCGCCGGCGTGAAGATCGGCGCCACCGGAAACGAAGAATATGCGTTCGCGCTGGGAAAAATGTCCAACGAAGAGGCTGCGTCCATCGGCTGCAATATGGCCTTCGCCCCGGTCTGCGATATCGCCTATAACTGGGAGAATACAGAGATCATCACCCGCGCGTTCGGAAATGATCCCGAGCGGGTCGCCAACATGAGCGCCGCTTACCTGAAGGGCGCCCACACAATCCCGGGCTTCGCCTGCGCGGCAAAACACTTCCCGGGCAACGGACAGGATTTCCGCGACGCACATCTTTCCAACAACGTCAATTATTTTACCGTCGAAGAGTGGGACAAGACCTACGGAATGGTCTACAGGACTCTAATCGACAATGGCCTGGATGCGATCATGGCCGGCCATATCATGCTGCCGGAATACGCCAGGACCATCAACCCGGATCTGAAAGATGACGACATGATGCCGGCGACGCTGAGCCCGGAGATCATGAAGGGCCTGCTCCGCGACCGTCTGGGATTCAATGGAATGGTTGTGACCGACGCTTCCCATATGGTGGGAATGACCGACCGGATGAAACGGTCCGAGATGCTGCCGCGCACGATCAATGCAGGATGTGATATGTTCCTGTTCTTCAACGATCCAGAAGAAGATTTCCATACCATGCTGAACGCCTACCGGGACGGAACCATCAGCGAGGAACGGATGACCGAAGCACTGACCAGGATTCTCGGACTGAAAGCCCATCTGGGACTGCACAAAAAGGCGAAGGAAGATCTGGTGCCGCAGCCGGAGGCTGCAGAGCAGACACTCGGAAAACAGGAATACAAAGATATGCAGAAGGCGATCAGCAACGACTGTATCACCCTTGTAAAATACAAAGATCAGGACGTACTTCCTCTGACGCCGGAGCGTTATAAGAGGATCATGATCGTCCATATCAAGGCGGCGGAAAGCGGAATGTCCTTCCTGATGAAAGCTATGGGAATGGGCGGAAAGAAGAATCCGGCAGAGCTTCTAAAAGAAAAGCTGTGTGCGAAAGGATTCGACGCGTTTATCTATGAGAGTCCTCTGGATGTGATGAAGAAACAGATCGAAGCCGGCCAGAAACCGGATATCAACATTTATTTCGCCGGGAAAAACGCGATCGCCGATTTTGTGAAAGACATGGACCTGGTGATCACGCTGTGCGACGTCTCCAGCGGAAGACCGAGCTTCGGTATGTCCAAAGGCGGCGGCGAGATTCCGTGGTATGTGTTCGAGCTCCCGGTTATTGTCATCGGATGCGGACAGCCGACGATGCTGGCAGATATCCCGCAGGCACGTACATACATCAACACCTACGACGCAGAAAATACGACGTTCGACGCGCTGATAGAAAAGCTGACGACAGGGCCGGAGGCATTTACGGCCAAAGATCCGATCGACAGCTTCTGCGGTCTGTTTGACGCGAGAATCTAAGTAAAAAGATCAAAAGCCCTTCGTCTTCTTTCTCAGGCGGAGGGCTTTTGGGTTTTTCGTATACGGTCTGGCGATCCTCACGGACGAGCTCATGAAAAGCAAATTCATCTGGCTGGATCAGGAATCTGGACGCGGGCATTTTCTGACGGCACAATTCTGTCCGGAGACCAATCTCCGACCGCAGCAGACAGTTGAATCCGTTCAGTTCCTCAAAGGTGACGCTTCCGTTTCCTGCCAGTTCATGACCGGGCGTCAGGCAGAGAGTTTTTTCTTTATCTTCCCAGCATTTGTGCAAGCAGCCGGATATACTCCGGTGTCGTTCCGCAGCATCCGCCGATCACTCCGGCACCGGCTTCCACAAGGACTTTCATATGTTTCGCAAAATCCTGTGCGTTCATACTGTAAACAGCTTCGCCCTGCGGTGTGATGACCGGCAGACCCGCATTGGGCTTTGCGATCACCGGGACGGTCGCCACTTTTTCCATGCTGCGGACTACAGCCTCCAACTGGTCCGGTCCGACGGAACAGTTTAATCCGACCGCCGCCGCGCCCATCTCCTGCAGCGTCTCCACCGCCTCTACCGCGTTGCCGCCGAACAGAGCGGAACCGTCTGCTTCCAGCGTCAGACTGCACATAACAGGAAGATCGCAGACAGATGCCGCCGCATCGAGAACGACACATGTCTCGTCCACACTCAGCATGGTCTCCGCCACCAGCAGATCCACTCCTGCGTTCGCAAGCGCGGTGATCTGTTCCGCATATGCGTCAAAGAGCTCTGTATAGGTCAGTTCACCCTTGGGCTCCATCATTTTTCCTGTCGTCGTAATGTCTCCCGCAATCAGTCCGGAACCGGTTCCCACCGCTTCCCTGGACAGAGCGACCAGACGTGTATTCAGTTCTTCTACCCGATCCTCATAACCAAAATTGGAAAGGCTGATCCGGTTTGCCGCAAAAGTCGGCGCATATACGATCTGGCTCCCGGCCGCGAGATACTCCTTCTGCAGTCCGACCAGAATATCCGCATGTTCCAGCGTCCAGACTTCGGTACTGATCCCTTTTGGCATTCCTGCTTTGGTCAGATTGGAACCGGTCGCGCCATCCAGCAGAATGACTCCCTCACCGGCCAGCTGTGCAAATACTTCTTTTGTCATTTTTTCCTCCTCCTGACACATTTACTGCGTCAATAATGGCAGATTTGGAAGTCTACTTCCAAACTGCCACTTCCATAGGTCGTGGTTTCCCGCAGTTATGCGGACCTTTTTCTCAGTAACATTTCGGCAGCCATTCGTTCAATGGCTGCCGATTTCTCGCATAAGCTCTTTTTCAATTAAATCGTTTTCCATGACGGAACCGCCTGTTTTGCTGCTCACTTGATTCATCTCTCATGAACCGCTGGCTGCCGTCCGGATCATCACTCGTCTGCGGAAGTACCGGCTGTGTCTGCGTTGCTGTCGGTATTGACCGAACTGTCACTGTTGGCTGTGCTGTCCGTATCTGCCGCGCTGTCGCTGTTGGCTGTACTGTCCGTGTCCGCCGTACTGTCACTGCTGCTGTCGGTACTCTCCTCAGAGGAATCTACTGTCATCGTATACAGATCGTAATCAGTGACTTCCAGTTTGTTCCACGCTCTCTTTACAGAGATGTCGCTCTCATCGATCCAGCTGTCCAGCAGATCGTTGTACGCGTCGCTCTGTCGTTGCTGTACGATGGTATCCTTTTCTTCGTCTGTCGCTTCACGGTCCAGAACGCTGTCCATGCGAACCACGTAATAAGCATCTTCCCCTTCGATCACCTCTCCGTAAACCTGTCCGTCGGTCAGAGTCTCGGCAGCATCCTTCAGCGCCTCATCCAAGCTGTCGTCGTCTGCTCCGAACGTGGTCTCGGAAGCAGTCAGGTATACTTCATCCGTATCTTCTGTACTGTCCGTGGTATCCTCTGTTCCTTCTTCGGAAGTATCCGCTGTGCTGTCAGATTGAGCAGCCTCCTCCGCTTTTCTCTCTTCATTCAATTCATCATTGATCTGTGTTCTCAGGTCGGAGAAATCTGCGGTCGCCGGATCCTCAGAGGCATTCAGGGCGTCCAGAAATCTTTGAGCGATTTCCTTTTTCTCTGCTTTTTCCTCATCGGTCAGTTCCACTGTGTCTCCGTTTTCATCTGTCTCCGTTCCTTCCGTGGACACCCGCACATAGCTGACCCTCGACTGCTGTGCTTCCTCGTCGCTGACTTCTGTGTCCACATCCGCGATCATCGGGTCATACATCTTCGACTGGATCGCATATACCTCGATGACATCCTGAATATCTTCCTGTGTTACACCCAACCTCGTCAGGGTCTCTGCGTCATTGTCTTCCACAAAGACTGCCGCCGCTTCCTGGGCTCCTGCCACCTCATCATCCGTCAGGGACACATCATATTCCGACGCATGCTGCCGCATCAGGAATGCCTGCTCGATCGATGTGAGCGCATCTTCTTTCAAATTTTCTCCGACGGTCGGACTGTCCTCGTCGCTCTCGTCGGCAAGCGCGTCAAAAGACAGAGAATACTGCTGGCCAAACATGGAACTCATGGTCTGATAATAGTTGACCATCGTCGCCTGCTGGTAACGCAGCATGAAATTTGCCTTTCCGAGATTTATTTTTTCATCGTTGATCACCAACGCTGTCTGGGTTCCGTCTACTACTGTGCTGTCTCCGCATCCGGAAAGGCCACTCAGCGCCACCGCAGCGGTAAGTACGCCGCAGACAACTTTTGCACTTGTTTTTTTCATATTGCTCCTTTACCTCCGGTACCGTTTTCTTTACGGTATTTTTTCATGTTCTGACATGACATTCGAGTCAATTATACCTTTTTTTTACGGGGAGGGCAACTTTTTTCACAAATTCTTCAATTTTGGGGACGAAACCGGACGCGCCGGCTGTGCGCGGGCGGCGGGCGGCTGAGGAGATGGGGAAATTCTAAACGTTCCGCGGGCGTTAAGAATTTCTTCCCATCTCCTCAGAT
>DXEK01000149.1 GCA_019115005.1 Candidatus Fusicatenibacter merdavium | reverse complement strand
GGATTACCTGAAAATCATGTCCTATATTGGGACAGCTCACAAACATGGCTACAATGCCTATGAGGCAATTCGAAGTGCAATTTCAGGCCACCCAGATGTTATCTTTGAATAGAGGGTGCTGAACAGTTACGATAAAAGAAGGAATGTTTGCGGTCAAATTGTACGAACTGGAGCAGCAGTACGGGCGGATGCAGAGCCGTCTGCATCTCTGCCAGCAGGACGACCATCAGAAGATCCGGCGGGAATTGCAGCGGGCCACAGAAGAATATCAGGAGGATGAACTTCTTCTGAAGAAAAACGTGGAAAACAGCCGTTCGCCGGCGGTCGCGGCTCTCGCGGAGGCTCAGCTGGAATACTCGCGCAGGGTGAAGGAGATCTATGACCGGGAACTTCCGGAATATTTTCAGGAAGAGACAGAAACGGATCAGGAAAATCAGGCGGAGGCCACCGCGCTTTACGCGGAATATGCGATTGATTTTGCAGTTCAATCCATGCGGTATGCATTGATGACCACGCTGAAAGCGATTGACACACAGATGGATACGGAAGAGGAGGAAAAAAAGAATGAATGAAGTGAAAAAAACCAAGAAACCATTGATTTATTACTATGTGATCGTATTGATTGCACTTCTTCTCATCAACTTCCTCGCCATGCCCTGGCTGGCGGGACGGCAGATACAGGAAGTGGATTACAGTACGTTTACAGACATGGCGGAAAACAAAGAGATCGGTTCTGTGGAAATCCAGCAGCAGGAGAACCGGATTCTCTTTACGGACAAAGACGGAACAAGAATTTATGAGACCGGTATGGTGGGGGATCCGGATCTGACCGATCGGTTGAATGAATCCGGTGCGAAATTCTCCGGACAGATTGTAGAGCAGATGTCACCGGTCCTCAGTTTCCTGCTCTCCTGGGTACTGCCGATCGTGATCTTTGTCGGCATTGGACAGTATATCTCAAAGAAGCTGATGCAGCGGGCCGGAGGGGCGAACTCCATGGCCTTCGGAATGGGAAAGAGCAACGCGAAGATTTATGTGAAATCTTCCGAGGGAATCAAGTTCTCAGATGTGGCAGGGGAAGATGAGGCAAAGGAGAATCTGACAGAGATCGTTGATTATCTCCATAATCCGGAAAAGTACCGTGAGATCGGAGCTTCCATGCCGAAAGGGATCCTTCTTGTGGGCCCTCCCGGAACCGGTAAAACAATGCTGGCGAAGGCGGTGGCCGGCGAGGCGGACGTGCCATTCTTCTCCATGTCAGGTTCCGAGTTTGTGGAAATGTTCGTAGGTATGGGCGCGGCGAAGGTACGTGACCTGTTCAAGCAGGCGAAGGAGAAAGCTCCGTGCATCGTCTTTATCGATGAGATCGACGCTATCGGCAAGAAACGTGACGGACAGGTCGGAGGAAACGATGAGCGGGAGCAGACGCTGAACCAGCTGCTGACAGAGATGGATGGATTTGAGGAGAACAGCGGTGTGATCCTTCTGGCAGCCACGAACCGTCCGGAATCTCTGGATCCGGCGCTGACCCGTCCGGGACGGTTCGACCGGAGAGTGCCTGTGGAACTGCCGGATCTCAAGGGCCGCGAGGAAATCCTGAAAGTTCACGCGAAGAAGATCAAACTGCAGGGCGGTGTGGATTTCAATAAGATCGCCCGTATGGCGTCCGGGGCATCCGGCGCGGAACTTGCCAACATTGTCAACGAAGCGGCGCTGCGGGCAGTCAGAGACAAGCGCAGCGTGGTCACTCAGGCGGACCTGGAGGAGAGTATTGAGGTGGTTATTGCCGGCTATCAGAAGAAAAATGCGATCCTCACGAACGAGGAAAAGAAGGTTGTGTCCTACCACGAGATCGGCCATGCGCTGGTGGCGGCGATGCAGAGCCATTCGGCGCCGGTACAGAAGATTACGATCGTTCCCCGTACGTCGGGAGCCCTGGGTTACACGATGCAGGTGGAGGACGGAAATCATTACCTGATGACGAAAGAGGAACTGGAAAATAAGGTTGCTACTCTGACCGGCGGGCGTGCGGCGGAGGAGATCGTCTTCGGATCTGTCACAACCGGAGCGTCCAACGATATTGAGCAGGCGACGAAGGTTGTGAGAGCCATGATCACCCGTTATGGTATGGACGAGCATTTTGATATGGTTGCCATGGAGACAGTCACCAATCAGTATCTGGGCGGAGATACGTCTCTGGCATGTTCGGCGGAGACTCAGACCCAGATTGACCGGCAGGTGGTACAGCTTGTCAAGACACAGCATGAAAAAGCGCGTCAGATCTTGACAGAAAACAGAGAAAAGCTGGATGAACTGGCTCAGTACCTGTACGAAAAAGAGACGATCACCGGCGAGGAATTTATGAAGATTCTGAATTCATGAGAAGGCGATCCTTGAGACGCTGCAGTCCCCGGAGCATCTATGCGCGAAGTGCGACGGATATGCAAAAGAATGGCAGCCGGTAGCGGAACGGCTCTGGAAAGAACGGACAGAGGAGAAAATGAAATAACGGACGTCTGGACTCAGCGCAGCTTGCTGCGCTGAGATTTTTTTGCTTTCGGCAAAACAGAAACCCTTCAGCCGGACGGAACACTGTGGAGCATCTGGAGTTTATAGTTTGTTTAACTTATCTCAGTGGAATATTTATCGCCGCCTGTTACTATCAATGAACAAAGACATGAAATGAAACAGGAGGCTGAGAAAATGAAAAATCAGGGAAAAAGCGGGAACGGCACGGCGCAGATTACAAAGAGCCGGGGACAGATCGTAAAGGAAAATCTTCTTACGCTGTTTAATTTCCTGAACTTTGGCATTGCGGCTCTGCTGTTCGCGGTGGGCGCCTATTCGAATATGCTGTTTATCGCGATCATTCTGCTCAACATTATCATCGGTATTGCGCAGGAATGGAAAGCGAAGAAGCTTGTGGATGAGCTTTCTATTCTGAACCGTCCCACTGTCTGTGTGCGCAGAGACGGGAAGAATACATATGTTGATCTGGACGACGTGGTGTTGGGAGATCTGACCGTGCTGGAGAGCGGCAGCCAGATCTGCAGCGACGCGGTAGTTGTGTCCGGGTCGCTGGAAGTCAACGAATCTCTGCTGACCGGCGAGAGTGATGCAGTGGTCAAGGAGAGCGGGAGCAGACTGTATTCCGGAAGCTCCGTCATTGCGGGAAAAGCATATGCGAAGGTAACCCATGTGGGCGGTGAAAATTATGCTGCCAAGCTTGCGAATGAGGTAAAGAAAGAGAAGAAGGTACAGTCTGAACTCCTGGGTTCCATGCGTAAGGTGACGAGTTTTACAAGCTTTCTCATCGTGCCGCTGGGTATTGTGCTGTTTCTGGAAGCGTATTTCCTGCGCCGGTCACCGGTGGGGGAGGCGGTTGTCTCCTCGGCTGCCGCGCTTCTGGGAATGCTTCCCAAAGGATTGGTCCTGCTGATCTCCGTATCCCTGGCGGCGGGAGTGATCCGGCTGGCAAAGATGAAAATACTGGTTCAGAATATTTATTCCCTGGAAACCCTGGCGCATGTGGATACCCTCTGCCTGGACAAGACGGGAACGATCACGGACGGAAAGCTGAGCGTCCGCAAAGTGATTCCGATGGTGGCGTTGCCCCAGGGAGAGATCGATCGGATTGTCTGCTCTTACATGGCGGCCTGTGAGGATAACAACGCCACGTTTCAGGCGCTGAAAGAAAAGTTCCTTCCCAGGAAAGAATACCGGCCGGTCCATTCGATACCGTTTTCGTCCAGACGAAAGTGGGGCAGCGTCAGTTTTGACCGGATCGGTACGGTCTTTGTGGGCGCTCCGGAAAAACTGATCGGGACATTGCCGGAGAACCTGGAGCGTGAGCTGGAGAAGGGGCGCCGCGTCGTTGTCATTGGATTTTCGGGAAAGCTTTGGACCGATACCGATCGGCTGCCGGCAGGGATTGTCCCGTGGTACAGTATCGTGCTGGAGGACACCATCCGTCCCAACGCGGAAAAAACGTTGGACTTTTTCCGCAGGGAAGGCGTGGACGTCAAGGTGATCTCCGGAGATCATATCAAGACAGTGTCAATGATCGCAAAACGGGCCGGCCTGGAGAGATGGAAAGATGCGGTCGATCTGTCAGGGCAGGGAGACGCTCCGGATTATGACAGGCTCTGCCGGGAGTATGCTGTTTTCGCGAGAGTAACGCCGGGGCAGAAGCAGGAACTGGTCCGTGCGCTGAAACGTCAGGGACATCAGGTGGCGATGACGGGAGACGGTGTGAACGATCTGCTGGCACTCAGGGAAGCAGACTGCTCCATCGCAATGGCGGACGGCAGCGACGCCAGCAGGCAGATCTCTCAGGTAGTGCTTCTGGATTCTGATTTTACCAACCTTCCCCAGGTAGTGATGGAAGGACGTAAGGTGATACACAATGTGACGCGGACTGCACAGGTATTTTTTATCAAGACCATCTACTCGATCCTCGTGTCGATGTTCTGTCTGCTGACCAACCAGCAATTTCCTTTTTTACCGATCCAGATCACTCTGGTAGACGCGTGCATCGAGGCGTATCCTTCGTTCCTGACCATTCTGGAATCAGATACGCGCAGAATCCGGGGAAAATTTCTTCCGACGGCGTTTTCCCATGCGGCTCCCTTCGGGATTGCCGTCACAGCGATGATCATGATGCTCTCTCTCAGCGCCCCGTTCTCTGCGGCGGAGCGGAGAACGGTGATGTACCTCGTTCTTATCCTTATTTCGATGGCGGCGGTGATCAAAAGCTGTCTCCCGTTTACCAGGCTTCGGGCGTTTATCTGTATCACCATGGCTGCCGGGACATTTGGCGCGTTGGCGATTCTGCCGTCTCTGTTTGAGGTCACGGCAGTTACCTCTCAGATGGCGGTCACAATTCTGTTCGGCGCCGTGATTTCCGGGCTGATCGTGCTCCTTGTGGATCAGATCCTGGATGTGGTGGCGGCCAAGAAAGGATGAGGAGCGCGGATCCTCCGTTTTTCGAACGTATATTTTTTTGTGGACAAGAGGACGTTTTTATCGCTGCGATGAATTCAGAAAAGAAAAGGGGAGCGGTATCGGGTTTTATGTGGTACCATATCTGATGGAACGCCATCACGGAAGAGTGACGGCGGAAAACGACGGCTGACCGTAAAAAAGTAATTTGGAAAGAAGGGGTTTTCATGATGTGGCTTTTCTATGCTGTCGGTTCCGCGTTTTTTGCGGGCCTTACGTCGATCCTTGCAAAATGCGGGATCAGAAAGACGGATTCCACGGTGGCGACTGCCGTGCGTACAGTTGTGATCTTGATTTTCTCCTGGCTGATCGTCGGGATCGTGGGTTCGGCGGAGCAGATTTCCGCGATCAGCGGGACAACGCTTGTTTTTCTGATCCTGTCCGGTGTAGCGACCGGAGCGTCCTGGCTGTGCTATTTCCGGGCGCTGCAGCTTGGAGATATCAACAAGGTCGTTCCGATTGACAAATCCAGTACGGTTCTGACCATTCTGCTGGCATTGATCTTCCTTCAGGAGGGAGTCAGCGTCCCGAAGGCTGCGGCGGTGCTGGCCATTGCCGTGGGCATCCTGCTGATGATCGAGAAGAAAGACGTCCGGGACACGAAAAATTCCGGAAGAGGCGGATGGATGCTGTATGCTGTCGGTTCCGCTTTTTTCGCGAGTCTGACGGCGATCCTTGGAAAAATCGGGATTTCCGGTGTGGAATCCAATCTGGGCACGGCGATTCGGACCTGTGTTGTGCTTGTCATGGCGTGGATCATGGTGTTTGTGACCGGAAAACAGCGGGAAGTACGGAAGATCGAGCGGAAGGAACTGATGTTTATCTGCCTTTCCGGAATTGCGACCGGAGCGTCCTGGCTGTGCTATTACCGGGCGCTTCAGGAGGGACCGGCCAGTGTGGTGGCTCCGATCGATAAGCTGAGCGTTTTGGTCACGGTTGTGTTTTCCTATTTTGTATTCGGAGAAAAACTGAGCAGAAAGGCGCTGGCAGGACTGGCGCTTTTGACGGCGGGCACTGTGGCTATGGCGGTACTATGAACTGAAACCGGAATCTCTGGGAGTGTATGTAAAAATATTGACTTTGAAGGCAGCAGTTGTTATATTTTTATTAATTGCTGCCGGGTAATCGCCTTGCCCCATTCCGTCAGGCCTTTGCAGGAATGGGGCGAAGGCGATTTTTTTATAAAGCAGAAAGGCTGAATGAAGTTGCCCGGGCAGAGAAGACGAAGGATTAGGAGGAAAAAGTATGTTTCGTGAAATGAGAAGAAAAAAACAGGCGTTATCTGAGAAAGACTGTGCAGCGGTTCTGAACCGGGGAACGTCGGGGGTCCTGGCCCTTCTGGGGGAGGAAGGATACCCTTATGCCGTGCCGCTCAGCTATGTGTACGATGGAGAAAAACTCTATTTCCACAGTGCAAAATCCGGCCATAAGCTGGACGCTGTCCGAAGCAATCCGAAAGCGTCTTTCTGTGTGATCGATCAGGATCAGATCATCCCGGAAGAGTATACCACTTATTTCCGGAGCGTCATTGCATTCGGCACGGTACGGATCGTGGAGGAAGAAGAGGAAAAGCGGTCAGCCATTGAAAAGCTGGCGCTGAAATACGCGCCGGAGGACACTGCGGAAAACCGCCGGAACGCGATCGACCGGGAGTGGGCGCCGCTGTGTATGCTGGAGATGACGGTGGATCATCTGTCTGGGAAAGAGGCGATCGAACTGGTGCGTGAAAGAAAGGCGTCCGGGAAATGATCAGCATTTTATTGATACAGAAGATCGCGGAATTGTTTTTGATGATGTTTCTGGGGTTCGCCATCGTCCGGGCGGGAGTTCTGCGGTCAGGGGACAGTGTGGTTCTGTCCAAGATCTGTCTGTACCTGATCATCCCCTGTGTGATCATCGGGGCATTTCAGGTGGATTTTGAGAAGGAGGTTCAGGCCGGTCTGATGCTTGCGTTCGCAGCGGCGCTGGTATTCCATGTTTTTCTGATGATTCTCTGCGCGGTGCTTCGGAAAGTTTTCCATATGACGGATGTGGAACTGGGCTCCGTGGTGTATTCCAATGCGGGAAATCTGATCATTCCCATCGTCACAGGCGTTCTCGGCCCGGAGTGGGTTGTGTATTCCAGCGCTTTTCTGGTCGTTCAGCTGGTGTTTATCTGGACCCACGGAAAGCTTCTGTTTACCGCGGATGAAAAGATACAGCCGGCAAAGATCCTGCTAAATCCAAGCATGATCGCCGTATATATCGGTTTCTTTCTGATGTTTTCCGGCGTGCGGTTTCCGGGGATTCTGGACAATGCGGTCTCATCCGTCGGAGACATGGTCGGCCCGGTTTCCATGATGATCACCGGAATGCTGGTGGCCGGAATGCCGTTTCAGCGATTGTTCGCTCACAAAAAGATCTGGCTGGTCGC
>DXEK01000148.1 GCA_019115005.1 Candidatus Fusicatenibacter merdavium | reverse complement strand
AGTTTTACGGCACGGATTGCATCGTCATTTCCCGGAATTACATAATCCAGTTCTTCCGGATCACAGTTGGTATCGCAGATACCGATCAGCGGAATACCTAATGTATGAGCTTCCTGAACGCAGATTCTCTCTTTCTTCGGATCAACAACGAAGATTGCATCCGGCAGTCTCTTCATCTCTTTGATACCGCCAAGGTTTTTCTGCAGTTTCTCAAGTTCTTTCTTTAATGCGATAACTTCTTTCTTCGGAAGCACGTCAAAGGTTCCGTCTTCCTGCATTGCCTCGATCTCTTTCAGTCTCGCGATTCTGCTCTGGATGGTCTTGAAGTTTGTCAGCATACCTCCCAGCCATCTCTCATTTACGTAGAACATTCCGCAGCGCTCTGCTTCTGTTGCGATCGCATCCTGAGCCTGTTTCTTTGTTCCTACAAACAGAATGGTTCCGCCGTTTGCCGCGATATCAGCAACTGCTTTGTATGCATCGTCTACCATTCCTACGGATTTCTGCAGGTCGATGATGTAGATTCCATTACGCTCTGTATAGATGTACGGAGCCATCTTAGGATTCCATCTTCTTGTCTGATGTCCGAAATGAACACCGGCTTCCAGTAACTGTTTCATTGAAATTACGCTCATTGTTTTTCTCCTTTTGGTTATTTTCTTCCCTGTGTTTTTTTACCGCCGAACCCATCCCCGGAACCTCCCGAAGGCAGGCACCTTCTTTGGCATCCACACAGGTGTTTATTATGCAACGTTTGCATTATATCATAGGGAAAATGGAAATACAAGGCTTTTTCTGTAAAATTTAGGCCGCCGGGGTTACAGTTCAGCCAGCTGAACCGTTACCCATCGTTACCGCTCACAGCCGCCATTCTGCGAGGGTACTGCTCCGGCGCGCTGCCCGTGTGCGCGCTGTGCTGGGACCGCGTTCCGCGGTTCCGCAGACGCAAGGGTTTTGCCGCGGTTCTTTTTCATCATCGAACAGTATACGACGACGAGCAGCAGGTCTGCGCCGAGCCATGCGATAGGGCTGGCAAGACAGATGCCTACGTAACCCAGCAGGGCGGACAGACCGAACGTGGCGATGATCCGCAGGACCAGTTCGGTAATGCAGGCGGCGAACGGAGCTTTTCCATTGCCCATACTCTGCACAGAGGATCGGACGATCAGCAGAAGTCCCATCAGCAGATAGAAGGGTGCAACCGCAAGCAGGTAGCCGTTGGCGTATCGAACGATGCTGTCTGTGGGAGTGTCAATAAACATTGGCACTACAAGGTTTCTCCCGCCGATCACCAGAATGCCGAGCAGTATGTTCACCGCCTCCGTCTGGATCAGTCCGGCTTTCACGCCGCTCCGGATCCTGTCCCATTTTCCGGCGCCGTAATTCTGCGCGACATAGCTTGCTATGGCGACACCGAAAGCATTGTTGATCAGGACAGACAGCTGATCGACCTTATTGGCCGCCGTGTAGCCGGCGATGGCCTCCGCCCCGATGGCGTTGACCGCCGCCTGCATTGCCAGCTGGCCGATACACATGACGGACATCTGAAATCCCATCGGGAATCCGGTTTTCAGATGAAAGATCGTATCATGCTTCAGACCGTGGAAATCTCCCCGTCTCAGATGAAGGATCTCAAATTTTTTCACGCCGAAGATCGTACACAGGACCGCAGAGAGCAGCTGTGACAGCACTGTCGCCCAGGCGGCTCCTCCCACGCCCATATGGAAATTCAGAATAAACACGAGATCCAGCACAATGTTCAGCAGAGAAGAGAAAATAAGGAAATATAACGGCGTCCTGCTGTCTCCGAGAGCACGGAGGATGTTGGAGATCATGTTGTAAAAGACGGTCGCTCCGGTACCGAGCAGGACCGCAAACATATATTCATATGCCATATCATAAATCTGGTCCGGTGTCTGCATCCAGTGGAGAATAGGATGCGCCAGGATGCAGCAGATCCCCGTCAGAAGGATCGTGAACAGAATGCTCCAGATCATGGAGACAGCAACGCTTCTGCGCATGCCTGCCTCATCCTTCGCTCCGCACCTCTGTCCCAGACAGATCCCGAATCCTCCGGTCACACCCTGGATAAAACAGAGGACCAGATAGATGATGATACTGGTGGCCCCGACGGCCGCAAGCGCGTCCGCGCCCAGCGTTTTCCCTACAATAATGGTGTCCGCCAGTGTATAAAACAGCTGAAACAGATTCCCCCCGATCACCGGAAGAGAAAAGCGGAGCAGCACCTGAAAAGGCTTTCCTTTTGTAAGATCCTGTGTCATAATGTACTAAAAACCTCCTCTGTAGATTATCTGTAACGTTCAGAGGATTGAACCGTTACGTTTCTTTCGAATTTGGAAAGGATTTCTGCTATGAAACAGATCATTCAGACAGACGACAGTCTCCGGGAATTATGTATCCACGGGACACCCGATTTCCCTCTCCAGATCAACCATGACAGTATCGATGATTTTCAGGACAACTATATCCGCTGTCACTGGCACGGGGAGTTGGAGATTTCCATTGTCACCGAGGGCCGGGTACTGTACCTCGCCGGCGGCGCTCCCTACCGGATGGAAACAGGACACGGCCTGATCATCAACGCGAATGTCCCGCACATGATGACGCCGGCCGGCGGAAACGCCCGGATCATTTCAATCATCGTCCAGCCGGCTTTTCTCTACGGAGCCCCGGGCAGCTGCACGGAACTGGAGCTTCTGCGGCCTTACCTGGAATCGCCGGATCTGGCCTCCATTCCGCTGGATCCGGACAGCGAAGATTCGGATCTCCTGGAAATTTTCCATGAAGTAGACCGCCTTTGCTTTGAAAAGCCATTTGCCTACCAGCTGGAGGTCCACGGTCTCCTCTGCACTGCCTTCGGCAGGATCATACGGAAATGCCGCACCAAGCTACCGCACAGCCGTCCGGTCAGCACAGGAAATCTGCACCGTCTTCAGGTCCTTCTGGACTATGTCCATGAGCACTACAGCGCTCCTCTGTCCCTGACGGATCTCGCCGCCCGGATTCCGATGAGCCGGGAAAACTGCTGCCGCTTTTTCCGTCAGATGACCGGATGTACGATTTCTGAATATCTAAACGATTACCGCATCTCCCGGAGCATCCACCTTATGAAGACTTCCGATCAGTCTATCACGGCCATCGCAGCGCTGACAGGATTCAGCAGCGCCAGCCGCTTTGCCGCAGCTTTCTGCGCAAAAACAGGACTTCTTCCGTCGGAATACCGCAGAAATCATTCCACGGTATCATAATACAAAAGAAGTCCTGTTTCTATACAGATATTGAGAGAAATGATACGGATATTGACCATTTCTCCGTCATTTTCATTGTTTTATTGTTTTTCCTGTCTGCCGCTCTCCCTGCGGCTGTTTCCTGTTTTTCCGTGCAGAAAGAGATACCAGAACGCTGCGGCGCAGATCAACACTTCCGCCAGGAGAAGCGCCGTTCCGCCGCCGGGCAGGTGTCCCTGCAGCCAGTTCATCAGTTGTCCCCGGAACAGTCCCCAGATATTTTCACCGATATGTGCGGCGATCGGCGCCCACAGCGTGCCGGTCCGCTCATAAATGATGATCAGCAGAAAACTCAGCGCCATTCCATAGACAAACTGCACCATGTTTCCATGATACAGACCAAAGAGACCGCCGGAGATCACCGCAGCCCATCCGACGCCCCAGAAATCCTTCGCTCTCTGGTAGATCATTCCACGGAAAGCCAACTCTTCCGCGATCGAACTTAAAATTCCCACGGTCACGACCAGCAGAAGCCAGTTCTGCCCCTCATAAATGTCCGATGCAAGCTGACTGTAGCCGCTGAAGAAAGCGGTGAAACCGGTGACGTTGAGAAACGTATTCAGAAGATGTCCGAAGCTCATCACCAGAAGAACACAGGCAGTTCCCGTCGGAACATCCCACTGATGGCGCTCCATCGTAAACATTCCTTCGTCGCCCTTCATCTGCTTCCACAAGAGCGGGATCGCGATCAGGCACGCAATGCACGTCATCAGCGCCGATGTCTGATACATCCGCTCTTCCAGACTGCCCATTCCGGTAAATGTCATCAGGAGCAGCGCTCCCAGATAGGTCACAAGGATCAGAATGATATCATACGTAAGCATCGGTTTCAGGATCCGCCAGATTTTGCTCTTCATCGGAATCTGTGCCATCAGGTCATTCTCTGATCTGCCTGTTTTTTTCTCTCTGTACTGTCCCAGCAGTTCCTTTCTGAGGCGGAACTTTCTCCAGGAAGGTCTCGGAAAATTTTTTGCGAGGATCTTCAGATCCTCCACGGTATCCGCCACATAGACGGCTCCCGCCTGCTCCAGTTCTTCTCTCCCGCCGTATCCGTAAGCCGCGCCGATACACTGCAGTCCGCAGGCCGCCGCGCCCTCAACATCATGCTTTCGATCTCCGACCATCAGCACGTTCTGACGGTTTTTCTCGCATCCGAGCTGATGCAGCGCTTCCTCGATCACTTCCGCCTTGTCGGTTCGCCTGCCGTCCAACTCTGCTCCGACCACGACGTCGAAATACTGGCGGAGTCCGAAATGTTCCAGGATCTGTTCTACAAATACCTGAGGTTTCGAGGACGCCACACCGAGGATCCTGCCCTTGTCCCGGCAGAGCTGAAGGAGCTCGGGGATCCCTTCGTAGACTTCGTTTTCAAAAATTCCTTTGGACGTGTATCGTTCCCGGTACTTCGCCACCGCTTTCTCCGCCTGCTCGTCGTCCAGACCTGCATATTCCATGAACATTTCTTTCAGAGGCGGCCCGATAAAACATTCCAGCTTTTTCGTATCGGGTTCTTCAATTCCGAAATGGCGCAGAGCATACTGAACGCAGCGGGTGATGCCCAGTCCGGAATCGGTCAGTGTTCCGTCCAGATCAAATAAGATCACTTCTGACATTCTTTTTCTCCCTGATTTTATCTTTCTGTTTGCCGCCTGACAGGACAGCATCCGGCTCATCACGAAACGAGGTTCAACGGCCGAACGCCTACAAAAACTCTGCCCTCTCAGGGTACTGCCATTGTAGCACAGCGCGGACTTTTTTTCAATGTGAGCGCGCCGGACCGGCGGGGGATCCGTAACCGTTCAGTCAGCTGAACGGTTACGGATATACTATTCATTCGATCAAAGAAAACCCTTACCGTTTATCCGGAGGTATTGCCACAGGCGGCCAGGAGCTCGAGGAGAACGTGCAGATTGTAGAAATCTGTGGCCGGGCCGGGACAGCCGCTGTACAGTTCCGGAGCGGCATAGCCGGGAGTTCCGTACAGAATGGTTTCCGCCATTTCTTCTCTGTAATACCAGGCAGACGCCGCTCCGAGATCGATCATGCGAAGTTTTCCGCTTCGATCCAGCAGGATATTATCCGGAGTGAGATCAAGAAACAAAACAGGGGGAGTCCTTCGGTGGAGTTTTTCAAGAAAGGCAAAGAGATGTGACGACAACTCCCTGATCTCTTCTGCGGAACAGGAGTTTGCTTTTCTCAGGTATTCGCC
>DXEK01000147.1 GCA_019115005.1 Candidatus Fusicatenibacter merdavium | reverse complement strand
CAGTTGTCATGGATCCGGACAGAGAGATTTCCCTTTTTCACTTCCTGCATGACCTGAAGCAGCCGGTTTACTTTCTGTGCGAAAAATCCCGAGAGAAGATTGCTGACGGTAAAGATCAATACGCAGCATATCAATACCACAAGGAAGATAATGAACACCATTTCGTCGGCAGGGGCAGCAAGAAGGCTTGAGGGTTTTTCGAGGAGGATCTGCCAGCCGTTATCCAGCCGATCACTGGTCTGCGACGTCCAGTCGTCATAGGCGTTTCCGGAATCTTCGATCGTCGGATCGGTATAGTCAAAGAAAACTTCTTCTTCTGTCCCGATCTGCAGATGATAGTTGGTGGACAGGCCATCCAGTACCTGAAAAAAATGAGAGGGTGTCATCCGGATGCAGAGACAGTGATTAGAATAAGAAGAAATAAATTTGATATAAGAATTCGGAAGCCGTTGGATCATGCAGATATATCCGTCTTTATCCAGGTGCCAGACAGGGCGTATCGCTTCGCTCAGGGAATCGTACCATGGTTCTGACGCCAGATCGGAGAGAGGGCGAAGCTGTTTTCCGTGAAACAGATCATCACGGTCTACATAGAGTGTGATCTGAGAGATTTCCGGGTGCTGCGCGTAAATGCTGGAGAGAAGCACATCGTAGGTATAATTGAGAACATCAAATTTTTCCACCGCCGTGTCATAAGAACCGGATGCTACCTGGATCATGGTATCCAGGTTTGTGAGGTAAGAAAGCTGATCCTCATAAAGCTGGATTTCATGGTTCAAGGAATTGTAGGCGGTGTTGATAGATGCGGACATGGAATCCTGTTCTTTTTCCCGGAGCAGTCGCACTGTCTGAGAGTAGCAGAAAGTGCCGAGAGTAGTCAGCGGGATCAGCCCTACCAGAATAGTTCCTGGCAGACAATAACTGGTTCCGAAAGGTTATGGTGGCGACGGATGTGTGGAAAGAATTCGGATATAATTCCGTTGTCTATCTGGCAGCGTTGACCGGTATCGATCTGGGGCTGTATGAGGCGGCTTCCATCGACGGAGCAAACCGTTTCAAACAGATTCTTCATATCACACTGCCGAGCCTGCTGCCGACGATCGTACTGATGACAGCGCTGAATCTGGGAAATATCCTGAATGCCGGATTTGATCAGATTTTCAATCTTTACAATCCGATCGTCTATGAAACCGGAGATATTATTGATACATATGTATACCGGATCGGTATGGTGGAACGACAGTACAGCATCGGTACTGCAGTCGGCCTGCTGAAGTCTGTCATAAGCTTCGTTCTGATCATGGGAGCAAACAAGGCGGCCAAGAAACTTACCGGAAGCGGAATCTTTTAAGGGGGGTATGGCATAATGAAAAAAATGAGCGCGGGAAAGCTGATTTCCAAAATTATCATCTGGGCGGTCGTGATCGGCTTTACGTTGAGTTGTCTGCTCCCGCTCTGGAATATGATCGCGATCTCATTCAGCGGAAGCGATGCAGTTGCAGCAAACGAGGTCGGGTTGATTCCGAAGGATGTGAATTTTACCGCCTACTCCAAGCTTCTCAATGATTCTCAGTTCTGGAAATCTTTCCTGATTTCTGAGGAACGTGTGGTCCTGGGACTTGCGATCAATATGTTTTTCACAGTTACTATGGCGTATCCGCTCTCCAAGAGCAAACGACGTTTTCCTGCCAGAGAAATTTATATCAAGTTTGTCATTTTCGCTATGCTGTTTTCCGGCGGTATCATCCCGCTGTTTATGGTGGTCAGCAATCTGCATCTGACGAATACGATCTGGTCTCTGGTTCTTCCGGGAGCGGTTCCGGTTTTCAATGTGATCCTGCTGATCAACTTTTTCCGGGGAGTACCGGAGGCATTGGACGATGCGGCGCGGATCGATGGCGCCAGTCCGCTTCAGATTCTGACCAAGATCTATCTTCCGGTGTCTCTTCCGGCGCTTGCGACGGTCGCACTGTTTTCAATCGTCAATCACTGGAACGACTATTTTTCAGGATTGATCTATATGAGCAAAGCGGCAATGTATCCTCTGCAGACGTACATTCAGCAGTTGACTGTGGATATCACGCAGGTTACGGATGCGGAGCAGCTGAAACAGATGGCGTCTATGAATAATCGTACGTTTAATGCTGCGAAGATCGTCGTCTCGACGGTTCCGCTGTTGGTCATTTATCCATTCCTTCAGAAATACTTCGTGTCCGGCATGGTGATCGGAGCAGTGAAAGAGTAACAGAGATAAATATCTACAGGTATTGTGTTTGATCATGCAATCATAAAATAAGTTTGCCCATAAAACCCACAGGAACGGTTTTTGTGAAGGGGTTCACAGAAACTTTCCTGCGGGTTTTAAAATTGTCAATGATTTCAGAAAGGAAACGGCGGTTATGAAAGAAAAATGGTGGCATAGTCTGGTCGGATATCAGATTTATCCGAAAAGTTTTCAGGACTCGAACTCGGACGGGATCGGTGATCTTCCCGGAATTATCCGGAGACTGGAGGATTTGGAGCAGCTGGGGATCAATATGATCTGGATCTGCCCGGTTTATCAGTCTCCAATGATGGATCATGGATATGATATTTCAGATTATACAAAGATCGATCCGATGTTTGGAACGAAGGAGGATCTGAAACAGCTGATCTCGGAAGCAAAAAAGAGGGGGATCACGGTGATCATGGATCTGGTGATCAACCATACCTCCAGCCTGCATCCATGGTTTCAGGAAGCTTTGAAGAATCCGGAAGGAAAATACGGAAAATATTATATAATCCGCAAGGGAGATGGTGAAATCCCGCCGAACAACTGGAGATCGCTGTTCGGCGGAAGCGCCTGGGAGCGGATCGGGGACAGCGACAATTATTACCTCCATCTTTTTACTGTGGGACAGCCGGATCTGAACTGGGAGAATGAGGAGCTGCGGAAAGAACTGTATCGGATGATCAATGATTGGCTGGAATTGGGGATCGGCGGCTTCCGGATCGACGCGATCGCCCATATCAAAAAAGATCTCTCCTACCGGAATTTACCGCCGGACGGGCCGGATGGACTCCACGCAGGTATGCAGTGGTTTCGAAATGTGGAGGGAATCGAGACATATCTCAGAGAGCTGAAGGAGAATACTTTTGACCGGTATGATTGTTTTACTCTTGCGGAAGTAGACGATATTCCCGAAGAACGCCTGAATGCTTATATTGGAGAGAACGGATATTACAGTTCGGTTTTTGATTTCTGCCACTGCTTCCACAGCCAGCTGGATGGGAAGTGGAAGGGGCATTGGAAAGAAATGCTGGCGGACATCCGTGACCGGGTATTTGAGAGACAGAAAAAAATGGAAGGAAAAGGTTTTTTCTGCAATTACCAGGAAAATCATGATATCATTCGAGTTCCGGATCGTTTTCTCCCGAAAGAAAAGCAGAACTTCCATAGTCTTTCCATGCTGCCGGTTCTGTATTTCTTTCTGGCCGGTATTCCGATGATCTATCAGGGGCAGGAGATCGGTATGACCGGATATCCCAGAGAGAAGATCGGGGATTATGAAGATCTGGCGACCTATAATAATTATCAGGAGTATTTGCTGGAGGGTATGACTCCGGAGGAAGCGCTGGAAAAAATCAACGCAACCAGCAGGGAGAACGCCCGCACGCCGATGCAGTGGAGCAGTGAGGCCTATGCAGGATTCTCAGACGTAAAACCATGGTTTGACGTAAATCCGGATTATGTGACTTGTAATGTAGAAGAACAGCGCAGACCCGGATCTCTGCGGGATTTTTTTCGGAAGGTGACAGCACTGCGACGGGACAGCGCGTACGAAAAAACATGGGTTTACGGTTCTTTTCTTCCGCAGGAACAGGAGACCGGGCAGATCTGGGGATTTCAGAGAAGTTATAAGGGACAGGAGCTGATCGTTCTGGTCAATTTTACGGATCAGCCGGTCCGGACTGTACAGGCTTATTTGATCCGAAAAGTGCTGTTGGATAACTATGAGAGAACGGAGAAACCGGAACAGGGCCGGAACACCATCATGCTCCGGCCCTGGCAGGCACTCGTGTTTGAATCTGACGGATCAGATCTTATATAAAATGAAATAAAACAGATTACAATTCTTCCTCTTCATCCGCCGGCTGCCATGCCTGGCCGAACTTTACGTCCTTGAACAGCGCCGACAGGCCGGTGATCTGTTTCAGGCGGAGGATCTCGTCCTTGTCCATTCCCAGATGTTTGGAGATCCAGGCGTCGGAGCGGCCGAATTCATGCAGTTCCTTTACGATGTTGCTCATCAGATCCACGTCGTGGTTTCCTCTGGCGCGGTTGTGGCGGATGGTGCTCGCCATCCGCTGGTCGATGGGCTTGTCGATAATGGAGACTGGAAGCATGCCTTTTTCGCGCTCGTAAATGTCCGGGTGTTCCAGCATGACCCGATATCGGTGAAAACCGTCTACGATAATATACTGATCCTCCGCCTTGGAATAATAGCAGACGATCGGCATCGTGTAACCGTCGATCCGGATACTCTCATAGAGAAGCTTCATCTCCGGCGGAGCGACCGTATTCGGATTATAGGTGTTTGGCTGTACTTTTTCGATCGGTACGGCAATGACGTTATATACAGGACTCTTATACTCCATAATTCATATCCTCCACACTTTTATACTTTGCCTTGATGGCGTCGATCCGTTTCTGCTGTTCCCGGTTCATTCCGAATCCCATAAAACGGCAGATGTGGTCGCTTTTCAGAATACAGTAGCACATCCGTTTCCAGCTTGGGATATCCTTGGTCGACTTGATATCGTCGGTATCGTCCGGGATATTTCCGATGAAGACGACACGGGATTTTTTGTTCAGCGTATAATTGGAAACGCCGTTGCGGCGGATCTTATAACCGTGATCCTCCAGTTCCTGAATGGTCTCTTCATCCAGGCCGCCGCCGGTCTCGTGCCAGAACTGAATGGAAGTGTTGAACTTTTTCACATAGTTGTTGCGGAGCCTGGTGGGAAGCGTGTCCAGAAGAAAGAGCGTATAAGACTTCCAGGTGTGCCCTTCGGGGAGTGTGACATTGCGGTATCCCATTGCCTTGGCCTTTCCGTAAATGCAGGCAAAATTTGCGCCGCGCACCCGGCCGACCAGTTTCACCCAGATCTCGGGATCGATGACGCGGTAAAGGTTCAGCGAGTCTTTGGAGTAATCGTTGAACGGAGATGCCACACGCATCTGT
The DNA here is from genome assembly GCA_019115005.1 of Candidatus Fusicatenibacter merdavium. GTDB lineage: Bacteria > Bacillota > Clostridia > Lachnospirales > Lachnospiraceae > Fusicatenibacter > Fusicatenibacter merdavium. Next base: position 9,977 of record DXEK01000147.1, on the reverse strand, counting down.
GAGACTTTGAGACCTGCTTTGTAATAGAGATCGTACAGATGATTATAGTCGTAATTGAACAGATAGTGGGCATGCCAGATATCGTTCAGCGTCCAGTCATACAGTGGGGAAGCGCACCAGACGTCCTTGAACTGCTTTGTGATCCAGCACTCGCCTTTGTATCCGTATTTCTTATTGAGAAAACCGCTGTAACGCTGCAGAGATTCGGCGGCGCGCATTCCGAGAAGACATACGGTCTTCCTGTCCCCGTGGGAGATGCGGTACCAGCGTCCGAACTGTTTTGCGAGATCTTCCTGATGCATTTTATAGTGGTAAGTGGTCATCGGATTGTTTTTCAGATTGATCACGTAATCTTTTTTCGGCATCGGGCGGACCCAGTTGTCTTCTTTTTTGTCGTCCCACGGATACCAGAACATCTCATAGCTGCTGAGGGCGGTCCTCGTCGCCATCGGCAGGCAGATCCAGTAACGCTCCGCGCGCCCTTCCAGTTTTTCGAAGGTCTGTTCAATGTATTCTGTAGTCACAGTATACTGGGCTTCAAAATCCTGGTGGAAAACGCCGACGGTCTTGTCGGGATAATACTTGTCGCGGAAATCAAGGGTCAGATTCAGAAGAAGACCGCTGTCTTTTCCGCCGGAGAAAGAGATGTAGATATTGTCGAATTCCTCAAAAAGAAACTTCAGCCGGCTTTGCAGAGCTTCATATACATTCTGTTGTAAATATTCACGCACCATATGAATTCCCTCCCTGTGCTGTGGAAACAGGAACCGCCCATCCAGCTGGACGGTTTCTGTAAAAAGCCATTTTCCAGAAATTTCCAGGTACATTTTACGATTACTTTAGCACAGTGGGGAAATTAATTCAACAGAATGCGACAATTTTTTCACGATGTGGATAACGGTGGAACTTGACGGGCTGTCAGCGATACGGCGGCAATCCAGCGGACAGAAACGGCCGGGGCAGACGGTATCCGTGCATGGTCGGGATCATACTCCCGTTATACACAATATCGTTTGCCCCGGCCGTTTTTCTGTCTGTTTCTATCGGAAAGTCTTCCGGACTGTTACTGTACGTCGCCTTTCAGATCGCGGTAAAAATAAGCGATGGTAGTCTCCATGTAAGGCATTACCCACAGAAGTCCGATCCCGCAGGTCAGGACCGCCAGGAGCATCACGCCGAAAAAGCTGATCGTCACATAGAAGTAACGGGCTTTGTGGCCTTTCATCATCCGGGAACTTTCCTTCAGCGCCTGGATCCCGCCGATGTCATCGTAATCCAGCAGCAGGAACGATGCCATCACAAAACGGAGCGTGATGATCACATAGATCAGGGTGGAAATACCGGAACACATCAGTACAAAGCTGAGATACGTCAGGGCTTCCTCCAGGGTCATAGTCTGCGAAAGGTATGTCCGGGCGTAAATCTGACTGCAGATGGTAATCGGGATTTGCAGGATCAGCTGGATCACCACGAGCACCAGATACATCATCAGAAACCGGTCCGGGTGATGATAGAACGGGTAGAGCATATTTCCGAACAGCGGCCGCTGCCCATGGCTGACCTCCAATGCCAGACGGGAAAATCCGGCGCTGAACAGGCTGACCAGAAGCGCGATCACAAGGGAAATGATAAACTGTCCGACCTGACTGAAAATGGAATATTCCGGAAATACCCATTCGGGTATAAAAGTCGAGAGAACATTCAGTGCGATCATCAGAGCACTGGCGCCGGCCATAACGCCATAACGTCCGATCAGAGCTTCGCGGGCCAGCCGTTTCAGTGCAGCTGAAGTTTTCTTTTTTTCGTTCATGGTAAAATCTCCTTTGCTGTTGTCCTGTCAGATCACATTTCCATTGTCCGGTGTGGTTTGCGGGATACTGTCGTACCAACCGCCATCCGGGTAAAAGTAATCCCCGTAATTGTCAATGAATTCATCAGAATCATCTGAATAATAGTCATCGTCGTAATCGTTGCCGTAGTAATATTCGTCGAACAGTTCATTGTACTGGTCGATGACGGAACTGTTCAGGGAAGTAAATACAAGGAAAAACATGACGGCGGTGCCGATGACCAGCCCGCAGGCGGAGGCGATCAGCCCGGCTTTTCCTGTCCCGCTCAGCTTTCCAGAACCACGGCTGAGCAGTGCGATCAGGATCCCAAGGCCGCCGAGAAAAGTAGACATACCACTCATCATCAGGATAAAGGAACAGACCCCCAGAACGACAGAAGCCATCGCCATACCGGACGAACCGGGTTCTTTATAGCGGCGGGGCGGCTGGTAAGGATCCCGGTGATAGGGGTCTTGCTGATAGGGGTCCCGGTGATAGGGATCCTGCTGGTAAGGATCCTGTCGGTTGGGATCATAATTTCCCGGATCATAATTATACTGGTTCATAGAAAAGTCTCCCTTCTCATTGGTGTCGGCGCCAGGATAAATTGTTCATATCATGATGTCCTGTCTCACGGGCCGGTTTCAGCAGCCGTTCTGCTTGCTGAACGATCACCCAATTTTAAAATGATTTTATCATGCACAGTTGACAAAAGCAAGCCCTCTTGCTAAGGTAGAAAGAGGCTGGTTACAGTTCAGCTGGCTGCTGTTCAGCCGGGTTTGCGCATACGCTGCGCAGACTGTATGAATATGAAAACGTAGCGTCTGTGGGCGTTTTGTCCATCGCGAAGCGATTTTCATTATATAAGGAGGATTCAGATCAGATGAATATTAATAGGATACTGGCAGAGGAATTGAAGGTGCGTGAAGAGCAGGTGGACGCTGCCGTAAAGCTGATTGACGAGGGCAATACGATCCCGTTTATCGCCCGTTACCGGAAAGAGATGACAGGTTCTCTGAATGACGAGGTGCTACGTACTTTGTTTGAACGCCTGACGTATCTGAGAAACCTGGAAGATAAGAAGAAACAGGTGCTGTCCAGTATCGAGGAACAGGGAAAACTGACGGATGAACTGAAAGCGTCTGTTTTAGCAGCGCAGACATTGGTGGTCGTGGAGGACCTGTACCGTCCGTACCGGCCGAAACGCCGCACCCGTGCGACGATCGCAAAGGAAAAAGGACTGGAGCCTCTGGCAAAACTGATCCTGGAACAGGAGACGAAGGAGCCGCTGGAGAAGGCGGCGGAGTCCTATGTCTCGGAGGAAAAGGAAGTGGCGAATGTACAGGAAGCGCTGGCCGGAGCCTGTGATATCCTGGCGGAAATGATCTCCGACGAGGCGGACTATCGGATGGAGATCCGGAAAAGAACGATGAAAAAGGGACAGATCGTCTCATCCGCGAGGGATGAGAAAGCGTCTTCTGTTTATGAGAAATATTACGACGCGTCGGAGCCGGTGTCACAGATCGCTTCCCACCGTGTTCTGGCGCTGAACCGCGGGGAGAAGGAAAAATTCCTGACGGTCAAGATCGAGGCTCCGGTGGATGAAATCCTCCGGTATCTGGAGAAGCGGATTATAAAAAAGGACAATCCGTACACGACGCCGGTACTGAAAGCGACGATCGCTGATGCCTACAGCCGTCTGATCGCTCCGGCCATCGAGCGTGAGGTGAGAAATGAACTGACGGAGAAAGCGGAGGATTCCTCCATCCGTGTCTTCGGCAAGAATCTGGAACAGCTTCTTCTCCAGCCGCCGATCGCGGGACAGGTGGTCCTGGGCTGGGATCCGGCGTTCCGTACCGGATGTAAACTGGCGGTTGTGGACGAGACGGGAAAGGTGCTGGATACCGCAGTGGTATACCCTACGGCTCCAACCAATGAGAAAAAGATCCAGGCAGCCAAGGACAAAGTCAAGGAACTGATCCGTAAATATGGCGTAACACTGATCTCTGTGGGAAACGGAACCGCCTCCCGGGAGTCGGAACAGATCATTGTGGAGATCCTGAAGGAGATCCCGGAAAAGGTTTCCTATGTGATCACCAACGAGGCGGGCGCTTCCGTTTATTCCGCCAGCAAGCTGGCGACGGAAGAGTTCCCGAATTTTGATGTGGGACAGAGAAGCGCGGCGTCCATCGCGAGGAGAGTACAGGATCCGCTGGCGGAGCTGGTAAAGATCGATCCGAAGTCCATCGGCGTCGGACAGTACCAGCATGATATGAATCAGAAAAAGCTGGGAGAAGCGCTGACCGGTGTTGTAGAAGATTCGGTGAACAAAGTCGGCGTGGACCTGAATACCGCATCCGCCTCTCTGCTGGAGTATATTTCCGGAATCTCAAAGACCATCGCGAAGAATATTGTCGCCTACCGGGAAGAAAACGGACGTTTCCGGGACAGAAGAGAGCTGCTGAAAGTGCCGAAGCTGGGCCCGAAGGCCTTCGAACAGTGCGCGGGATTTCTCCGCATTACAGGCGGCAGCGATCCGCTGGACGCCACCAGCGTTCATCCGGAATCCTATGACGCGGCCAGAAAGCTGCTGGCGCAGATGGGAATGAAGCCGGAACAGATCCTCGACGGCACAGCCATCATATTTATTCAGGATTATAAAAAGATGGCGGCGGAACTGGGGATCGGCGAGATCACGCTGAGAGATATCGAAAAGGAACTGAAAAAGCCGGGACGTGATCCGAGGGATGAGATGCCGAAACCAATCCTCCGCACCGATGTGCTGGAGATGAAGGACCTGAAAGAGGGCATGGTTCTGAAGGGAACTGTGCGCAACGTCATTGATTTCGGCGCGTTTGTGGATATCGGTGTTCACCAGGACGGACTGGTGCATATTTCCCAGATCACCGACAAAAAGTTCATCAAACATCCGCTGGATGTGATCCATGTGGGAGATATCGTGGAAGTGAAAGTTATCGGCGTGGATCTGAAGAAAAACAGGATTTCCCTGTCGATGATTCTGTGAGGGGCCGGAAATGAATGAGGAGCAATGGCTGGAAAAGAGGGTGGAGGAACTCGCGGACAAATGCAGAATGCGGGATATCCCGTCGCATACAGAGTTTCTCAACCTGAATGAACAGGATATTTTTTACCGGACGATGCAGAAACAGAGGGATGTACGCTATGTGCTGGCCGGAGGATATCCGATGGCGGAGCGGAAGGTCGGTCTGTTTCTTCCATCTTATGCGGAGGACGGCGATGTGTCGATGCTGCCGGTCTCCTGTGTGCACATTCTTCCGCTGAATGCAAAGTTTGCCGACACGCTGAGCCACCGGGATTACCTGGGCGCTTTGATGAATCTGGGGATTGAACGTCATAAGACCGGGGATATCGTGACCGACGGTACGAGAGCCTGGCTGTTCTGTATGACGGATCTGGCGCAGTACATCTGTGATCATCTCAGGCAGGTGCGCCATACCAGCGTGTACGGCGAGATCGGCGAGGTGCCGGAGGAGGTGCTGCAGCCCAGGTTTGAGACGATCGAGGGCAGCGTCGCTTCGGTGCGGCTGGACGCGCTGCTCGCGCTGGCCTTCCGGACGTCCCGCAGCAAAATGGTACCCTGCCTGGAAGCCGGGCAGGTGTTTGTCAACGGAAGGCTTGTCCTGTCTGCGTCGGAGGCGCCGCCGGAGGGTGCGATCGTCTCCGTGCGCCATATGGGAAGATTTATCTACCGCGGAGTCAAGAATGAGACGAAAAAGGGACGACTGTTTGTCGTGGTGGACCGGTATGTATAAACGAGTATAAATTTCAGGAGGCAGATTTGGAAGTTTACTTCAAAATCTGCCTTAATGACGCAGCAGGTGCGTCAGGAGGAGGAAAAGATGTTTCAGGCAGTCGTTTTTGACATGGACGGACTGATGTTTGACACGGAGCGGATGATCCAGCGGAGCTGGGACGTGGTGGGCGTCCGGATGGGATTCGGGAAGATGGGAAAGGATATTTACCACACACTCGGACTGAATAATGCGGAGCGGGAACGGTATTTCAAGGATACGTACGGAGAAGATTTCCCGTACCTGGAATTCCGGGAAAATTACCGGGCGGAGGTGCATCGGGATACCGTGGAAAACGGAACTCCGGTAAAGAAAGGTCTGTATGAGCTGCTGGAGGTACTCAGAGAAAAGAAGTTGCGTTTGGCGGTGGCCACCTCCTCCAGCTATGAGAGTGCAGCGCGGCTGCTGGAGGAAACGGCAGTTTTCGATTACTTTGACGCTGTTGTCACCGGGAACATGGTGGAGCACTCAAAGCCGGCCCCGGACATTTACGAGAAAGCATGCACGGCGCTCGGCGTTTCGCCGGAATATGCGCTGGCTCTGGAAGACTCCTATAACGGGATCCGTTCCGCTCATGCGGCCGGGATGAAGGTGATCATGATCCCCGATCTTCTGACCGATTCCGCCTGTGTCGACGACCTACTGTACGGAAAAATGGATTCTCTGTCCGAGGTGGCAGAGATGTTTCGGAAAAATGGGGATGACCATTCAGGTCAGCCAAGTTGTGCAAAACAGATATAGACCGGATTTTCCACCGGTGTGGAGGCGACGTCGGTCAGGGTGCCGTCCCCGTGGATCTCCAGTACACGGATGACATAGGCGGGCCGTTCTGCCACGAACAGATACCGTGCGTCTGGCGTCAGTTCCATCTGTCGATATGTTCGAATCCTCCATGGGATGCAGTGTACAGTGCACGGCGGGATGGATCCACTGCGAGATCCGTCGGATTCGGCCCCATGGTTCAGCTCTGTCAGGGAGCCTGTTTCGGGATCTGCCCGAAACGCATAGATGTTCGCGCCCTCTGTACTCCAGGGAATAACCGTTTTCCCCGACCTCAAAGACAGCGATCCCGCCGCCTCTGGGCTTTTCCATCTGGGCCATTCCGCCGGCCGTGCTGCTCCCGCCGACAGGATTCAGACCTACATAACACATGAATCGTTTCATATCTGTTTACCTTCTGATTTATTTTAAATCTTTGCCGGCCGGATAAGTCAAGAAATCTCCGGACAAAATATTCCACAAAAACCTCTTTTCTTTTTTAGGACAAATGCGCAGACCCGGCTGAACGGTAACTTAACCGCGTAACAGTTCAGCCATCTGAACTGTAACACTTAACCGCGAACGTTGTTTGCGTTCCCCTTGACTTCCTGCCGTGGCCCGGTGTATAATACGAGACATAGCGAATAAGAAAACTGATGAGTAAGAGTAGTAACACAGACGGAAGAAATCACAGAGAGCCGCCGGAGGTGGGAGGCGGTATTTCGGATCTGTGCGAATGGACTTACGAGGGCAGCCCGAACACGACAGCCAGTAGGCGCTGACGGAAACTCTAACCGTTATGATGAGAGCATATGCAGGTATGTGAAAGATCCACACAGGTGGCAATCAGAATTTCGGCTTCTGTTCCTTTGGGAACAGGAGTTTTTTTTTCGTTATACGGAAAGTTGGTGTGATCCGATCATCCGGCAAGGGATTGGAACGTGCTGCTGTTCATCGGGTGAACGGTGACTGAAAAGCGTCATGACAGAAAAAATACAGAAAAAAGAAATCAGGAGGAAAGAAAAAATGGGAAAGATCATTCTGACAGGTGACAGACCGACAGGAAAGCTCCATATCGGACATTATGTGGGGTCTCTGAGACGAAGAGTGGAACTCCAGAATTCCGGGGAGTACGACAAGGTTTTTATTATGATCGCGGATGCGCAGGCGCTGACGGACAACGCGGATAATCCGGAGAAGGTGCGCCAGAACGTCATCGAGGTGGCGCTGGATTATCTTGCCTGCGGACTGGATCCGGAGAAATCCACGCTGCTGATCCAGTCTCAGATCCCGCAGCTTTGCGAGTTGACCTTTTATTACATGAATCTGGTGACGGTGTCCCGGCTGCAGAGAAATCCGACGGTAAAGGCGGAGATCCAGATGAGAAATTTTGAGGCCAGCATCCCGGTCGGCTTCTTCTGCTACCCGATCAGCCAGGCGGCGGATATCACCGCCTTCAAGGCGACGACGGTTCCGGTCGGCGAGGATCAGATGCCGATGCTGGAGCAGACCAAGGAGATCGTGCACAAGTTTAACTCTGTTTACGGCGACACCCTGGTGGATCCGAAGATCCTGCTTCCGGAGGAGGAGGCGTGTCTGCGTCTGCCCGGCACCGACGGAAAAGCGAAGATGAGCAAATCGCTTGGAAATTGTATTTACCTGTCCGAGGAACCGGATGAGATCAAAAAGAAGGTCATGAGCATGTACACCGATCCGGATCATATCCGTGTCCAGGATCCGGGAAAGATCGAGGGCAACACAGTGTTTACTTATCTGGACGCCTTCTGCCGTCCGGAACATTTCGAGCGTTACCTGCCGGAGTATGCGAACCTGGAGGAGTTGAAAGCGCATTACCGGAGAGGCGGCCTGGGAGATGTGAAGGTGAAACGGTTCCTGAATGAAGTGCTGCAGGAAACCCTGGAACCGATCCGTACCAGAAGAAAAGAGTTTCAGAAAGACATTCCGTATGTATATGAAGTCTTGAAAAAGGGAAGCGAGGCGGCGAGAGAAGTGGCGGAGCAGACGCTTCAGGAAGTCCGGAACGCGATGAAGATCAATTATTTTGACGATCTGGATCTGATCCGCGAGCAGTCGGAAAAATATAAGGGCTGAGTGGTTATGGATAGTAACCGTTCCGCCGGCTGAATTGTTACTATAGATTTTATAGGCAGTTTCAGTGAGGACACTGTAGATAATAAAAACGTACAATATTCGTTCAAAAAATGAACAAAATGGTTGCCAGATCCGGTCAGATGTGATATAGTCTATAAAAATGACCTTCCTGAACGGGAGATCTGTCTTGGAAGAGAGGTATCGCATATGATTACAGGTTTGATGGCTGGTGTGTTCTGGGCGGCGGACACCGTGATCCTTGGAATCGCGCTGGCGATGACGCCGTTTGTCTCCACGGAAGAGGCGGTTTTTCTGGCGCCGTTCATCAGTACGTTTCTGCACGATTTCTGTTCCGCGCTGTGGATGCTGCTGTACACGGGGGTTCGGAAACAGTTCCGGGGAGTGATACGGGCGTTGAAGACCAGAAGCGGAAAATTTATCGTCCTCGGAGCGCTGCTGGGCGGCCCGGTGGGAATGTCCGGTTACGTGGCGGCGATCTATTATATGGGAGCAGGGTATACGTCCATTGTGTCGTCGATTTTTCCGGCGCTGGGTGCCTTGCTCTCCAGCATTTTTCTGAAAGAAAAAATGCGCGGATATCAGATCGCGGGACTTGTGGTGAGTCTGCTGGGGGTGATCGCGCTCGGCTATACGCCCGGGGAGGCGGGAAAGAATTATCTGCTGGGATTTCTCTGCGCGGCCGTCTGTGTGTTCGGCTGGGCGCTGGAGGCGGTGATCTGCGCTTATGGTATGCGCGATCCCGAAGTGACCAATGAACATGCGCTGATGATCCGTCAGGCGACGTCGGCGGTATTTTACGGTATTGTGATCCTGCCGCTGCTGAAGGGCTGGGGGATCACAGTTTCCGCAGCCGCGTCGTCTGCGCTTCCCGTGATCCTGGCGGCGGCGTTTTTCGGAACGGCTTCCTATCTCTGTTATTATCTGGCGATCCATTGTCTCGGCGCGTCCAAGGCGATGCCGCTGGACGTTACATACTCTGCCTGGGCGCTGGTATTTGGAGCGGTTTTTCTGCATACGGTCCCGGACTGGACCAGTGTGGTCTTCGGGATCATCACCGTCTGCGGTTCTATTGTGGCGGCCTGTGATATGAAAGAGGTTCTGAGAGTACGAAAAAAATGAAGGCTTTTTAGAATTAGGACTGAAGTGGAGGTTTTAGGAAAAGGTGGCAATCGAAAACGTAAAGAAATGGCTGGAGCGGTGGGACGCTGCGGACCGGGTGCTGGAACTGGATCTGTCCAGCGCGACGGTGGAACTGGCGGCGCGGGCCCTCGGCTGTGAGGAACAGAGAATTGCTAAGACTTTGTCTTTTGAAGATGAGGAAGGGTGTATCCTGATCGTTGCGGCGGGAGACGCCAAGGTAAATAACGGAAAATTCAAGGCATATTTCGGGAAAAAGCCCAAGATGCTTCCGCCGGACCAGGTG
>DXEK01000146.1 GCA_019115005.1 Candidatus Fusicatenibacter merdavium | reverse complement strand
CTTCAGGATGAACTGGCCGGCCGCCGGGAGGATCTGCAGGAGCAGAAGGAGGAGTTGTCGGATCAGCAGGAGATCCTGCTCTGGGAGGAACATGGGAATGCTGTGCGTCTTCTGGAACAGGAACAGACCGGGGAGACAGGCAGGATTGCGGAAAGCCTGGCAGAGTATGGGAAACAGCTGAACGAATGCCGGAAGGTCATTCGCCTTTACGGGGAAGCCATGCGCCAGTATGATGAAGCCGCCAGCCGACTGGAAGAGCTTGTCCGGAGGAAGACAGAACTGGAAAAGATCCGGGAAGAGTCGCTGGAACAGTTGGAGTACTGCCGTGAGGACTGGATCGATGCGGTCCATGAGATGGAAAAGAAAGCGGCCGTGTGGCGTCCCGCGCGTTTCGTGCTGCAGGAAGCCGAAAAGAAAGTGGAGGAATATCAGTCTCTTTCCGACGCCGGAGAAATCCAGAAGCTTTTGTGCCAGGATTATGAGCGCCAGAGACAGGAGCTTCTGGACAGGCGCAGGGAAACCCAGTACCAGTACGGGGAAAAAGCGGAACAGCTGAATCAGCTTACCGAAGAACTTTCGCAGGTAAAGCGTCAGGAGGAACTGGAGCCGGAGCGGGACGAACAGACAAAACGTACCAGGGAGGCGCTGCGTGCGGCCGGCATTCAGGCGATTCCTTTCTATAAGACCGTGGAGTTTTCCCCGCAGCTCGGGGAGAGCGACTGCGCTAGATTGGAAGCACAGCTTCAGCGTATGGGACTGCTCGATGCACTGGTAGCGGCGCGAGAAGATTTTCCGAAAATCCGGAAAGAATGCCCGGAATTCCTGGACAGTCTGATCCTGACGGAAGAGGAGGGCGGCGCACCGTTTCCATGGCTGACCGTCAATGAGGAACTGCCGGACGGTATTCGCAGAGAAGTTTCGCGGATCCTGAACAGTATTGACCTGAAAATGACTGGTGACGGGGACGGGAAAACAGCAGATCATGCGGACGGATCAGAGAAAGGTTTTCCATTCAGAGTTACCGTCAGTCAGGATGGAAGTTTCCGCCAGGGCGTCCTTGTCGGAAAAGCGTCGAAGGATGGCGAGGCAGAGTTTGTCGGACAGCTGGCGAGACGGAGAAAGAAGGAAAGGCAGATCCGCCGCCTGGAAGAATTGATCCGGGAGACGGAGGATATTCTGCAGTGTCTGGAGGAAGAACTTGGCCGTCTGGATACGGAATTGAAAACGCTGGAGCAGGAATACCGTGGAATTCCGGACTTCTCCGCACTCAACGAAGCGCTGCAGGACCTTCAGAAATGCAGCCTTGAACTGGAACTTGCGGAGCGGAATGCGGCGGAACAGGAGAAAAAAGAGCGGGAAGCGGCACAGCGAAAAGATACCTGCTATCAGCAGATGCTTCGGCAGTGCCGACCGTTTCCTTACGGAAGAACCGATGAGGAGTATGAGGAAGCGGCGGACGCACTGGAAGAATACGGGAGAATCTGGCAGAATTGCCGGGAACTGCTGGCACAGATCGATCGGAACCGAGAGAGCATCGCGGATCAGGAAGACCGGATCGGCCGGGAAGAAGAAAACCTGGATCATGCTTCGACGGAAAAGCAAAGATGTACCGTGGAAAAAGGAGGATGCGAAGTTCAGATCCGGCAGTATGAAGAGTATTTGAACCGTCCGGAGATCCGGGAGCGGGCCATTCGGCTGGAACAGCTGAACAGGGAACTGGCCGGAATCCGGGAAGATTGTGAGCAGCTGCGGATCGAGACAGCGAAGCTGAGTGACCGAGTGGAACTTCTGGAAAAAGAGGAGCCGGACCGAAAAGAAGCCCTTGTACAGATGATCGGAGAGGAGACGGTCCTTCGCCGCTGTTTTGAGGAGGAACTCTCCCTGAAACTGCTGATGAGCCGGGAATCCGATACTCTGGAAGTCTGTGCGGAAAAAGCGGTGAAACTCCTGCGGGACAGTGACAAAAACCGTGAGGCGTCCGAACTGCTCCAGTCGCTGTTTCAGGTATTTCAGAGGCACAACGGAAGCCTTGCCAGTTATGGAACGGCGCTGGAAGAGTGCTTTGGAACGGCTCAGGGAGAACCGGAGGACAGCGCGGAAAAATTATCTGTCAGTGTCCTGCGGAAAAGAGTGCTGGTGGTGTCTGTCTGGAACGGAAAGAAAGTTTATCTGGAAGAGTTTTATCAGATTCTGAAAAATGCCATTGACGAGACGCGTCTCCTGATCCAGGAAAAAGACCGGGAGCTGTTTGAAGACATCCTTTCCCAGACCATCAGCCAGCAGCTGACAGACAGGATCGCAGAGAGCCGGAAGTGGGTCGCGGATATGTCGAAGCTGATGCGTGAGATGGACACTTCCATGGGACTGAGTTTTTCTCTGGAGTGGAAGCCGAAGAAGGCGCAGAACGATGCGGAACTCGATGTGGCGGAGCTGGAACAGATCCTTCTGCGCGACCGGGAACTGCTGACCGGGGAGGATATTGAGAAGGCAGCGTCTCATTTCCGCAGTAAGATCCGGACAGAGAAAATGATGCTGCAGGAAAACGGCGGGGTGATCAATTATATGGATCTGGTGCGGGACGCCATGGACTACCGGGGATGGTTCGATTTCCAGATGTATTACCGGCGCGGAGAGGAACCGCGGAAACCGCTGACCAATGCCGCCTTTAACAGATTCAGCGGCGGTGAGAAAGCAATGGCAATGTATGTACCGCTTTTCGCAGCGGTCAATGCACAGTACAAAAAAGCAGAGCGGAGCGATCATCCGCGCATCATTGCGCTGGACGAGGCGTTTGCCGGCGTGGACGATAAGAACATCAGCAGCATGTTTGAACTTGTGCATAAGTTGGACTTTGATTATATCATGAACTCTCAGGCACTGTGGGGATGTTATGATACGGTGGATGGTCTGCGGATCGCAGAGCTGCAGCGGCCGATGAATTCGCAGATCGTGACGGTGATCCGGTATACATGGAACGGACATGAGCGGATCCTGGACGAGCAGTAGTGCGTCAGAAACAATAAAGGAAATCGGAAGAGGTGAAAACATTGGATTGCGCGGAATATTTTCGCAGTCAGGAAGGATATCGCCGTTGTTTTGAGGAATTGTTAAAGAAATGGAAATCCTACGGCCGTCCGGCGGGTGTGATCGTTCTCGAGCATACCTCGGAGGAAGAGCGGCGGCTTCTGGGAGGGATTCTCGGAAAATCCTTTTATGAGAGCAGGATCCGGTTTTCCTTTGCGGATTTTGAGAAAGGGCTTCAGAAGACCCGTTTTGCCCCGGTGGATATGAGAGAGCTCCTGGAAAATTACTTTGGAATGGAACTTTCCACCAATCAGGAACAGAAAAGAAAAAAGCAGAAGGACAGAGAATGCTTTTTCCGGGAGTTATATGAACTTTTTACTGCCGAAACAGAGACATTCTCCGGCGGATCGGAAGTGACGTCCGGCGGAGGCGGATCGCTTTCTGACGAAAAGGAATGCAGGGAAGAACCGGCAGCGGTATTCTGGGTCCGGCAGATGGCCGGAAAAAAGTTATACGGATATCATTTGCTCTCCCGTGAATTTCATCGGGATCCGCAGGCAGCCAGGTCCCTTGCGATCAGTGTCGGCACAGCGGTGTCGGAACTTTCATCTGCAAAAGCCCGGAAGAAAGAAAATACAGTACTGGCGGTTTTTTCCGCCCGGATTTCCGGAAATCCCCATTATTTTGACTGGGGAACCACAGCGGGCCAGCTTCTGACAGACGCCCTTTGCTGTATCATGGAAAGGGATCTGCCGGAAAATACACATCAGTGGAAGGAATTGCTGCTCGAGGCGGGCATCGCGCCGGACTATGTCTCAAGCATGGTGCACATCTACGGCGTCAGCCTGGAGACCGCAAAAGGTCCGCATCCGGCATACGAGGCATTCCGTGAGCGCCGGGAACCCTGTGTGGTCACTCTGGAAAATTTCAGAGACATCGTCAAAGCGCATGCATCCGGGAAAAAGGTTTTTGTGGTGGAAAACGAGATGGTCTTCAGCTTCCTGACAGAGCAGATCCGCGCAGAGGAAGAGTGTCGGGATGCCGCAGTCCTCTGTACGTCCGGCCAGCTTCGGACAGCGGCGCTGAAATTACTGGAACTGCTGGCGGACGGCGGATATCAGATCTGCTACAGCGGAGATATGGATCCGGAGGGAATTGATATCGCCGATCGGCTGTGGAAGCGTTTCGGTGATCGTGTAGAGATCTGGAGAATGTCGCCGGAAGATTATGAACAGGGGATTTCCGGCGAGGTTCTGAAAGACACACGCATGTCACGGATGGACCGGGTGGAACAGCCGATATTAAGAGAAACGGTCCGCTGTGTCCGTCGGGAGCGGCGGGCGGCATATCAGGAGAATATTCTTGAAAAACTGCTTGTGGATCTGCGTTAACGTTCTACGACGACGGTCAGCAGACAGAGATCTTCGCTTCCCGTATTAATAATACTGTGTTCGGAACCTTTCGGACAGATATGGCAGCAGCCTGCGGTCAGCAGTTCAACGGTTCCGTCACAGATTGCCTTTCCGCTCCCGAAAAGTATATAATTGATATCATCACTGGTGTCATGTCTGTGGGTTCCGATGAATCCGCCGGGATGGATCCGGTAGGGAATGTTTTTTCCACCGACTAAGCGGTCACGAGCTGGCCGAACGGTTATCGAAGATACCGACCTGTATAGCTTTGGGCCATATTTTTTATGACTTCCGGCGTTCCGGCAGCGACAATGGTACCGCCGTCAGAACCGCCGCCCGGTCCCATATCGATCAGATAATCGGCATTTCGGATTACATCCAGGTCATGTTCAATGACGATCACGGTGGCGCCATGTTCGATCAATGTTTGGAAGACGCCGAGCAATGTCTGTACATCCAGGGGATGAAGACCGATGGTCGGCTCATCGAAAATGAAGACAGAGTCTGACTGAGCCTTTCCCATCTCGCTTGCCAGTTTCAGCCGCTGAGCCTCTCCGCCGGAAAGACTGGGGGTTTCCTCGCCCAGAGTCAGATAACCCAGGCCGAGATCCTGAAGCACTTTCAGCCGCTGCGGAACTGTCTTCATGCTTTCACAGGCCTTCAGCGCGGTATTCACATCCATGCTCATGTAATCCGGAAGGGAATATGCGCTGCCTTCCGGCGTTGTATACCGGATCTTCCCGGCTTCCTTGCCATATCTGGATCCTCTGCATTCCGGGCAGGGAATTTCCACATCAGGAAGAAACTGGACATCGAGACTGATCACGCCGGTTCCGTCACAGACGGGGCAGCGCAGCCGGCCGGTATTATAGGAAAAATCTCCGGCTTTGTATCCTGCCTGCTTTGCGTCCGGCGTTTTCGCAAATATCTTCCGGAGCTCATCGTGTACATTGGCATAAGTGGCGACTGTTGAGCGGACATTGATGCCGATCGGCGTGGCGTCGATCAGTTTCACCTGCCGGATTCCGCCGGTTTCTACCGAGCGGATATGTTCCGGAAGTTTTGTCTGGCGGAGTACGGATTCCAGCGCAGGGACAAGACTTTCGAGAATCAGAGTCGTCTTTCCGGATCCTGAGACGCCTGTGACAACGGTCAGACGTCCTTTGGGGATCCTGACATCCAGTGGCTTTACCGTATGGATTGCAGAGGTGGAAAGGCGGATTTCACCTTCTGAAAACATTTCACCCGCGGATGCCTGCCTGCGCATATGGATTTTGGCGCTGCCCAACAGGAAGGGGCCGATATAGGATGCCGGATTTTTGGAAACATCTGGGACCGTGCCCTCGGCAATTACAAGACCGCCGTCTGCTCCTGCGCCGGGACCCATTTCAACGATCCAGTCGGCGGTGGAAAGAATCTGTGTATCATGGTCGACGAGCACAACAGAATTTCCGTCCGCTACCAGATCGTTCATGACGCCGACCAGACCGTCGATGTTGGAAGGATGCAGCCCGATGGAGGGCTCATCCAGTACGTAGAGGACGCCGGTGGTCCGGTTCCGCACGGCACGGGCAAGCTGCATTCGCTGGCGTTCACCGGTGGAGAGCGTAGAAGAAGCCCGGTCCAGTGAGAGGTAGCCGAGTCCCAGTTCCATCAGTCGCTTTGCCACAGTCTGAAAAGATTCACAGATACTTTCCGCCATCGGACGCATTTCCTCCGGAAGCGATGACGGAACACCCGCGACCCACCGGGTGAGATCCGATAATGTCATCTGGCAGGCTTCATCCAGTCCGATTCCACGGAGTTTTGGCATTCTTGCTTCCGCGGACAGCCGCGTTCCGTGACAGTCCGGGCAGACGTCCTGCTTCAGAAACTTTTCCACCCGTTTCATACCCTTCTCGTCTTTGACTTTCGCCAGAGCATTTTCCACTGTATAGATTGCATTAAAATAGGTAAAATCAAGTTCACTGGCCTGATTGGAATTTTTAGCTTTATAAAGAATATGTTTTTTCTCTGCCGGCCCATGGTAGACAATGTCTTTCTCTTTTTCTGATAGATCACGGAACGGGACATCTGTACGGACACCCATTGCCCGGCAAACGTCTGTCATCAGTGACCACATCAGGGAATTCCACGGCGCGACTGCGCCTTCGTCGATCGTAAGAGAGTCGTCAGGCACAAGCGTGGACGGATCCACGGTGCGAACCACACCGGTTCCCCCGCAGGTTCTGCAGGCACCCTGACTGTTGAAAGCAAGTTCTTCTGCAGACGGAGCATAAAATCTGGCGCCGCATTCCGGGCAGACCAGTTCTTGCCCCGCAGCGACTGCCAGCGTGGGCGGAAGCGAATGGCCGTTGGGGCACCTGTGGCTTGCCAGCCGCGAGAACATCAGACGAAGACTGTTCAGAAGTTCCGTTCCGGTACCGAAGGTACTGCGGATGCCCGGAACACCCGGCCGCTGGTGCAGTGCCAGAGCTGCCGGCACATAGAGAACCTCATCGACGGGCGCTTTGGCGGCCTGCGTCATGCGCCGGCGCGTGTAAGTCGACAGGGCGTCCAGATACCGTCGGGAACCTTCCGCGTACAGAACCCCCAGCGCCAGCGAAGATTTTCCCGATCCGGAGACACCGGCGATGCCGACGACTTTGTTGAGCGGGATGTCTACATCAATGTTTTTCAGATTGTGGACACGGGCGCCGCGGATTTTTATGTGAGAGATCATGGGTTAGGCCTCCTTTTTTGATTAGGACCTCTGTGTAAGAGGTGACATCTGGTAGCAGAGACTGGAGCAGTAATTGTGCCGGTTTCAATCCACACCTCCGCGTAGGAGGTGACCAAGGTGTTGTGGTCAAGCATTTTTGTAACACTTGTGGCTAAAAAATATCGATTTATGCAATTCGAGCTTGATAGGGTGTTTGATACCCGTTGAAGCTATGAGGGCGCACATGATTATACGTGACATATGCAAAT
>DXEK01000145.1 GCA_019115005.1 Candidatus Fusicatenibacter merdavium | reverse complement strand
AGAGGTAATCGGCGGCGCCAGAGCACAGAAAAAGAAATAGAGGGAAAAATCGTATGAAGAATGGAAAGATTGTACAGGTCATGGGACCTGTTGTAGACGTAGAATTTGAGGATAACGATCTTCCTATGATTAAAGATGCCCTTACCGTCCAGAACGGAGAGAAGACATGCGTGATGGAGGTTGCACAGCATATCGGAAACAATACAGTCCGCTGTATCATGCTGTCAGCCAGTGAGGGTCTCTGCAAGGATATGGAAGTGACTCCGACAGGCGCCGGTATTTCGGTTCCTGTAGGTGACAAGACGCTGGGACGTCTGTTTAACGTGTTGGGTGAGACCATTGACGGCGGGGAGGATCTGTCGGACACAAAACATTGGGTCATCCACAGAGATCCGCCAAGCTTTGAGGATCAGAGTCCGGTCGTCGAGGTACTTGAGACAGGGATCAAGGTCATCGACCTCCTGGCGCCTTACGCAAAGGGCGGTAAGATCGGTCTGTTCGGAGGAGCAGGTGTCGGCAAGACAGTCCTGATCCAGGAACTGATCACGAATATCGCGACCGAGCACGGCGGATATTCGATTTTTACCGGCGTCGGGGAGCGTTCCCGTGAGGGAAATGACCTGTGGTGCGAGATGAAAGAATCCGGCGTTCTGGAGAAAACAGCGCTGGTGTTCGGACAGATGAACGAGCCGCCGGGAGCGCGTATGCGTGTGGCGGAGACAGGACTGACGATGGCGGAGTATTTCCGTGACGAGGAACATCAGAACGTGCTTCTGTTTATCGATAACATTTTCCGTTTTGTTCAGGCAGGTTCGGAGGTTTCCGCACTGCTGGGACGTATGCCTTCTGCGGTTGGATATCAGCCGACGCTGGCGACCGATGTTGGTGAACTTCAGGAACGGATCGCTTCCACGAAGAACGGTTCCGTTACCTCTGTACAGGCAGTTTACGTGCCGGCTGACGACCTGACGGACCCGGCTCCGGCGACGACGTTTGCGCATCTGGATGCGACGACGGTACTTTCCCGTAAGATTGTGGAGCAGGGTATTTATCCGGCGGTGGATCCGCTGGAGTCTACTTCCAGAATTCTGGAGGCGGATGTGGTCGGCGAGGAGCATTACGAGGTAGCCCGCCGTGTTCAGGAAATCCTGCAGAAATATAAGGAACTGCAGGATATCATCGCGATCCTTGGTATGGAGGAGTTGTCCGAGGAGGACAAACAGACGGTATACCGCGCGAGAAAGATCCAGAGATTTTTGTCCCAACCGTTCCATGTGGCTGAGACGTTTACCGGTGTTCCGGGCAAGTACGTTCCGCTGAAAGAGACGATCCGCGGCTTTAAGATGATCATCGACGGCGAGATGGATCAGTATCCGGAGGCAGCGTTCTTTAATGTGGGAACCATCGATGATGTGATCGAGAAAGCGAAGACACTGCAGGCGGAAGCATAAAGAAAGGGAGGATGACGGATGGCAGAGAATGCAGGAAAAAATACCTTCTTTTTGAGAGTCATTGCGGCAGACCGTGTGTTCTTTATGGGAAAATGCACCTATGTGGTTCTCCCGGCAGTGGACGGCGAGCATGCGATCATGGCGCACCATTCCGATATGATGATCGCCACCGATACAGGCACCATCCGTTTTCAGACCGAGGACGGAGAGTGGCAGGAAGCGGTGGTCGGGACGGGGTTTACCCAGGTAATCAACAACCGTGTGACGATCCTTGTGGAGTTTGCAGAGCGGCCGGATGAGATCGATGAACTGCGGGCGAGGGAAGCGAAGGAGCGTGCGGAGGAGCAGCTCCGTCAGAAGCAGAGTCAGCAGGAGTATTACCATACGCAGGCGTCGCTGGCGAGAGCGATGGCGCGGCTGCGCATGACCAACAAAAACAATATAAACAGGAAGTGAGTCCGCATTTTTTGGAATGCCGGACGAACCCGTTCCCAGCCCTGCGGCACGTGTGCGGCGGACGGCTGGGAACGCGGGAAAACACAAAACGGTCGGAAAGCCTTTCGAACAGGTACCGGAGCGATTCATCAGGAATGCTTGATGTATTCCCGATTCAGCGCTCCTCAGGCACAGTGCGTGCAGCACTTCGCCTGACCTGCCCGAAAGGCTTTCCGGCCGTTTTGTGTTTCCATCCGTATTCTCAGATGCCCGCCGCAGGGCTGGGACCCAGGTTCTGGTGCTTGAATGCGGACGGGGACAGGTAACATTTTCAGGATTGGGTGTTGGTTTTATACAGGGTGTCCAGGTAAGTGATCAGGGTGTCGAAGCTGCCGTGGGGGTATTGGGTGATGTCGGTGGAGTTCCGGTTGATCAGGCAGTCGGTCAGGAGGAAGGCCTGGATGCCGAGGGTGGCGGCGGCGAGGTCTTCGGCGGTGTCGTTTCCTACCATCAGGCATTCTTCGGGATGTACGTTGGCATGGGTTAGAATCTCCTGAAAGTATGCCGGGTTTGGTTTGCAGTAGCGGGAGTTTTCGTAGGTCGTGTAGAATTCGAAGTCTTCCGGTTCCAGGCCGGCCCAGCGGATGCGGGATTCGGTGGCGATGGATGGGAAGAGGGGATTGGTTGCCAGGATGACGCGGTATCCCAGAGCCCGGGCGTGGTCGATGGTTTCCTTTGCTTTCGGGTTCTTGCCGCAGACGCTCCTGGCCTGCTGGAATTCGTTGCGGTAGAAGTCTTCGAAGACCGGAATGTCGTCGCGGATCTGTTCGCCGAACAGTTCTGCGAAGGTGTTCCAGAAAATTTCCTCGTTTGTCTGTTCGCCGGTGTTTTTTACCATTGCCTGGGTGCCCTTCCAGACGCCGTTGATCAGTTTCTGGGGATCGTAGCCCAACGGTGCAAAGCGTGCTGCAAGGGCTTTGAAATAGGTTTTGATAAAGAGTTCCTGATCCATCGGGAGCAGGGTTCCGTCCAGATCAAAGAGAATAGTTGTGATCATTTTATGCGGTTCTCCTTTATGTAGTAATGTCTGACAGTACCATTGTAACATGGGGAACTTGGTCTGTCATTTGCTTTCCGAAAATCTTGCAACCGTTCGTTACAGTACAGTCCGCTGAACGGTAACAACCGTTCAGCGGACTGTACTGCTATAAAACCTTTTTGACGGCGGCTTTGTCCCCATTGACGGGCAGAGGAAGAGATAGTATAGTAGTCATAAAAACAGGGGGGAACATTTATGGCGAATGTGTACGAGATGAGTTTCGGGAAAATCTATCCGCTGCTGGTGAAGAAGGCGGTGAGGAAAGGCCGGACGGTCGCTGAGGTGAATCAGGTGATCACCTGGATGACAGGGTACTCTGCGGAGGAGATTGAAAAATGTGCGAAGGATGAGATCAGTTATGCGGATTTTTTCAATCGGGCGCCGGAGATGAATCCCGACCGCAGTCTGATCACCGGTGTGGTCTGCAAAGTTCGGGTGGAGACGATCGAAGATCCGCTGATGCAGGACATCCGCCGTCTGGACAAACTGATCGATGAACTGGCGAAGGGCCGTCCGATGGAGAAGATCCTGCGGCATACGGTCAGCGCTGGCCGGAACGAAGTGTAGACCTGCGGGAGAGGGTTGCGAATTCAATGAAAAAGAGGAAAATAAGTATGACAATGCAGGAAAGAATCAGGAAGGGAAAACTGTTTACTGATGAATGTGAAGGATTGCCGGAGGAGCGTCTGGAAGCTAAAAAGCGGATGAAAGCGTTTAACGACTCTTCGCCGGAGGATACGGCCGGACGGAAGGCCTTGATGACTGAGATTTTTGGAAAAGAAGTCAGCGCATGGATCGAACCGCCGTTTTATTTCTGCTATGGGAGGCATATTACTGTGGGTGAGGGCACTTATATTAATATGAACTGTAATTTTATTGACAACGGTTTGATTGAGATCGGAGACAGGGTCATGTTTGGTCCGGCGGTTACGATCGCGACGGTGGGACACCCGGTAAATCCGGAAATGCGTGAATATATGTACACGGATCCGGTGAAAATAGGAAATAACTGCTGGCTGGGAGCAAATGTTGTCGTGTGCCCGGGAGTCACGATCGGCGATAATTGCGTCATCGGCGCGGGAAGTGTGGTCGTGCATGATATTCCGGAAAATTCTGTGGCAGCAGGAAATCCTTGCCGGGTTCTCAGAGAAATCGGGGAAAAGGATTCCGTCTACTATTAAAGGATCGAAAGATTGATAAAGAGGATCTTCAGGAAGAAAGAAAATTAAGGGGCGGAAAATCCTGACCGTGGCGGCGCTTACGTGCGTTTTCCGTATGATATCAGGGAAGAATCCGGCCGTGGCAGAGTCAGAGCGGAGGTCACCTTTGACGGGGAACCTTACCGCGGAAGTATCGTAGAATTCTTCCCTGATCTTTTTAAATAAGATAGATCTTTTTTTACAGATCCCCGTTTTCTCGGGAATTATTCTAAAATATCTCGGACTTCCTGTTCCGTCAGATAACAGATGTCTGCAATTTCTGTCAGAGTTTTACCCTGCGCATTTAATTGAAACACACATTTCGCTTTTTTCAGGCCGTTCTGATAACCGGACTGTTCTCCCTCCTGAAAGTCGGCCTGTTTGCCTTTTCTGAAACCAGCGTTTTCCGCGCTTTGCATCTGGGACTGGTAATCCCGCAGCGCTTTTTCCCGCGCCTCATATTCCATCTGCTTTTTCTCGTCCGCACTCATCTTCACCAATGTGTCATATGCTTCCCGGATATATTCGTCTTTCTCTGCCATATACTCGAACTCCTTTCGGTTTTTGCCATGCAGAAACCGCATCCAGCGCAGGATCCCTTTTTCGGACTGCGCTTCCGGCGGCAACTTCTTCAATTCGAGGAACTGCAATTCCAGAAGATCCGAATAACACTCCTTTTTACAATCATCATAGAGATGAACCGTATGATAATACAGTTCATC
>DXEK01000144.1 GCA_019115005.1 Candidatus Fusicatenibacter merdavium | reverse complement strand
AAACTGGCGGCAGACACACCCTGCCGACGACGGCGGAGGAGTTTGGGCCGGAGAACCCTGGAATCAGAAGGATATGGATCTGACCGAGGAAATCGTCCGGACCGCCCGCGGAAAATCCGAAAAAGCCGTTTATGTGATCGGGCGAACCGCGGGGGAGGATAAAGACAATACTCCGGAAGAAGGCGGTTACTGCCTGACTGCACAGGAAAAGCAGAATCTGGAACTGATCACAACATTTTTTGAAAACACGGTGGTACTGCTGAATGTGGCGAATATCATCGATATGACCTGGGTAGAGGAAGAACGCTACCATGGCCATATCAAAGCAGTCCTTTACTGCTGGCAGGGCGGACAGATTGGCGGTCTGGCGGCAGCCGATGTACTGTCCGGAAAAGTGAATCCCAGCGGAAAACTGACGGACACCATTGCCAAAACGATCGATGATTATCCGTCCAGTCCCAATTTCGGCGGAAAAAAAGAAAACATTTATCAGGAAGATATCTATGTGGGATACCGCTATTTCGAAACCTTCTGTCCGGAAAAAGTGTTATATCCCTTTGGATTCGGGCTTTCTTACACGGAATTTTCTCTGAAACCGCTTGGCGGCACCTGTAAAGAAAAACACGGGGAGACATGTATCTGTGTACAGGTCCAGGTGGAAAATACAGGAACACGGCCGGGCAAAGAGACGGTTCAGCTTTATGTCAGCGCTCCTCAGGGAGCACTTGGAAAACCGGCTCTGGAACTGAAAGCGTTCCGGAAGACGCGTCTGCTCCAGCCCGGAGAATCCGTCTGCATTTCCCTCACCGTGCCGGTAAAAAATCTGGCATCTTATGACGACAGCGGCGTATCCGGCGCAAAATCCGCTTACGTCCTGGAACCCGGCGGTTATTTTTTCCATGCAGGCGGCAGTATCCGTGATCTGCAGCCTGTGAAAATTGACGGCAAAGACTGCTGGACCGTTTCTTCCCTGACGATTACAGAGCAACTGAAGGAGGCTCTTGCTCCGGAAAAAGAGTTTCAGCGGATGAAACCAGGCGCTGAAGAGAAAAACGGTATCCGCAGCCTGGAATATGAGTCAGCGCCGCTTCGCACTGTGGATCTGGAAGACCGGATCCGCAGGAGAATGCCGCAGGAGCTGCCGCAGACCGGAAACCGCGGCATCAAACTTCGCGATGTGGCAGAAACCGCAGCATCCATGGATGACTTTATCGCCCAGTTCAGCGATGAGGATCTGGAAGCGATCGTCCGGGGAGAGGGCATGAGCAGTCCGAAAGTCACACCGGGCACCGCGTCCGCCTTTGGCGGAGTCACAGACACTCTGATCTCCATGGGGATCCCTGTGGCATGCGCGGCGGACGGTCCGTCCGGGATCCGTATGGAAGGCGGTTACTCCGCAACCCAGATGCCCATCGGAACCTTGCTCGCATCTACCTGGAATCCGGAGCTGGTGGAAGAGCTGTACACCCTTGAGGGGAAAGAAATGTATGCCAACCAGGTGGACACGCTTCTCGGACCGGGAATCAATATCCACCGCCATCCTCTGAACGGCCGGAACTTTGAATATTTCTCAGAGGATCCGTATCTGACCGGATGCTTCGCAGCAGCGGCTGTCCGCGGGATCAGCGCCGGAAAGGGCGCCGGAACGATCAAGCATTTTGCGACAAACAATCAGGAGACCGCCCGTTCCGAAGAAAACAATGTAGTGTCAGAGCGCGCGCTTCGTGAGATCTATCTGAAAGGTTTCGAGATGGCAGTAAAGGAAGGCGGCGCTCAGTCCATTATGACTTCCTACAACGCGATCAACGGCCACTGGGCCGCATCCAATTACGATCTGAACACAACGATCCTCCGGGGAGAATGGGGATATACGGGAATTGTGATGACCGACTGGTGGGCATGCATGAACCATCCGTTCCTGGGCGGCCCCAGCAGCAGACAGAGCGCCTCCTATATGGTCAGAGCACAGAATGATCTGTACATGGTCGTTCCCAATCACGGAGCCGAAGCCAATGCCTACGGGGATGATCTGGCGCAGGCACTGGCCGACAGAGAACTGACCCGGGGCGAACTGCAGAGATGTGCGGCAAATATCTGCCGCTTTCTCACAAAAGTTCCCTGCATGGACCGTGATCCAAGAGAGCAGGAGAGAATCGAACTGCAGAAAGCAAGTATGCAGATTCCCGACGGATTCGAGAAAAGCGTTCTGATCCTGAACGGAAATGAAAATTACTCCATGGATTTTGATCATCCGTTGGCCCTGGAGGTGACAGAGCCCGGTACTTACTTTATGGAGGCAGGCCTTTCCTCTGCATCATCGCAAATGTCGCAGGTATTTATGGAATTCTGTCTGAACGGAACCCCTCTGCTCCAGGTGCAGATGGGCGGCACCTGCGGCAAAGTTACCGGCAGAAAACTAGCCAAGGTTCGCCTGGAAAAGGGCTTCTATCTGCTCGAGGCTAAGCTCCTGAAACCGGAACTTTCCATTGAGTGGGTGAGGTTCCAAAAACTGGCATGATTTTTCGTAATTATAACATCTGTACCTGTTCTGTACCTGTATTGTAATCGCCGCAGCCGGCAGAAACGTCCGGCTGCGGTTTCTTTATGTTACAGTAATAAAGTTTCCCCTGCTCTGCAATTCCCCGAATGTCTCCGGGAATGTTTTTCGGAGAATAGGATCAGATATAGAAAATAACTATAAATATCAATTCCATATAACTATTGGACTTTCTCCGTCCCGTGGCGCTATACTTTACATATATTAAAAAACAAAGGGCGCTGAGCCCATAAAGATCAGGAGGAATCAATGGTAACTCTGGAAACATTTCTGAATCATCTGAACCAGGGCCTGCCGGTTGCAGCAGGCTCTGAATTGCAGCAATTTATGACCGATCTGAGCAATGAAGCGCGGAAAATAACGATTGAACTGAATACGGTCTGGCATGATCCGAAAGAGATCTGCGAACTATTTTCACAGCTGACCGGTACCAGGGTGGATGACAGCTTCCGCCTGTTTCCGCCTTTCTATACGGACTGCGGGAAAAACATCCATGTGGGAAAAAATGTTTTCATCAACGCCGGATGCCAGTTTCAGGACCAGGGCGGTATAACGATCGGAGACGACACGCTGATCGGTCACAACGTAGTCCTGGCAACGCTGAATCATCATTTTGATCCGGAAAAGCGTGGAGATCTGATCCCCGCGCCTGTCACGATCGGGAACAAGGTATGGATCGGAGCAAACGCTACGATTCTCCCGGGTGTCACGATCGGAGACCATTCCATCATCGCTGCCGGCGCAGTAGTGACAAAGGATGTTCCCAAAGATGTGATCGTCGGCGGTGTACCGGCAAAAATCATAAAACATCTGGAAAAGCCGGAAGAAAACGAGTAAAATAGAAAAAGAACGCGACAACACAGGAAAGAGAGGTAAGCATGTGATTTACAAAGAGTATCAGGATCTGAAATTATCCGCACTTGGAATGGGCGCAATGAGGCTCCCTGTCATTGACGGAGACGATGCCCGAATCGACGAGGCTGCTGCCTGTCAGATGGTAGATTACGCTATGGAACACGGCGTCAATTATTATGACACTGCATGGGGATATCACAACGGAAATTCCGAACTGGTGATGGGAAAAGCCCTGGCAAAACATCCCAGAGAAAGCTTTTATCTGGCTGACAAATTCCCGGGATATGATCTGTCAAACATGGACAAGGTTGAAGAGATTTTTGAAAAGCAGCTGGAAAAATGCCAGGTTTCCTATTTTGACTTTTACCTGTTCCACAATGTTTGCGAGATGAACATCGACGCATACCTGGATGAAAAATACGGAATTCATGAATATCTGATGAAGCAGAAAAAAGCCGGAAGGATCCGTCATCTCGGCTTTTCCGCCCACGGAAGCTATGACGTCATCAAACGTTTCCTGGAAGCCTACGGGAAAGACATGGAATTCTGCCAGATCCAGCTGAATTATCTGGACTGGTCGTTCCAGGACGCCAAGGCGAAAGTGGAACTTCTTCAGGAATATAAAATACCGGTATGGGTCATGGAGCCGCTGCGCGGAGGATCTTTGGCAAAGCTTTCCGAAGAAGACACTGCCCGCCTGAAACAGCTTCGTCCGGAAGAGTCCGTTCCCGCCTGGGCGTTCCGTTTTCTCCAGAGCATTCCGGGCGTGACAGTTACTCTCTCCGGTATGTCAAATTTCGAACAGCTTCAGCAGAATATACATACCTTCGAGACGGACGCACCGCTGAACGATACAGAAATGAAAGAGCTTCTGGAGATCGCCGACGGTATGGTTCGGAAGATCGTACTCCCGTGCACCGCCTGTCATTACTGTGTCAGCCACTGCCCGCAGGGACTGGATATTCCGAATCTGATCTCACTGTACAATGAACACTGTTTTACCAAAGGCGGTTTCATCGCACCGATGGCGATGTCAGCGATCCCGGAAGAAAAACGCCCCAGCGCATGTATCGGATGCCGCAGCTGCGAGGCTGTCTGTCCGCAGCAGATCAAGATCTCCGAGGCAATGGCCGATTTCGCGGAAAAGCTCGGAATGTAACGTCTTGCTTTTTCGTTAGCCCCGGATCCATAGCTTCGAGAATCGCCTGTACCGATTCCATCTGATCCGACGTAACAGTTCAGCCAGGTCTGCGCAGAAGATGCGCAGACCTGGCTGAACTGTTACGATCTGGCCTTTTATCATCAAAAGAAACTTCCTTATCCGGAAAGCGTATGGTATAATGGAAAAAATTCTGAAGAATCACGGAGGCTCACATGGTTGTTCCAAAAAACGGACAGAGAATCTCAAAAGAAGATGCATACCTGAACTGCGCAGAAACTTTCGCATACAGAAGTACCTGTATCAAAAGAAAATATGGTGCTGTCATTGTCAAAGACGACGCTGTTATTTCTACCGGATACAATGGTTCTCCCAGAGGATATGAAAACTGTTGTGATATCGGCCAT
>DXEK01000143.1 GCA_019115005.1 Candidatus Fusicatenibacter merdavium | reverse complement strand
TGTGGAGCGCAAAACACCGAAAAGTAGCCATTTTTCGAAGAAAAATGAGCGGATTTGAGGTGTTTTCAGGATTGCGGGAGCACGAAGTGCGGAGCAATCCGTGTCTCATGCCCATTTGTCGGGCAACTCTTTATATAACATCAAACTACAGAACAAGGAGGAACACAAATGGAACGAGTTGCAGAATTTTTAAAAGAAGCCGGCGTCTATTATCTCGCCACCGTGGAAGGCGATCAGCCGAGAGTCCGCCCGTTCGGCACCGTACATATTTTTGAGGGAAAACTGTATATCCAGACCGGAAAAGTCAAGGATGTATCGAAACAGCTGATGGCAAACCCGAAAGCAGAAATCTGCGCATTTAAAAAGGGAGAATGGATCCGGGTCGCCGGAGAACTAATCGAGGACGACCGGGTCGAAGCGCGGCAGTCTATGCTGGACGCTTATCCCAGCCTGCAGAAAATGTACGCGGCCGATGACGGAAATACACAGGTCTTCTATTTCCGGAACGCAACAGCAACGATCAATTCCTTTACCCACGACCCGGAAGTGATCACATTCTGACACCGGGATCTGTCCGGCGGCATATCAGGAGGAACCTCCGGGGAAATCCCCTAGGAGATCCGGAAAAACTCCCGGATCTGTCCGGCGACGATCTGCATCAGGCGCTGTCTGGATTCCACTGCTGCCCAGGCGATGTGCGGAGTGATGAGCAGTCTGCTCTTATCCCTCACGGAAAGAAGCGGACTGTTCTCCGCCATCGGCTCCTCGGCGAGAACATCCAGACCAGCCGCCTGGATTTCCCCGGCATTCAATGCGTCCGCCAGGTCCGCCTCGCAGAGAATACGGCCGCGTCCGAGATTCAGAAGGATCGCTTCTGTTTTCATTTTGCGGAACGCCTCTGCATTCATTAATCCCTCAGTATATTGATTCAGCGGAGCATGAATAGAAAGGATATCCGAGCGGCAGAGGAGCGTATCGACATCCACCTGCGTATATCCTTCCTGCGCCGGAGCACCGGAAGCAGAGGCATAGATCACCTTTGCGCCGTACGCTTCCGCGATACCGGCAACTCTTCGCCCAATCGCGCCAAGACCGAGGATTCCCCAGGTGGAACCGTTCAATTCATGGAATGTCTGGGAAAAATGAGTAAATGCCCGGTCATTGACATAACGGCCGTCTCTGACATAATCATCATAGCCGCGCAGGTGCTCCAGAAGATAGAACAGCATGGCAAATGTGTGCTGCGCCACCGATTCTGTAGAGTAACCGGCGACATTGCGCCACTGGATCTTGTGCTCCGCAAGATATTCCTTGTCCAGGATATTCGTTCCGGTAGCCGTGACACAAATCAGCTTCACTTTTCCGACAGACGGCAGCGTTTCCCGGTTGATCGAGACTTTGTTGATCACCAGCACATCCGCATCTGCCGCCCGGTCTGAAATTTCTTCCGGCGCGGAAAACGGATATTTCACGACAGTTCCCAGTTGTCTGAACGGCGTATCGTCCAGATCATTTCCAAGGGTTTTCGCATCTAAAAAAACAATCTTCATTGGATTATCGTCCTTTCCCCGCCGCCATTCTTCTCCACGAACGGCGGAAATTTTTTTCAGTATACCACAAAGCGGCAGACCCGGCCAGCCTTTCTGCAGAACGATCATTATTCTCGTAACAGTTCCGCCGGCTGAACCATTATCGTTTACGGAAAACGGACTCGAAAATCCGTTGGCCGGCGGTTTACTGGTGGGAACCGCAAAGCGATCACTACCCCTATCAGACAGGCCGCTGCCTGCTTGAAGATGCAAAGGAAATCAGAATGCAAGTGATCATGGAATTGGCCGGGCAGATCACCGCGCTTGAGTATGCGCCGGATTTCCGCATGGAGAAGGACACTTCTGTATGGACCGTAAAGGCAATTATGACGAGGGCGGCCTGGGATACGGCTACCTGAGCTTCAATCAGCCCAGGGGGAAAGATCTGATCTGCCGCCAGTATCGGGAAATCGCCAGAGAATACCGGGATTTTCCATCGCTGAAGGGATACGATCGATGGAATGAGACACAGTTCACAAGCTTTGACCGATTTACGTTGAAACTGTTTCGCAACTGGCTTCAGGAAAATACAGGGATCTCTCCCGCCTGAACGACAGCTGGGACCGGGCATGCCAAAGCTGGGAGGCGATCCGCTTCACCCAGTCGTTCCAGTCCACGGTGTTCTCCTTGTAGCTTTTCCATCTGCCGGACGCAAGTCGGATACGCTCGCCGTTCTCGTCAAGGTCGTAAACCTTCCGGCTCTTGGGGAGCCATTTGCCAATTTTGTCCATTGCCCGCATGGTAAGAAAGATGTGAGCGTGGGGCAACAACACGATTTCGGTGTGGACGATTTCGCTTTGATAGGAATAGTATTTCTGTTTCTGGTCGTATTCGGAAAACAGCCGTTTCCCGCTCTGGTAGGCGGCAGACGCAACGGCTGACTGGCGCTTGCTGCGCTGGATGATTTTTACATCAAAGTGCGGGCATGGCAAGTAGTGTCCTCCTTTCTCCCGATGTCCGGGCATAAAAAGAGCGGGGAACCTTTTTCAAGATTTCCTGCTCGGTGGTGCCGCCGGTGGGCGGCAAATTGTTCAGTTGCCTAAAATGCTAATTACCTATTAAGTATGGCAGCAATCGCCTCTGGCGCATCTTTGTTAATTTCATGGCCTGCACCGGGGACAATTTGCAAAGTTGCTTGGGGAAGTAACT
>DXEK01000142.1 GCA_019115005.1 Candidatus Fusicatenibacter merdavium | reverse complement strand
AATCCACAAAGCGCAGGCAATATAAGCAAGATATTCACACATTAAACGGTAAAAGCAACGCCAATATCGATAAAGATTATCAAAATAGGACAATTGGAGCATTGAACATACTATTAATCAGTGTTTCCTTAAATACTGCGGAATCTGAAAATGTATTCTGCTCCTGATGACGCAGCAAATCGCTCCGCATTTTATACCCCCGCAATTCAAACACATGGCCTTTCACCATGGCATTATAAGAAATGGGTCAGAAATGTTTTTCTGTGGATCGGTGAAGGACCGTATTTTTTCAGAGCCTCAATGTGCTGTTCCGAACCGTAGCCTTTGTTTGACGCAAATCCGTATCCGGGAATCTCGCGGTCGTATTCCACCATCAGACGGTCCCTTGTCACCTTCGCGATAATGCTGGCGGCGGCAATCGATACACTCTTTCCATCGCCTTTGATGATAGGCACCTGATAGATGTTTACGCCGGGAATAGTCACCGCGTCGTTCAGCAGCACATCCGGCTGGATCGGCAGTTTTGAAATTGCCTCGCGCATCGCCTCATAGGTTGCCTGGAGAATATTGATCTCATCGATCCTGGCGGGGGACACATAGCCGATCCCGACGGCCACCGCCTGGTCCATGATCACATCGTACAATTCTTCCCTTTTTTTCGCTGTCAGCTTTTTGGAATCGTTCAGATACAGGATCTGGCAGTCTCTGGGCAGGATCACCGCTCCTGCGACCACCGGGCCTGCCAGCGGACCTCGCCCTACCTCATCGATACCGCAGACGTAGCCTCTGGACTCGTACTGCTTTTCATAAAACTTCATCTGTTCGGTACGCTCTTTTTCTTTTGCCAGCGCATCTTCTTTCTTTCGGTACTTCTCAATCAGGCTGCGGACCCCTGCCCGGGGATCCTCCTGATATTCCTGATACAAAGAAGGCAGCTTCTCCATCGATGCTGCCTCAAACTCTTCCCTGATCTTTGAAATGGATTTCTGTTTTTCTTTCATGCCTGCTCCTCCGGATATTCTAAGGTAATTCTTCCCAGTTTTCCGTTTCGAAATTCATCCAGCAGGATGCCGGAGGCCTTTGTATAATCCAGTGTATTTCCCTTCTGGAGACATTTTCTGTTTTCTGCAATCTGCTCCAGGATCCGAAGCGGCTCCTCGCTCTCCGTGACCTGATACCGCTCTGCCAGAGTACCCGGGTATTCACGGATCAGATAGCGGATCACCTCCAGCGCAAGTTCTTCAATATTTAAGATTTCGTCATTGATGGAACCGATCATCGCCAGGCGCAGTCCCACCTGCTGATCCTCAAATTTCGGCCACAGGATTCCGGGGGTATCCAACAGTTCCAGATTTTTGTTCAGACGGATCCACTGTTTTCCCTTGGTCACTCCCGGTCGGTTTCCGGTTTTGGTACAGGCTTTTCCCGCATAGGAATTGATAAATGTGGACTTTCCGACATTCGGGATCCCTACGACCATCGCGCGCACCGGACGGTTCATGATGCCGCGTTTTCTGTCTCTCTCGATTTTTTCCCGGCAGGCTTCCTGAACTACCGCCTGGATCCCCTTAAGGCCGGCGCCGGATCGTGAATTTACTTTTACCACATAAAAGCCTTTTTCCTTAAAGTATTCGATCCATTTCTGATTATAGCGTTCATCCGCCAGATCGGCTTTGTTCAGCAGAATCAGGCGCGCTTTGTTTTTTCCCATCGCGTCGATATCCGGATTTCTGCTGGATACCGGCACTCTGGCGTCCACCAGTTCAATGATCAGGTCGATCAATTTCAGATCCTCCTGCATCTGACGTTTGGCCTTCGTCATATGGCCGGGATACCACTGATAATTCATTGTTTTTTCTCCTTTTCTACTGCCTTTCAGCAGGGTTCACGAGCCATCGCATAGGGCAAAGATTTTATTGCGCCGAATGCCGCAGCTGTCACCTCCGGATCAGTCCGATCTCAGAAAGCGGTCCGGTACGGAACCAGATCTTTCCAATAATATCATCTTCCTGTACCATGCCGATCGTCGAGTACCGGCTGTCCTCGCTGCTGTTTCGATTATCTCCAAGTACGAAATACTCATCTTCTCCAAGTGTCACTGTCTTTTCCGCCACGCCGGAATTCTCCATCGCCGGCATATCATCCTCAGAATACGGCACTCCGTCAATGTAAACCTGCCCTTCATTGATCAGAACAGTCTCCCCGGGAAGACCGATGATCCGTTTGATATGAACGCTGGAACTGGTGTCGTCGCCGAGACGGAAAGCAATGATATCCCCGCGTTTGGGGGAGGAAAAACGGTATGCCGCCGTGTTGATCAACACTTCATTGCCTGCCTCCAGTGTCGGTTCCATCGAACCTTCCTGGACAACTATGCTTTTACACATAAAAATGGCAAACAGGGCCGCCAGCAGGAGAACGATAACGATCTCCACGACCCACAACATCACAGAACGTATGCGATTTTTATAAAAGTGTTTTTTCATATACTGGGTTTTCATTCCCATAGAATTATTCCTCTTATATTCTCAGATAGTTATAAGGCCGGAGGAACCCCAACGGTTCCTCCGGCCTTCCGTCAACGTCATGATATCAATGCGCAGACCTGACTGAACTATTATTTTACAAGCTCTTTTACTTTCGCAGCTTTTCCTACGCGCTGTCTCAGGTAGTTCAGTTTCGCACGTCTTACTTTACCGCGTCTTACTACTTCTACCTTCTCCACGTTCGGGGAATGCAGCGGCCAGGTTTTCTCTACGCCTACGCCGTTGGATGTCTTGCGGACTGTGAAAGTCTCTCTGTTTCCGCCGCCCTGTCTTTTCAGAACTACGCCTTCAAATACCTGGATTCTTTCACGGTTTCCCTCTTTGATCTTTCCGTATACTTTTACGGTGTCACCTACGCGGAATTCCGGCGCCTGTGCTTTTAACTGCTCGTCTTCGATCTTCTTGATAATGTCGTTCATCGTTTTTACTCTCCTTTTGCTTTGGATGTTCATAATGCCTTTCGCAACAGCGGACCATCTTTTTTTCTCACAACACGAAATATTATACTATATACTTCCCCAAGAATCAAGGTTTTTTTGTAAAATCAGTGGAGGGAGTGTTACAGTTCATCCAAGTCTGCGCATTTACTGCGCAGACCGTGTGAAAGCATAGTGCCTGTGGGCATCCAGCCCATCGCGAAGCGATTCTTAATGGCTGGATGCCGTAACAGTTCAGCTGGCTGAACTGTTACGAGGGAATCCGCCGCCCCGGCGAAGCGCGGGCAGGGCTGGCGGGCGGATTTATGGAATGCGTGCTCACTCCGACATCCGCACAGAGCGGGGAGAATGTCCGCCGGCGTCAGAACACTTTTTGTATCTGGCTGTGTTTTTGTTTTGTGTGTTCTGCCTCCGGCGGACATTCTCCCCGCTCTGTGCGTCTGTAGTCGCAAGCACTGCATTTCCATAAATCTGCCTCGCCAGCCCTGCCCGCGCTTCGCCGGGGCGGCGGATTCCCTGCTGACTGCTTTTTGGAGGGCGGCGGGAGGATGCGGCGAAAGGGGATTGCTGATTTTCTACGTTTCACATGTTTCCATTATTTGATGAAACATATAATTTCATGCAATTTGTACAACTGCGTACATGATAACGGGAAAATCGGGCTGGATTTCGGTCAGGCCTTCTTCTTTGATCTGAAATCCGGCAGTGATCAGTTCCTTCCGGAAGGTCGGGAAGCTTACGATTTTACAGGAGGTCGCGGCGATCTGAAGCTGAGTTCCGGTTTCCTGGTGGACTCTTGTCTGATTTTCACAGGCTTCTGTTATGTCGGTTTCTCTCTCTGTTGTTCCATCTCCCATTGTGAGGATCAGTGCATATCCGTTTGGGCGCAGATGCTCTTTTATAAAGGAAAGCGTTCTTTTTCTTCTGTGCTGACTCTGTCCCGGCAGTAATGAACTGCTTCTTCTGAAATGTCGACTGCCTGGACATCGTACCCCTGTTTCAATAGATACCGACAGTCTCTTCCTTCTCCGCATCCGATATCCAGAATCCTGGCATGATCCGCATGGATGTATTTTTTCAGGATTTCTTCTACGATAGGGCTTGGGTTGTCCGACGCCCAGGAAAGATTTTTTCCATGGACCTGGCGATAACGGATCTCGTACGCTTCATAATATTTAGGCATCTGTGGCCGTCTCCTTTCTGATCCCCTGATAGATCTTTTCCCGGAGACGCAGCAGGAAGAGGCGGCGTTCCCTGGAGGATTCGGGATTCTGGCAGGTGTCGAGGATCCGGAATCCCTGGTTCTGTAAGGATGTGATAAGGCGGTCTGCCGGCATCCGGAGTGTGCTGTCCTGAGGTTCTGCTTCGGTGGGGTTTCCGTAGTATATGAGCGCGGCCGGTGTGTTGTGCCCGCGGAAGCTTTGGAAGAAGTCTTCCTGCGCAGAAACGGGGCTGTCCGTGGGAAGTATGGACGGAACGGCAAACAGGAGAAAGTCACCGGAGCCAAAGGTATTGTGTTGTTTCCGGATCTTTTTTCTTCCCACATCCAGCAAGTTTCCATACCGGGTCATCTCTTCCGTCGTCTGCCGGATGAGTTCGCGCCAGGATTCTTCCAGCGCATAGAATGCGCAGGTGACTGTCACTGCGTTTTTCAACAGATCAGGACGGCGTTCTTTTGTCCGTTTTACGGACTGTTCGTGCCTCCAGGCTTCGATTTTTCTGTGGTCTCCGGACAGCAGGACCGGCGGAACTTTTTTCCCGTGCCATTCTTCCGGGCGAGTGTAGTGGGGGTATTCCAGCAGGTTATCCTGCAGTGACTCGAACTGAGAGGATTCCTCATTGCTCAGCACGCCCGGAACAAAACGGGAGACCGCGTCGATCAGCACCATCGCGCCCAGTTCACCCCCGGTCAGCACATAATCTCCGATGGAAATGTAATCTGTGACGACTTCCTCCAGCACCCGTTCGTCAATTCCCTCATAATGTCCGCACAGAAGGATCAGATCCTCTTCCATCGCCAGTTCTTCCACGATCGCCTGGTTGAGCACACGGCCCTGTGGCGTCAGGTAGACGGTTCTTGCCGGCCGTCCGATCCCGGCCTCCACTGATTTACAGGCGCGGTAGACCGGCTCAGCTTCCATGACCATCCCGGCTCCTCCGCCGTAGGGGTAGTCGTCAACCCGGTTGTACTTATTCGCTGAAAAGTCACGGATATTCGTGGTTTCCAGAGTGATGCAGCCTTTCTCCATCGCTTTTCCGAGAATGCTGGTATGAAGCCCCTGTTCGATCATATCGGGAAACAATGTCAGTACATGAAAGTTCATAATTTCCTCCGTCTTACATTTTTCTGTGACCGTTCCGCCGGGTCCGCACATTTGCTGCGCTTTCGCCTGCGGAACCGCTGCATTTTCTTTGCATCCGTTCTGCCGGCGGAACACTTACTTTTTTTCAGATCAGTCCCGGCAGAAGATGGATCTTCATTTTCTTTTCCTCGATGTCCACGTCCAGAATACAGTCATGGATCGCAGGAACCAGGATCTCGCCGTGTTCCGGGGTGTCTACGATATAAACGTCATTCGCCCCTGTCTCCATGACATCCTTTAAAACGCCAAATTTATTCCCGTCATCCGTAAACACTTCCATACCGATCAGATCGCCGATATAGTACTCGTCTTCTTCCAGCGGAACCGCATCCTCCCGTTCCACCCACAGACTGCATCCACGGTATTTTTCGATTTCGTTGATGTTGTCGATCCCGTGGAATTTCAGAATCGCAAACTGCTTGAAAAATTTGACCCCGGCGATCTCCAGTCTGATCCGTTCTCTTCCGGTATCCAGATACACCTTTTTCAGTGTCCGAAATCGTTCCGGTTCTCCGGTAGTGGGAAAAACCTTGACTTCTCCTCTCACGCCATGTGTCGACGAAATGACTCCGGCTTTCAAAAAATTCTCCATGAATCTCTCCTTTCCGCCCCGGAACATGCCTGACCTCTCCGCTCTGAGAGCCGGATTCTCAACACATTCAGGGCAATCCTTGCTTTTTTTCTATGGTACGTTCCGCGGATCAGGCAGCCGCCTGTTATCTTCTGTGCGGCAAGTTGTCCCTGCTCTGCACAACTGCCTGCACATCTCCATGCAGCCATTCCTCAAAGATATTTACGAAAAATCCTGCCTTTTGCCATCCCTTCGATAGGATCAAGGGGACGCCAAAACGCAGGAATACCGGACTGTTTTTCTGAAAAAAAGAAGGCCGCTGCAGCGCCCGCAGACAATGCAGACACATAACAGCAGTCTCCTGATTTCTTACTGTAAAATTTCAACGACTACTTTCCTGTCGCTTTTTGAGGAAGCCGCCTTGACAACAGTGCGGATCGCTTTAGCGATGCGTCCCTGTCTTCCGATCACTTTTCCCATATCGGAGGGCGCCACCTTTAATTCAATCAGCAGATCGTTTCCGCTTTCTGTCTGAGTGACAACGACTTCGTCCGGATTGTCAACGAGAGATTTTGCAATTACTTCAACTAACTCTTTCATCACAATGCACCTCCCCAGTGACTTATTTCTCGATACCAGCCTGTTTCAACAGTTTAGCAACGATCTCTGTCGGCTGTGCGCCGTTGTTCAGCCATTTCTTAGCTGCTTCTTCGTTAAAGCTTACGGTGTGCGGCTCGCGGTTCGGATCATAGTATCCGATTTCCTCGATGAATCTTCCATCTCTCGGAGAGCGGGAATCCGCAACAACGATTCTATAGAAAGGAGCCTTTTTCTGTCCCATTCTTCTTAATCTCATTTTAACTGCCATTTTAACTTTCACCTCCTGTAAATTTTATGTGTATCTAAAAGGGAAGTTTGAAACCTCCTCTTTTACCACCTCTGCTTTTGCCGGCCATACCGGCCATCTGTTTCATCATTTTTCTTGACTGTTCAAACTGTTTGACGAAACGGTTTACTTCCGCGATGTCCACGCCTGCTCCCTTTGCGATCCGCTGTTTTCTTGACGGGTTCAGCAGATCCGGATTGCTGCGTTCCTTCGGAGTCATGGAAAGCACGATCGCCTCCTTGCGGGCCATGTCTTTCTCATCTACCATGCTCTCGATGTCCTTCATCTTACCGCCGACACCCGGAAGCATATTCAATACGCTGGCGAAACCGCCCATGTTGCGCATCTGTTCCATGGAATCCAGATAGTCGTTGAAGTCGAACTGCGCCTTCTTCATCTTCTGCTCCATGGACTTCGCCTTCTCCTCGTCGATGTTCGCCTGCGCTTTTTCGATCAGGCTCATCACATCGCCCATTCCGAGGATCCTGGAAGCCATACGGTCCGGATAAAACTGTTCCAAATCGGAGAGTTTTTCTCCCATACCTACGTATAGGATCGGTTTCCCTGATACCGCACGGATGGAAAGCGCCGCACCGCCCCGGGTGTCGCCGTCCAGTTTCGTCAGGATCACTCCGTCGATGCCGACTTTTTCATTGAACATCTCGGCGACATTCACCGCATCCTGTCCGGTCATCGCATCCACGACCAGCACTGTCTGGTCCACAGGAACCGCTTCCTTGATATCCTGAAGTTCCTGCATCATCGCTTCATCAATGTGAAGACGTCCTGCCGTGTCGAGGATCAGTACGTTGTAACTGTTGGTTTTCGCATGTACCAGCGCAGCTTTCGCAATGTCCACAGGCCGATTCTTGTTTCCCATCGCGAAAACATCAACGCCCTGCTTTTCACCGTTCATCTGCAGCTGTTCGATCGCCGCCGGACGATAGATGTCACAGGCTGCCAGAAGGGGTTTTCTTCCTTTCGCCTTCAGTTTTCCGGCAATCTTCGCGGCTGTCGTTGTCTTTCCGGCGCCCTGAAGTCCGGCCATCATCAGAATGGTCACCTCATTGCCCGGACGAAGCGCAATCTCTGTTGTCTCGGAACCCATCAGTTTGACAAGTTCGTCGTTTACGATCTTAATTACCATCTGTCCCGGATTCAGGCCGTTCATGACGTCCTGCCCAATCGCCTGCTCCTGCACAGATTTGATAAACTGCTTCACGACCTTAAAGCTTACATCCGCTTCCAGCAGCGCCATCTTGACTTCTTTCAGAGCGGTCTTGACGTCCGCTTCCGTCAGCTTCCCTTTGCTTCGAAGGTTTTTGAATACATTCTGGAGTTTCTCGGTTAAACTTTCAAATGCCATAATCAAAGCTCCTCTAAAATATCTGTGGAAATCTGTTGGATCCGGGCCATCACTTCCGGGATCGGTTGTTCTTCCGGATTCCGGGTCAGACGGCGGATCTGTTCGACGTTCTCACGAATCGCCAGGAATTTTTCCACCAGATGCAGTTTGCTTTCATACTCTTCCAGACTTCGGTTGCAGCGGCGTATCATATCATGGACACCCTGCCGGGAGATCCCGCGGTTCTCTGCCACCTCACTCAGGGAAAAGTCGTTCAGCACCACGTCCTCGTATACCTGACGCTGGTGCTCTGTCAGTAGTTCGCCGTAAAAATCATACAGCAGAGTCTGTTCTAATATTTTTTCCATGCGCTCACCTTGGCTATCATAGCACAGCAGATGCATGGTGTCAAGTA
The DNA here is from genome assembly GCA_019115005.1 of Candidatus Fusicatenibacter merdavium. Lineage (GTDB taxonomy): Bacteria > Bacillota > Clostridia > Lachnospirales > Lachnospiraceae > Fusicatenibacter > Fusicatenibacter merdavium. Next base: position 3,391 of record DXEK01000142.1, on the reverse strand, counting down.
TTTTTTCTTGACATTTTTAAATCAGAGAATATTCTCTTCCGGCCAAAAGCAAACAAAACCCGAAGCTGCAGGGTGCGTATACGGCGCACGTCCGCTGCTTCGGGCTGTCTTTGTTCCTTTAAAAAATCATCTTACAGATTCGGGCGCACAAGCTTCGGTGCAAAACCTGCCTGCTCCAGGGCATGGATGATCTGGTTTTTGTGATCTGTGCCGAAGGCTTCCATGGTAATCCGCAGTTCCACTGCCGCGTTCCGGTTGATGGAAAAGAACTGGTTGTGATCCAGTTTGATGACATTTCCTTTTTCCTCCGCGATCACCTGGGAAACGCGCACCAGTTCGCCCGGCTTGTCCGGCAGCAAGACAGAGACGGTGAAGATCCTGTCTCTCTGGATCAGGCCGTTCTGTACCACCGACGCCATGGTGATCACGTCCATATTTCCGCCGCTGAGGATTGAAACCACTTTCTTTCCTTTTACTCCGAGATGTTTCAGGGCAGCTACGGTCAGCAGTCCTGAATTTTCTACGATCATTTTATGGTTTTCCACCATATCCAGAAAGCTTACGATCAGTTCATCGTCCTCGACCGTGATGATCTCATCGATGTTCTGGCGAATGTACGGGAAGATCTTGCTGCCCGGTGTCTGAACCGCAGTACCATCGGCGATCGTGTTAACCGGGCTGACCGTCGTGACCTCGCCTTTTTCCAGGGACGCCTTCATGCAGGCTGCGCCTGCAGGCTCCACGCCGATCACCTTTACGTTTGGCTTCAGAAGCTTTGCCAGCGTAGAGACGCCGGTCGCCAGTCCGCCTCCTCCGATGGGAACAAGGATATAATCTACCAGCGGAAGCTCCTTGATGATCTCCATCGCGATCGTTCCCTGGCCTGTCGCTACCGTCAGATCGTCAAAGGGATGGATAAACGTGTATCCATATTCGTCCGCCAGTTCATAAGCCTTTTCACATGCCTCGTCATAAACATTTCCGTGAAGCACAACCTCCGCACCGTAGCTTTTGGTTCGCTCCACTTTGATCAGAGGAGTCGTCGTCGGCATGACGATCACGGCCTTTGCGCCGTAACACTGAGCCGCGTAAGCGACGCCCTGCGCATGGTTTCCCGCGGAAGCGGTGATCAGTCCGCGGGAACGTTCCTCATCACTCAGTGTACTGATCTTATAGTAAGCGCCGCGCAGCTTATACGCTCCTGTAAATTGCATGTTCTCCGGTTTCAGATAAACTTTGTTTCCGGTCTGAGCGCTGAAGTAATCGCTGTATACCAGCTTTGTCTCCTGAGTCACTTTTTTTACTGTCTCGGAAGCTTCTTCAAACTTCTCGAGCGTAAGCATTTCTTCTGCCATTTTTTCCTCCTCCTGACACATTTACTGCGTCAACAATGGTGGATTTGGAAGTTTACTTCCAAACTTCTCTCCTATCCGCACTGTTGCAGACACGGTATTATCACACTCTCAACTTTTGAAAAACGGTTACTCCCCGTCTTCTCTGAGATTTTTCACATCGAACAGAGCATTGACGAACTGTTCGGAATTAAATTTCTGAAGGTCTTCGATCTTTTCTCCGATCCCGATGTATTTCACCGGAATGTCCAGTTCCGACTGGATCGCGACCGCGATACCTCCCTTGGCGGTTCCATCCAGTTTTGTCAGAATAATACCGGTCACATCGGCAACCTCAGCAAACTGTCTGGCCTGAACCAGCGCGTTCTGTCCGGTGGTTCCGTCGAGCACCACCAGAGTCTCCAGATAGGCCTCCGGATATTCCTTGGCAAGAATCCGGTAGATCTTATGAAGCTCCTCCATCAGATTCTTTTTATTGTGCAGACGGCCGGCCGTGTCGCAGATCAGGACGTCTGCATTTCTTGCCTTCGCCGCCGAGACAGCGTCGTACACCACTGACGCCGGATCCGCGCCGGTCTGGCCGCCGATGATGTCCACCCCTGCACGGTGTGCCCACTCGGTCAGCTGTTCCCCTGCCGCTGCACGGAAGGTATCCGCCGCCGCCAGGATCACCTTTTTCCCCTGATCTTTCAGCAGTCCAGCCAGTTTGCCGACGGAAGTTGTCTTTCCAACACCGTTGACTCCGATGACCAGAACAACGGATTTTCTATTTTCAAACTCGTAGGCTGTGTCGCCCACATCCATCTGTTCCTTGATACTGTCGATCAGAAGCTGTTTACATTCCGCAGGATCTTTGATCTTTTCCTGCGCAACCCGTTCTTTCAGGTTTTCTATGATCTTTGTGGTCGTGGTGATTCCGATATCGCCCATCACAAGAATCTCTTCTATTTCATCATAGAAGTCATCGTCGATGCTGGAATATCCACTGAAAATCGAGTCGATCCCTGCAACGATACTGTCGCGCGTCTTCGAAAGGCCGTTGACCAGACGTTTGAAGAACCCAACTTTTTCCTCCGCCATCTTTTTTCCTCCTGTTTTGCCCCTTTTGCAGCAACTTTTCTACATTTATGTAAAATATACCTTAATATTTTATCCCATTTCCTCTTATTTGTCCAGTTCTCCTTCGATCAGGCTCACGGACACCAGCGTGGAGACGCCTTTCTCCTGCATTGTGATCCCGTACAGGCGGTCAGCGGCGTTCATCGTTCCCCTTCGATGAGTGATAACGATAAACTGCGTATTTTTTGTCAGCTTGTGAAGATACGTCGCGAACCGTGTGACATTGGAGTCGTCCAGCGCCGCCTCGATCTCGTCCAGAAGACAGAACGGCGACGGCTTCAGATTCTGGATCGCGAACAGCAATGCAATGGCCGTCAGCGCTTTTTCTCCTCCGGAAAGCTGCATCATATTCTGCAACTTTTTGCCCGGCGGCTGGGAGATGATCCGGATGCCTGCCTCCAGAACATCCTCATCCTCCATCAGCTCCAGAGTACCCCGTCCGCCTCCAAACAATTCCTTGAACGCCTTGTCAAATTCCCGGCGGATCTCCGCAAATTTTTCCGTGAACTGTTTCCGCATCCCCTCGTCCAGTTCATCGATGATCCCCTGGAGAGTTTTGGCTGCCTGTACCAGATCCTCGTACTGGCCGCTCAGGAATTCATGGCGCTCATGAAGTTCTTTGTACTCTTCGATGGCATTGACATTGACCGGACCGAGTTTGCGGATCGCCTCCTTGGACTCTGCGATCTTCCGCTTCATTTCTGCCCGGTCCGGCACCTCTTCCATCCGGTATTCCAGCGCCCGGACCGGCGTGATCTCGTATTCCTGCCACATATAGCTGTTCTGGCTTTCTCTCGCTTCTTCCAGCTTTTCTTTCTGGCTGTTCAGACGAAAACATTCCTTGTCCATCCTTCCGATGTGATCGGAAAGCTCATCTCTCTTCCGGAAAAATTCCTTGTGTTCCGCATTCATCGTCTCTT
>DXEK01000141.1 GCA_019115005.1 Candidatus Fusicatenibacter merdavium | reverse complement strand
TCCGCCTGTAGTCGCAAGCACTGCATTTTCATAATTCTCCCCCGCCGCCGGTGCCGTTTTCTCTGCTGCGGAGCGCCCGCCCCGGGCAGCCCTCTGACGGACCCCTTTCTCCGGCGCTCTTCGCCTATTCGTGGAGTGGAGCGTGGCGGAAATACTGAAAAAACCGCCGCAAGAAGTTCGATTTGCGGCGGTTTGTGTTTTTTTCTGTTTTTCGGTTTTATTTTGTCTTGTTTTTTCGGTCGGTTTTGTGTTATTGTACCCAGCGGCCGTCGGAGTCTACGGTGTAGCCGTCTATGACGGTGTCGTGGGCCATGCTTCCGTCTGGGTTCAGGTAGTACCAGGAGTCTCCTTCCTGATACCAGCCGTTGCTGCGCATGTAGCCGTTTTCATCGAAGGAGTACCATTCTCCGTTGATCTTTTTCCAGCAGGAGACGGGGTAGCTTCCGTCGTCGTATCGGTACCACCAGCCAGTGTCGTCCTGGATCCATTCGCCGGCGGCAAGGATCTGTACTTCAATAGTGCTGCTTGTGGTCTTGGCCATGGAGTGATCCAGGGTGTTTGTCGCTACAACGTAGTAGTAGAAGATCCCTTCTTCTGTCAGTTCGGGTGTGCAGGAGGGTCCGGTCGCGCCTTCGATGGGGGTTCCGCCTCCGTTGACGTTTACGGTGTTGACATACCACTGGTAGGTGATGGTGCCACCGTCGTTTACAGCCGCCTCTACGTTCAGCGGGGAGGCTTCCTCATTCAGATGGAAGGATACGCTTCCGCTGAGATCGGTGGTAAATGTCGGTTTTTCCAGAGAATCATCTGCAACGATCGCATCCGGATCGTCCATCTCGGCTACCTGGGAGGCAGTGGAAACGGTCGCAGCCTGTCCTTCTGTATCCTCTGTTGAACTGCAGCCGTTCAGCGCGGAAAGTCCCAGCGCGCACACCGCCGCAAATACAACTATTTTTTTTCTCATATTTTAACCCCTTTTCGTTCGTTGTCTCTTTTCTGATTTACTGCAATTTGCGACTATTATACCATAGGCTTTTTGTACCCGTCAATTCTTTCACTTATTTTTCACATTCCGTTCCGCGGTTCTTCCGTTTTGCCTGGTTCAGTCCTTTGGACATGTGGGAATACGGACTATCCAGAAAGCTGGTTCGCTTGATCGCGTCTTCCCCGTATTTTCCGCGGATTTTATCTATCGCCGCGTCCAGTTTTCTCTGTTTTTCATTTTCTTCTTCGCCGAACAGGGAAAGCTGATGATATTCCTCTTTCGCAGCTTTTGATACCTGTACGCCGATCAGGCGGATCGGATGATTGTTCCACATCTCCCGCAGCAGGCGGCAGGCAGCCGCATAGATTTCATTGGTGCTGTCTGTCATCCGTCCCAGCTGTTCCTGATGGGAACGCCGCCGGAAGCTGCTGTCCACCAACTGTACCGTCACCACGGATCCTTTCATCTGATCCATGCGCAGCCGGGTGCCTACCGTCTCACACAGGGACAGGATGACCAGCCGGGCATCCTCCACGGTCAGAAGATCTCTCGGAAGTGTTACGCTGTTCCCGTAGCCTTTGTTCTCCACTTCTCTTCCAACCATAGGCGATGACTCGATTCCATTGGCGTAGTCCCAGAGTACTTTTCCCTGGGATTTCAGATTTCTGGCCAGATAATCCCGGTCGCTTTTTGCCAGATCCCCGATCGTATGGATCCCCAGTTTCTCCAGTTTTTTCTCTGTGGATCCGCCGACGCCGAACAGTTCCCGGACCGGCAGCGGCCACATTTTTCTCGGAATCTCATCGGGAAAGAGGGTATGTACTTTATCCGGTTTCTCAAAATCCGAAGCCATCTTTGCCAGCAGCCGGTTGACAGAAATTCCTACATTTACAGTAAATCCCAGTTCCTCACGGATGCGGACGCGGATCTTCTGCGCGCAGTCCAACGGCTCCCCAAACAACTTCTCCATCCCCGTCATGTCGACAAAAGCCTCGTCAATGCTGTACTGCTCGACAGTGGGAGAATATTCCGACAGAAGTTTCATCAGCTTTCTGCTGCACTTGACATACTGGTCATAGTCCGGCGGGAATACCAGCAGTTCCGGACATTTTTCCCTTGCCCTGGCCAGCGGCTCGCCTGTCTGAACACCAAAGCGCTTCGCCGCAACACTCTTCGCCAGCACGATCCCGTGCCGGTTCTCTTCGTTTCCTCCGATAGCCGCCGGAATCTCCTGGATTCTATCCGGATATCCCGATTCCCCTCTGTGCAGAAGACTTGACCAGCTGAGAAACGCGCTGTTCACATCTATATGAAAATAAATCTGCTGCTTTTTCATCTGCACCTCCGAACAACCGTTTACGGACCAGCAAACCGATCCAGATCCATCTCGTCTTTCTGGCGGATCTTATCCAGAACCCAGCGTCCGTCTTCCAGGATAAACCGCCAGTACTCATAGAAATCCTCCTGCTTTGTGCTGCCGCGGACGATCACGCTGGTCTCTGTGTTGATATAATATCCGACCATGCTGCCATGGATCAGGTACCAGATACCGTCCTTCTCACTCCCGTCTTCATTGTGAACGTCCACCAGCACTGCGCTGAGAAGGCGTACGTTTCTCTGCACCGGAGCCTCATTCTTCAGCTTCATCCAGGACAGCTTCATCTGAAATTCTTCCAGCAGTGACCGGCTCAGATATTCCTGCGCATAGGAGGCATCCTGTATTCTCCAGCATTCCTGGATCTCATAGTATGCCTTTTTCACACGTCTCTGGATCTTTCGATAATTCCAGTGATTTTCCTCCCGGGCAAACCGGTCCATCCGGTCTCTCGATTTCTTCCTGGCTTTTTCTGCTTTCCAACGGATCACGATCCTTCCGCTATAGGCGATCACTCCCACAGAAAGAAACCAGACAACCGCTTCCAAGGGCGTGCCCCGGTTCCCCCCGTAGGAATTTCCGTGAGAACGGGTATGAGAACTGCCTCCCCCACTGCTTCCACCTCCGCCACCGGAACTTCCTCCGCCGCCTGCCCGTGCGGACACAGTCGCCGCTGAGCAGGCGATGCAAATCGCCAGGAACAATACAGTCAATAGTATTTTACCTTTTTTCATAACTTCTTATATGCAAAACGGGGCTCTGAGATTTCTCTCAAAGCCCCGCTTGATTTTCGGGATCAATCCACAGCAACAACTTCTTTTTTGTTGTAAGAGCCACAAGCTTTGCAGACTCTGTGCGGCATCATAAGAGCACCACATTTGCTGCATTTTACCAGGTTCGGAGCAGACATTTTCCAGTTTGCTCTTCTCTTATCGCGTCTTGCTTTGGAAGATTTATTCTTTGGACAGATGGACATGTTTACACCTCCTTAAATTTGCTGAATATATCACGGATAGCAGCCATTCGCGGGTCCGGGACTGTAGTATCACAGTCACAGGTCTGAAAATTCAGATTTGCACCACATCGGCTGCAGATTCCTTTACAGTCATCTTTACACAGCACTCGAATCGGCCATTGGACTAAAAGTTCGTTGCGGATCAGCGCTTCCACATTCAGGACATCCTTGTCCACAAAGGCAGAATCCTCCTCAAGATCCTCCCGTTCCTCTTCGGTCAGATTAAAATCAATCTTCCGGTCGAAATCAAGAAGAAACTCTTTTTCCACCGGGCACAGACATCTGGCGCAGGATAACTCCAGTTTCAGTTTCGTACCGCCGGTGATCTTCAGGACGTAATCTCCTTCATGTGTCAGAGTAATCTCCACAGGCTGGCTTTCCAATACCGGATACGCCGTACCGCCAATCTCTATCTCAGAAATTTCCAGCGGAAGACGGTGTGTTTCCGACGCTCCATCCCGCGATAATAACTTTACAAGGCTGATTTCCATAACAATCTCCTAATCACACATTAATAGATTATAACTTCGAAGGTAATGTTTGTCAACTGTT
>DXEK01000140.1 GCA_019115005.1 Candidatus Fusicatenibacter merdavium | reverse complement strand
CGCGTGATCCTGAACCGCTTTCCCGCCTGCTGGGACAGCATCCGTCCGGTCTCAGACGCTCTGCGGACCAATTTCTCCATAGAAACACTCTGACAGACCACCTTCCGCTCTTCCAGCCGGCTCAGCTCCCTCATCGTATCCACAAACTGATTCAAGCGGTCGATCTGTTCCATCCCTGTCCGCAGGATCTCCATGATCTTGTCCTTTTCGATCCTCTCCTGCGGAACAAATTCCAGAAGCATCTCCTGATAGCCCCTGAGAACCGCCAACGGGGATCGTATATCGTGGGCGATGGCTGCCCGGAGCGCTTTTTCCTCCTCGACCATTCCCCAGAGTCTCCGGTTATTATCCTTCAGTTGCAGCCGCATACTCTCAAACTTTGCACAGAGCTGTCCCAGCTCGTCCTCATTCCGATATTGGATCGCTGTGTCCCACTCTCCCCGGGATACCGCCTCGAGAGATCGTTCCATCTCCTCCAGAGGCGGATGGATCTTTTTTCTGTAAAAGATAAAAATCGCCGCGGCACAGCCGCACACCGGGACCAGAAGACCGGACCAGGTGATCACAAAGTCGCAACTCTCCGCCAGGAACCTTTCCATATCGGAAAGCGACACTCCGTGCAAGCTTCCCCAGCGGGCCAGATTTTCCTCATAGCCGATGTCATCCATCGCACGCGCATACTGCTCATCACTGATATTTTTCCGGTACAGATAAAACTGAAAATTCTCCGCACCCGCCCTGAGCGCCACTGAAACAGCGAAGCTGAGGATCATCGCCGCCACCAGATACAGCAGGAACGAACGCCGCAGAGACAGATTTCTTATTTTTTCCATCGATAACCATTCCCCCAGACTGTTTCAATCATCTCCGCATCCACACAGGCAGAAAACTTTTTCCGGATCCGCCGCACCAGTTCCGTCACCACACGGCTGTCTCCCTCAGCGTCATACCCGCAGATCCTCTCATAAATCCTCTCCTTATCAAACACCTGCCCCGGATGCATCGACAGAAACTCCACGATCTCATACTCCAGATGCGTCAGCTCGATCTCCTTTCCCTCAAACCTCACCGCTTTTCCCGCATAATCGATCCAAAGTCCATTCTCATACTTGGAATTTACCCGGAACCGCTGCCGCTCTTCCCGCTTCAGATGCGCGATGATCCTGGCCTCCAGTTCCCGGAGACTGAACGGCTTCATCACATAATCATCCCCGCCGGACAGCAGCCCGTTCACCCGATCCTGCTCCTCTACCCGCGCCGTCAGAAACAGGATCGGACATGCCGTCTCGTTCCGGATCTTCCTGCACACCTCAATCCCATCCATCCTCGGCATATTGATATCCAAAAGGATCAGATCCGGATCCCGGGAGATCATCTCCAGAGCCTCCACGCCATCCCCGGCTGTCAAAATCTCATACCCCTTCATCTCCAGATAACTCTTCAGCATCCTGACCAATTCCACATCATCATCCACAACCAATAGCCTGTATCCCATACCTCTTCCTTCCCCATTCCTCATTGTCCGGCCGGAAACATCCTGCAGTCTCCTCCGCTTTCCGCCCGCAGCCGTTTTTTCAAATACGCGGCCGCACCAAAAACCGCATCGTCCACCTTCAACCTACACTGCTGCGCACTTTGGTCCGGATTCTCTGAAGCGCATTGTCGATCGCCTTCGGTGATTTCTCCATCTGCTGCGCAATCTGCTGATACCCATACCCCTTCAGATACAGCTCCAGCACCTGATACTCGAAAGGGCTGAGAATCTCCCGGATCTTTTCATGCATCCGGTCCACGCTTTCCCGGCTGATCATGATCACCTCCGGCGTCTCCTCATCGATCAGTCGAAGTTCCTGCTCCGAGACCGGCTCACTGAGAGAGACGAAGCTGTTCAGCGGCTGATGCTTCTGTCTCTGGGACATGGAGATCGCAGAATACATCTGCCGGTCGATACAGAGTGCGGCAAACGTAGAAAACGCCGTCTCCTTGTCCTCCTGATATCCCTGGATCGCCTTGAAAAGTCCCAGCATTCCCTCCTGAATCAGATCCTCCTGATCTCCTCCGGCCAGGTAGAGAGGCCGCGCCTTCTGCCGTACCAAATACTTGTACTTGTCAACCAGATAGTCTGCGATCTCGCTCTCCCCGGATCTCAATCTCCGCAGCAGATCCTCGTCCTTTTCATCCTTATATGCGTCATATTTTCCAGACATGTTATCCTCTCTGTCTCACAATCTCATAGGCCAGGATACCCGCCGCAACCGAAGCATTCAGGGACTCGATCTCTCCCTTCATCGGAATCGTCGCGACAAAATCACATTTTTCCCGCACCAGCCTGGAAACGCCGTCTCCTTCATTTCCGATGACGAGACCGATCGGCCCTTTCAGATCCAGATTATACATGGACTCCCCGTCCATATCTGCACACACAAACCACAATCCCTTTTCTTTCAGCTGTTCGATGGTCTTCGCCATGTTCGTCACCCGCGCCACCGGTGTGTAGTTGATTGCGCCGGCGGAAGTCTTTGCGACCGTCGCCGTCAGCCCCACCGCACGGTGCTTCATAATGATCACCCCGTGGGCGCCGGCCACATTGGCGGTACGAAGGATCGCTCCCAGATTGTGAGGATCCTCGATCCCATCCAGCAGGATCAGGAAGGGCGGTTCTCCTTTTTTCTCCGCCCTCTCCAGGATCTCCTCCACAGACACGTATCCATAAGAAGCCACCTGAGCGATCACACCCTGATGATGACCCGTCTGCGACATTCCGTCCAGGCGCTCCTTTCCCACGTAATTGATGATCGTGTCATGCTTTTTGGCCTCCCTGAGGATCGTCCGCACCGGACCGTCCTGATTTCCCGGCATCACATACAGCTTGTCCACACTTTTCCCGGAACGGAAAGCCTCCAATACGGCATTACGCCCTTCGATCAGACCGCCTTCCGTCTCTTTTTCACTATATTTTCCCATTGTATCTTTTCCATCCTATCTCTTATCATCGTGACAATTCAGCCACCTGAACTGTCGCTGCAGCCGGCGGACGTCCGGAACGCTCATACACGCTCCAGCGCAAGCTCCACCAGATCCACCATCCTATGGTAATCTCCCTTCAGGTACAGATATCCCATCACAGCCTCCAGGCCGGTCGCTCTCCGATAGTCTGTGATCGAGGCATTCTTCGCCTTCGTCGCCGCTTTGGCGTTGCGTCCCCGCTTGTAAACATGGGCCTCCTCCTCGGTAAAATACGGTTCCAGCACCGCGACCATTTTGGACTGATGCTCCGCAGACACAAGAGAAGCCGCCATCCGATGTAATTTATTTACCTGCCGGTTGGCTCTGCGCACCAGGACCGTCCTGACCACAATCTCAAAAGCCGCATCACCGATATAAGCCAGCGTCAGAGGCGAATACATCTTCAAGTCCTGATGCGACAGTTCAAACTTTGACGCCAGATATGGCTGCGGATCCGCCGGATTTCCCGGCACTGTCCCGCATTCTGCAGAGTTTTCCACCGCATTTTTATTCTCTGTACACATATTTTCCGCTGCCTTATTTACGCCCGTTTCCATTTTACACCTTCCCTGGTATCCTCCAGAATGATCCCCTTCGCCAGCAGTTCGTCACGGATCGCGTCTGCGCGCGCGAAATCCTTCGCTTTTCTCGCTGCCTGGCGCTCTGCGATCATTGCCTCGATCTCCTCGTCCAGCGTCTCTTTCTTCCGATCCACAATCAGTCCCTGAATATCGCACAGTTCCCGGATTTCCTCCAGCACACGGTCTGCAAACGTCTTCGAGGACGCTGCAGTCACTTCCGTATTCGCGAATTTCACCAGTTCAAAAATTGCCGCCAGCGCATCCGCCGTATTCAGATCATCATCCATAGCCTCCTCATACTTGGCGCGGAACTGTTTCATCTCTTCCAGCTTACCATTTTCCTCTCCCGTCAGATCCACGGACTTCGCCGCAGCGGAAACCTCTTTCAGGCGGTCTGCCGCTGTCACGATTCTCTCGTATGCATTCTTGGACGCCTCCATGATGTCCGCACTGAAATTCAGCGGACTTCTGTAATGAGCGCTCAGCATAAAGAAGCGAAGCACCTGAAGATCATACTTCTCGCCGATCTCGCGAACCGTGAAAAAGTTTCCGAGAGATTTGGACATCTTCCGGTTGTCGATATTCAGGAATGCATTGTGCAGCCAATACCGGGCAAACGGCTTTCCATTGCAGCATTCACTCTGGGCGATCTCATTCTCATGGTGCGGGAAGATCAGATCCTCGCCGCCGGCATGGATATCGATCTCCTCGCCCAGATACTTTTTCGCCATCTCCGAACACTCAATATGCCATCCCGGACGGCCTTCTCCCCACGGAGAAACCCAGAACGGCTCTCCTTCCTTTTTCGGTTTCCAGAGGACGAAATCCAGCGGATCTTCCTTCTGATCCTCACCGGAAACCAGCAGAGAACGGCCGCCGGAACGCAGATCGTCCAGATTCTTATGGGACAGTTTTCCATACTCGCTGAACTTTCTGGTACGGAAATACACAGTTCCGTTCACATCGTATGCATACCCTTTCTCCACCAATGTGGAGATCATCTCGATCATCCCCGGAACCTCCTGGGTCGCCAGTGGATGAGTCGTCGCCGGGCGGACATTCATCGCTTCCATATCCTTCTTGCACTCCGCAATATAACGGGTAGAAATCTCCTGGGCACTCACGCCTTCTTCGATGGATTTCGCAATGATCTTGTCATCCACATCGGTAAAGTTTGAGACGTAATTCACCTCATACCCCTTATACTCCATATAGCGGCGGGCCGTGTCAAACACGATCATCGGCCGGGCATTTCCGATATGGATAAAATTATAGACCGTCGGGCCGCAGACATACATCCTGACCTTTCCTTCCTCCAATGGAACAAACTCTTCCTTCTTCTTTGTCAGCGTATTGTAAAATTTCATCCTTTTCTCCTTCCGACACCTCGTCTGCAGCAGCAATTCAACCGGCTGAGCAGTTACACTTCACCCGTGACAGTTCAGCCAGATGAACTGCAGCCCTCACTCTCTGTGCCATTAAATTATTTTTCTTTCTTTATAAATCTCAGTTCTCTCTCAAGCTCCAGGACACGGTTCGTCAGCTCTGTATTTTCCTTCTTGAGCGTTTCTATATCATCAAACACCGGATCCGGCAGATGAACCTGATCCATCGTGTTCCAGGTAACCCGCACATCGTTCCTCTTCACGATCCGTCCCGGGACACCGACAACCGTACAGTTCGGCGGCACCTCCCGAAGAACCACAGAACCCGCGCCGATCTTGGAATTCTCCCCAATCGTAAACGATCCGAGAATCTTGGCTCCGGCGCTGACCATCACATTATCACACAGCGTCGGATGCCGCTTACCGGTCTCCTTCCCCGTGCCTCCGAGAGTAACCCCCTGATACAATGTCACATTATCCCCGATCACCGCAGTCTCGCCGATGATCACCCCGGAACCATGATCGATAAAAAGCCCCTTCCCGATCGTAGCCCCCGGATGAATTTCAATCCCCGTCTTCCGCGCCGCCCTCTGAGAAATCCAGCGCGCCAGAAAATAATGCTTCTTCAGGTACAGCTTGTGCGCCCGCCTGTATTTGAGCATAACACGAAACGACGGATACAGCAAGACCTCCAGCGGAGAATGGATCGCCGGATCCCTCTCCCGAATCACCTGAAACTCCTCCTTAAAAAACTTCAGAAAACCCATCCCAAAAATCCCCTTTCACATTCCACTTTCAGACACTTTTTTCCAGCGTATCCACTTTCAGACACTTTTTCTCAAAGCATCCATTTCCGGCTCCACTTTCAAACGCTTTGTCCTCAGCGTATCCACTTTCGGCTCCACTTCTAAACGCTTTTCTCCCAGAACATCCACTTTCGGCTCCACTTTCAAACACATTCTTCCAGAGCATCCGTTCCGGTTTCCCACTTTCAAATACTTTTTGCAGAGTGTCCGTTTCCGGCTCCAACCATCCCACATACCACTATTCCACCTGCGGCCAGGCCCAGCCTCCGGACGGCGCCGGAGGCGTCCCCACCACACGAAAAAAGCACTTCATCAAAAAGACGAAATGCTTTCGTGGTTCCACTTTTCTTCAAAATCCCGTAGGATCTCCTCAAAACACTTAACGCGCGCCACACGTCCCCGGCTACCCACAGGTCACTCCCACTTCACATATAACTTATGACCGCTTCACCGGGGCAGCTTCCGGATGCACTTCGAAGACCTCCCGGCCCGGCTGCTCTCACCCGCTGACAGCCGTTCTCTGGAAACCGGTGCCGGTCTTCTACTCTTTCCGTTCTCTGCCTTTTTCCTGTTCTTTATAGTCTATGTAACTTCTCCTGATTTGTCAAGGTTTTAAAGTAACAAATTCAAAATCACGTATGTCAAACGTGCCTGTTCCAGAATATCGAAATTCAAGAGCACTTTTTCCATGAAAAAAAATCACCCCTGAGATAAATACCCATTCCTTTCCCCGAATTTCTATCGGAATATCTGTTTGCCCGCCAAAAGTAAGTACAGTAAAAATTCCTTTTGCATTTCCTCTGATACGGATTCGGATACACGTCTCTCCCTCTAAAAGAAAATATTTATAAACCGCCCTGGCACTGCTGCTGAATCGTTTGATCATAGAAATTCTAATTCCCTGTACTCTTTCCTCATCAAAATAAACACCTTTTTTTCTTTTACAGTCAATACTGGCAGATGTATCCGGCCAGTTATACAAATTAGCGGCAATAGCGGCCGAATATTTTCCCGCCGCACAGAGCGGCCCTCGATTCAGTCCACAAGACGTACATTCCGCCTGTATAAAATCACCATTCTTCTGCAAAACAATCTTCTCAGCACATCCTTGTCTGGAAAAAGCAGACTGCTGAGTATGACGATGATAGAAAATATACCACTGCCCATTAATTTCTGCCAGAGAACCATGATTATTTCCCCACCAGTTCCGAAACACCGTATTTCCATTCCATCCATAATCACTGTTGGAAATCAGCACACCCCTATATCTGAAAATTCCGTCCGGTGCATCTGAAATGGCATAACATAATTCATGAGATAGTTCACTGGAATAAATAAAATAATATTTTCCCCAAATTTTTCGTATGGAAGAAGCTTCAAAAAAGGCATGTCCCCGCAGTGTCTCTTCTGTATTGGTATACTTATTGGGTAAGGTTGCCTTCGGTTCAGACACTACCGTTTTCATATCTGAAGCCAATTCCACAACCGCACCGCCGCACCCTTTATTTCCCTGCCGCCAATCTCCCGATCCGAATCCGTAATACAGCCAAACACGCTGGTCATCATCCACCAAAACCGCAGGATCAAAAGGAAAGTACCTTTCTTTCCAGGCTGACAGGTCAATCGTCCCATAATATTGATATCTTCCGGTCGGCATACTGCACACAGCCACATGAATCTGCCACTCTTCCGGCTGTTTTTTGCTTCCATGACCATAAAACATATAATAGTTCCCGTCCGGTCCGCGCACTACATCCGGCGCATACATCGCTTCTTTTTCAATATTGTTCGGATCATCTGTTTTCCGGTAAATTACCCCTTCATATCTCCAGTCCGCCAGATTGTCACACGGCGCCGACCATCCCACATAATCATTCATACAAAACTTTCTTCCGTGGCTTCTGTCATGGGAACCGAAAATGTAAAGACGATCTCCAAAAACGCGAGGTTCTCCATCGGGAACATACTCATCCAAAGGAAGATATGGATTTACTGCCTGCTGTCTCATTTTATATTCTTTTCCTTCCTCATATCCTTTAGAACGGCCTTCAACCCAAACCATTCACTCTGTCAATCCTCTGTGAAAGGTTCGTCCGCCGGATAACCGCCCGCCAGTTTCTGCATACACCGCTGAATAGAATCTTTGGAATTTCCCCAGTCCTTATCCTTGTTCCGGTAGTCATATTTTTCCGTAAACCAGGTCACTTCTTCCTGCAGCCGTTGATAATTGTCCTCCATCAGCCGGAAAAGTACCGGATAAAATTCCTGTTTCTGTCTGTCATTCAGTTTCTTCTCCGCTGTCTCCACAAGATCTCCGAAATGCGGCAGACAGAACCCCTTGCTCTCTTCAAATAATTTTACAAATTCCGGACTACTCTTGTACAGATCAAAGAACGTGTCCAGGTATCTCTCATAGTTTGCCTTGAACTGATTGCACACAAAACAGGAACACTCTTCCTGCTTCACCCACTGTCCGATGGAAGTCTCCGGCGTCTTTCCTGCCAGTGAAGTCTTCTGCATACGCTTCATAAAAGAACTTTTCCCCGGAGAAAAGCTATCCATCTGCTTTTTCAGATCCCCGTTCAGCCGTTTCATATGAGTGCTCAGAATCAGCGCGCTTCCCAGGCGGTTCCCATAATCGTACATCATTTTATAATGATGACGGCAGAATCCCTCCTTATCCGTCATTCCCCGAACATCTTCCTCCATGTAGGACGCCCCGCTTCCCAGCGCATAGGAGATCGCATGCTGCTCCGCTTCCCGCTCCAGAAAGCAGAACGGGCACTCATCCTTTGCCCGGAACGCGTCCATCAGCGGTATTGTGTGTATTGATTCTTTCATTTCCGTTTCCTCCCGTCTTCCTACTGACCGTGTGATCCGGCTCCTATCATTATCTCCCTTTTTCATTTCCGCCGGCAGCGGTCTGTGATGAAATTATTTTATCATAAACCGAATATTTTCCATAGCTTTTTCGGGAAAAATAAACCAACACGGGGTAACAGTTTTTTACTGTTTACGGATACCAAGAGCAACACTTCTATCGAATAACCTTCAACTATATATACGAAAGCTTCAGAGCAAAAAGAAAAGACTGCGGAAACGCGCCACAAAGCGCACGCTTTCGCAGTCTGTATAATACTCTGTTAAGCGAACTGAACAATTCCCGTACAGCCGAATGTTTTATGAAAGCTCCAGCTTTCCGGTATACAGTTGATAGTAAGTTCCTTTCAGCTTGAGCAGATCCTCATGAGTTCCTCTCTCGATGATCCGTCCGTGTTCCAGAACCATGATCGCATCACTGTTCCGGATCGTGGAAAGTCTGTGGGCAATGACAAACACGGTGCGTCCCTTCATCAGGTTATCCATACCCTTCTGAACAATGCTCTCCGTTCTTGTATCGATACTGGACGTCGCTTCATCCAGGATCAGGACCGGCGGATCCGCAATCGCTGCTCTCGCAATGGCAAGCAGCTGTCTCTGACCCTGGGAGAGCTCCTCGCCATCTCCGGTCAGCTGCGTATCATATCCGTTCGGAAGCATCTTAATGAATCCATCCGCATGGGCCAGTTTTGCTGCCTTATATACTTCTTCATCAGTGGCATCCAGTTTTCCGTAACGGATATTTTCCATAATAGTTCCGGTAAACAGATGTGTATCCTGAAGAACGATTCCAAGAGAACGCCTCAGGTCTGCCTTTTTGATCTTGTTGATGTTGATATCATCATACCGGATCTTTCCGTCAGCCACATCGTAGAAACGGTTGATCAGGTTGGTGATCGTAGTTTTTCCGGCTCCGGTGGAACCGACGAACGCTACTTTCTGACCCGGTTTCGCATACAGCGTCAGATCATGCAGTACCATATGATCCGGCGTATAGCCAAAGGTCATATTGTAGAAACGGACATCGCCTTTCAGCTCCCGGTATGTCACCGTACCGTCTGCCTGATGTGGATGTTTCCATGCCCAGATTCCCGTACGTTCCTCACACTCTGTCAGATTACCGTCAGCATCTTTCTTCGCGTTTACAAGAGTAACATATCCGTCATCAACCTCCGGCTCCTCGTCCACCAGATTGAAGATCCGTTCTGCTCCGGCGAGCGCCATGATAATGGAGTTAAACTGCTGCGCAATCTGCATGAACGGCTGTGTAAAGCTCTTGGTGAACTGCAGATAAGACGCCATGACACCGAGCGTGATATTTCCGATCCCTGCCACTGACAGGAATCCGCCGAACACTGCAGTCAATACGAAAAGAATATTGCCCATATTTCCGACTACAGGTCCCATAATGCTGGCGAATGTATGCGCCTTGGACGCACTCTCGAACAGACGCTCATTCAGCTCGTCGAACTCTTCCTCTGAGATTGTCTCGTGGTTAAAAACCTTGACGACTTTCTGTCCATTCATCCGCTCTTCCACGAAACCGGTAACATCTGCCAGGTCAAGCTGCTGGCGGATAAAGTACTTTCCGCTGTTTCCGGTAATGAATCTTGAAACAAAAAACATAAGTACGATCATCAGAACCGCCAGAATCGTCAGCAGCGGACTCAATACCAGCATCGAGATAAATGTTACGACGATGGTCAGCCCAGACATCAATACCTGCGGAATGGACTGATTAATCATCTGACGCAGGGTATCTGTATCGTTTGTGTAAAGACTCATGATCGAACCGTTCGTGTTCTGATCAAAATAGCGGATCGGAAGCTTCTGCATATGCGCAAACATCTCGTCGCGGACACGCTTCAGGACTCCCTGTCCGATCGTTACCATCAGACGGCTGTAAACGAATGTCGCGATAACACCGCAAAGGAAAATCGTTCCAAGCACGGTCAGCGCCATGTAAAGTTCCGAATAGTTCGGATCCTTCTGCCCGATCAGCGGAATGATATAATCATCCAGCAGGAACCGTAATGACAGTGATACGGAAATCGATGCAATGGAACTGATCAGGATACAGAAAAGTACGACGACAAACTGCACTTTATAAGTACTTGTCACATAACCCAGCAGACGCTTCGCAGTCTTGAGTGTTCCTTTGTCAACTTTGGGACTTCCCTGTTTACTCATTGTCAGCGCCTCCTTTCACCTGTGACTCATATACTTCCCGGTAAATTGCATTTGTTTTCAGGAGTTCTTCCGAGGTTCCGATTCCGTTGATCTCACCGTTCTCCATAACGATGATCACATCCGCATCTTCCACTGAAGATACTCGCTGCGCAATAATGATCTTTGTGGTATCCGGAATCTCTTCCCGGAACGCCTGACGGATCAGCGCATCTGTCTTGGTATCCACAGCGCTGGTAGAGTCATCGAGGATCAGGATCTTCGGTTTTTTCAGCAGTGCTCTCGCAATACAGAGTCTCTGCTTCTGACCACCGGAGACGTTATTTCCGCCTTCCACGATCATCGTATCATACTTCGCCGGAAATTCCTGGATAAAGCTGTCGGCCTGAGCCAGCTTACATACTCTCTGTACTTCCTCGTCGCTGGCGTTCTCGTCACCCCAGCGCACGTTCTCATAAATACTTCCGGTAAACAGCACGTTTTTCTGGAGAACAACGGCTACCTGGTCACGCAGCGCTTTCAGACTGTATTTTCTTACATCGATGCCGCCGACCTTCACAGAACCTTTGGTCACGTCGTACAGACGCGGAATCAGCTGGACAAGTGTGGATTTTGCACTTCCGGTACCGCCGATCACGCCGACGATCTGACCGCTCTTAATATGGAGATTGACATCCTTCAGGGACAGATTTCCGCCCTCGCCGGAATAGCTGAAGTCTACATGATCAAAATCAATATCTCCGTTGGCAACGTCTGTGATCGCTTCCTTCGCGTCTTCCATTTCCGGTACTTCATCGATCACCTCAGTGATACGATCGGTAGAAGCTTCCGCGATCATGATCTGAACGAACACGAAAGTTACCATCATCAGGGAAGAGAGAATCTGGATCGCATAGACAATAACGCTGGTCAGCTCCCCTGTCAGCATCGTTCCATTGATGATACTCTTGCCGCCGATCAATACCATGATCAGGACAACTGCATAAATGGTAAACTGCATGATCGGTGAGTTCCACGCTACGATCCGCTCTGCCTTTGTGAACAGTTTAAATACGATCGTGGAAATCTTTCCGAACTTTTCGTTTTCATGATCCTCGCGGACATATGCCTTGACAACACGGGCAGCATTTACATTCTCCTGAACCGTGTTGTTCAGGACGTCGTATTCGTCGAATACTTTAATAAAATGCGGATGCGCCTTCTTCGCGATGAACAAAAGAATGCCTCCCAGAATCGGAATGGTAACAAGAAGCATCAGTGCGATCGGCACACTGATCGTCATTGTCATGATCAGGGACAGGATGATCATAATCGGCGCTCTCGCCAGCAGACGGATCGTAAACATAAACGCCATCTGAACATTGGTGATGTCCGTGGTCAGACGTGTAACAAGACCGGATGTGGAGAAATGGTCTATGTTCCCAAATGAAAAATCCTGTACCTTATAAAAAATGTCATGGCGGAGATTCTTTGCATATCCTGCAGAAGCCACCGCCCCCAGTTGTCCTGCCTTCGCGCCAAAAAACAGGGCGATCATAGCCAGCACAACCAGAACAAGGCCAAGGCGGATGATATACCCTAAATCGCCCTGCGCAATGCCGATATCGATAATATTCGCCATCAGAAGCGGGATCAACACTTCCATGAGCACTTCCAGTGCGACAAACACAGGGGTAAGTATCGTCTGACGTTTATATTCCCGGACAGAACGGAGTAATTTCTTACTCATCTTTTACAGTCTCCTTTCCTTTTTGTTTCTCATTACCAGACAAATTTTCGGACATCCGCTCCAGAACACGCAGACAAACCTGAAGATCTTCCTCCGGAATTCCCGTTCTCAGCAGATTTTCCATATACTGTGTGTTGGAAATGATCTGTTCCCGCAGCTTTTCTGTCTTTTCTGTGGGGATCAGTTTCTTAAAGCGGGCATCCCATTCTGCCGTTTCCCGGCAGATGAATCCTTTTCGCTCAAGAAGCTGGAGTGTTGCTGTCGCCGTGGAACGTCGGATCTGAAATTCTTTTTCAATATCCTTCTGATAAACATCCCCTTTCAGAACATGAAACAGAATGTAATTCAGAACCAGCCGCTGTATGTTCGTCAGGCTGCTCTCCTCCTTTGGAAAAGAGATCTGCCGCTTCAGCTGATGGGACAGCGTATTGATCAGTCTGCCCACATCTCGGGTACGGCCATGCTCACTCTGTGTTTCCATTACACACACCCTCTTTCCATTTGTTCGATAACTAACAATATGATACACAGACGGACCTCAAATGTCAATGCTAAATAATTTACAAAAACAAAACAGCCTTTTTCGAATCATACTGACAAATTTACTGCTGTATACAGGTAAGCTTTCAGCATATCCTCCCTCCGGAAAAGTACGAATACTTTTCACACCGCCGGAAGGCAGCAAAAATCGGATAGGAGAGATTTCTTCCCTATCCGATTTTTTCCGGCTGTTCCGCCTTTCCTCCGCCAGGCGTTACCGAAACCTTCCAAACGATAACGCCGCTTCAGAATTCATCATTCAGTTAATTCTTTCCGGTTTGTCATTTCGCTCCCTGTACTTGGTTACTTCCGGAGTTCCATCTGCTCCTGCATCTTCGGATTCCTGAGCTTCACCGGTTTCTCCTGAAACCTCCGTGCCTTCCGCAGCCCCGCTCTCATCCGGAGCGTCTCCATCCGGAGCTTCCGTACTCTCATCCGGAATGTCCGCATCCGGCACATCCGTGCCCTCATCCGGAGTGTCCTCGTCTGCTTCACCGGTTACATTGACAACAGCAGTGGCGGTCAGACCGTTCGCTGTCTGTACAGTAACAGTTGCGGTTCCCTCAGCTGCACCGGTCAGCATTCCTTCCTCATTCATAGAAACCACAGCAGGATCATCCACCGACCATGTTACCGTTTTATCCGTTGTATTTTCCGGGAGAATGTTGATCTCCAGCTGCATCGTCTCGCCAACCGTCAGAACAAACGGCTCTTCCGCTCCAGTGATCGTAATGGATTCCGCCTCCACATCTGCCGGCTCCTCTGTCTTTTCCACACCATTGCCATCGCTGTCAAAAACATACTCCTTACCATCGATCACAGCAGTCTGGTCATGCATCGCACCGCCCCATCCGCGGAAGTAATAATGAACGCCGTCTGCGTCAACCCAACAGTCATGAAGCATCCTGCCGTTCTCGTCAAATCCGTAAATATCCTGGTCGATCTTCTGAATCGTATTTGCATATGCGGCACAGCTTTCCTTGTCGAAATAGTACCACTCGCCGTCCAACTGCATCCAGCCGGTGTTCAGCGCTCCGCCCCAGCTTCTCATATAGTACAGATTTCCATCAGACGATACCCAGCTATCATGACGCATCACACCATTCTCATCAAACGCATACAGATCCGCATCGATCGTCTCCAGCGTATCCTTCTTCGCCGCGCAGGTTTCCGGATCGAAATAATACCATTCGCCGTCCAGCTGCATCCAGCCGGTATTCAACGCCGCTCCCCAGCCGCGGAAATAATACAGATTTCCATCTGCATCGGAAATCCACTGATCGCAGAGCATTTCGCCATTGTGATCAAACGCATACAGATCGCCGTCAATCCACTCTATTGTATCCGCCTTTGCCGCACAGGTTTCCAGATCAAAGTAATACCAGCTGCCAGCGATCTCTTTCCATCCGGTGTTCAATGCACCTCCCCAGCTGCGGAAATAATACAGATTTCCGTCTGCATCCATGTGCCAGTTATCATACAGCATCGCTCCCCAGCTGCGGAAATAATACAGGTCATTGTCGATCCGGATCATCTCGTCTGCCTTCATCGTTCCGTCCTCATTCAGCATATACCAGTTGATCCCGTCTTTCACCCAGCAGTTGGTCAGCATTTCTCCGTCCTGGTAATAATACCAATGTTCCTCTTCCTGGCGCCACTCTCCATGGCCGATCACCTGCTCCGTGGCAGCCGTCTCGGCGAAAACATTTACCGGCGGAACCGCTGCAGTCAGTCCCGCGACTCCCGCCAGGATACTGACACCTGTCACAATCGCTTTTACTACATGTTTCTGCATACTGTACACCTCCTAACATCTGAACTTTCTTTGTTTTCTACTTTTATAGTATACTTATATACTACACTTATAGAAAAATTTTGTCAACACATTTTCTGCATTTCAAAAAAGTAACCGCAGCAGTTCAGCCAACGGAACTGCTGCGGTTACAGAAAAGGCCCGGCTGATCTTCCGGAAAGCCAAAACCGGATACGCATATCAGAACGGCGTCCCGTCCAACTCGTACGGCGTCGTCTGGTAAACGTAATAATTCAGCCAGTTTGTATACAGATTGTTTGCATGTGCTCTCCACATCAACAACGGTTTCGTATTCGGATCATCATTCCGGAAATAATTTTTCGGAATCTCGATAGGCAGTCCTTTATCGCTGTCCCGCTTATATTCCCCTGCCAGAGTCACACGGTCATACTCCGGATGACCCATGACAAAAATTCTCCGCCCATTATCCGCCATTCCAAGATAAAAACCTGCTTCCTCGGATTCCGCGAGGATCGTCAGTTCACTGCACTTCCGGATCTCCTCCAGCGGCACTTCCGTATGGCGTGAATGGGGAGCCAGAAACATATCGTCAAACCCTCGCACCAGCGGGATCTTCCGGTTATTGACCTTATGCCAGAACAGACCGAACTTCTTTTCGCTGAGCATCCGCTTCTGCAGACCATAGAAATGATACAAACTGGCCTGTGCCGCCCAGCAAAGAAAAATCGTCGAGGTCACATGGGCGTCGGTCCAATCCATGATCTCCACCAGTTCCTTCCAGTAATCCACTTCCTCAAATTCCATCTGCTCCACCGGTGCTCCGGTGATGATCATTCCGTCGTAATAGTTTCTGCGCACCTCTTCAAATTTCACGTAAAACGTATTCAAATGGCTGGTGGACGTATTCTTCGACTCATGGCTTGCCATCGCCATGAACGTCACATCTACCTGCAAAGGTGTATTGGACAGAGAACGCAAAAGCTGAAGCTCCGTCTCCTCCTTCAGCGGCATCAGATTCAGGATCAGGATCTTCAATGGACGAATGTCCTGATGAATCGCCCTGTTTTCGTCCATCACAAATATATTTTCCCGCTCCAGGATTTCTTTGGCCGGGAGATCGGCCTGTACTTTTACTGGCATACTTATCACTCCATTCCTAGTAGTCTCTTTCCGAACAGCCGCAGCAAACACCGGATCCTTCATGACCGCATCAGCTGACGGACTGTTATCAGAATATCATATTTTTTTCAAATTGAAAGCATAGTATCTGCTGCCGTTTACCGGATCATTTTCAAAAACTCCTCCTCCGAAATCACAGGAATTCCAAGCTCCGCTGCTTTCTTGTTCTTTGAGGAAGTCGATGCGGCGTCATTGTTGATCAGATAACTTGTTTTTTTCGTCACACTCCCGGTCACCTTGCCCCCCAGGGCCTCGATCTGGTTTTTCATCTCGCTTCGGTTCCCGAAATGCTCCAGACTGCCCGTGATCACAAACGTCAGACCGGACAATTTCTGACTGCCGCCGGTTTCCTCTGGCTTTTCCAGTTCCAGATGCGTCATCAGATGATCGACCTTCCGGTTATTTTTCTCATCTGCAAAGTAGCTGACCAGACTCTGTCCGATCACCTCGCCGATCCCATCGATACCGGTCAGTTCTTCCACCGTCGCATGGCGGATGCGGTCCAAATCATAATCGAACTCCCTGCAGATCATCTTTGCATTCGCGAGACCGATGTTCAGGATCCCCAGACCGTAAATCACCCGCCACAGAACCGTATGGCGTGCCCGCTGAATACTCTGCCACAGATTTTCATAGGATTTCTCCCCGAATCCGTCCATCTGAATGATCTCTTCCCGGTAGCGGTCCAGTTCAAAGATATCGCCGAAGTCCTGCAGATATCCATGTCCGATAAATTTTTCCAAGGTTGCCTGGGAAAGTCCGTCGATATTCATGGCGTCCCGGCTGACAAAAAGTGTAAATGTCTTGATCGCCTTGGCCGGACATTCCGGATTGATACAGTACAGCGTTTCCACATCATTGACCATCTGAATCCTCGTCGGGCCCTTGCACGCCGGACATTCCGCGGGAATGTCCTTCACTCCGCTCCGGGTCAGATTTTCAGCGATCTGCGGAATGATCATGTTTGCTTTGTAAACCTCGATCCGATCTCCGATCCCAAGCTCCAGACTTTTCATAATACTGATATTGTGGACGCTGGCTCTGGATACTGTAGTTCCTTCCAGTTCCACCGGCTCAAAAATCGCCACAGGATTGATCAACCCGGTCCTGGACGGACTCCACTCGATCTCCAGCAGCGTGGTTTCCTTCTGCTCATCCGCCCATTTGAACGCAAAGGAATTGCGGGGAAATTTTGCCGTCGTTCCCAGGGATTCCCCGTAAGCAATATCGTCATAGACCGCCACAAGACCGTCGGACGGAAAGTCATTCTCAGCGACCTGTGTGGAAAAATATTCCATCGCGTCATCCAGTGTCTCCGAGGTCACGACCCGGTACTCCACCGTCTCGAACCCCTGCTGCTTCAGCCAGACCATCTGGTGTTCCACAGAATTTTCAAAATTCTCTCCCTCGGCCCGCACCAGCGTAAATGCCAGAAAGCGCACATGACGCTTTGCAGTAATCTCATTGTTCAGCTGTCTCACAGAACCGCTGCAGAGATTTCTCGGATTTTTATATTTTGCGTCCACATCCTCGATTTCCTCATTGATCTTCTCAAAATCAGAGTAATTGATGATCGCCTCTCCGCGAAGCACCAGCTCGCCCTGAAACGGGATCTTAAGAGGAAGGTTCTCAAAAACACGGGCATTGTTGGTTACAACTTCTCCGATAATGCCGTTTCCCCTGGTGACTGCTTTCTCCAGACTGCCGTTCCGATAGGTGAGGACGATCGTCAAACCGTCCATTTTCCAGGAAAGGAGACATTTCTGAGTTCCGATAAACTCCCGCAAAACCTCCACGTCTTTCGTCTTGTCCAGGGAGAGCATCGGGCTCTCATGGGCCTCTTTCGGCAGCTCGTTAACCGCCTCATATCCGACATGGACCGTCGGACTGTTCGCAAGCACTGTCCCGGTCTGTTTTTCCAGTTCCAGCAATTCGTCATAAAGCCGGTCGTACTCCAGGTTACTCATGATCTCTCTGTCCTCCTGGTAATACGCCTTCGACGCCTGATTCAAGCGCTGAACCAGTTCTTTCATACGCTTCGTCTGATCCATCTCACAGCCTCCTACTGTTGTTTTCCCTGAATTTTTTCTCGGATTTTTTCCAGTTCTCCATCGGTCAGCTCCCGATACTGTCCCGGTTCCAATCCTTCCAGCCGGATATTCATGATCCTGATCCGCTTCAGTCTCTCCACGCGATATCCCAACGCTTCGCACATCCGACGGATCTGACGGTTCAGTCCCTGGGTCAGCACGACAGAAAAACACTTTTCTTTTCTCTTTCTCACCTTACAGGGCCGCGTCACTGTATCCAGGATCGGCACTCCGGCAGCCATGTGTCTCAGAAACTCCTCTGTCACAGGCCGGTCCACCCATACCAGGTATTCCTTCTCATGAAAATTCCTCGCCCGAAGAATCCCATTAACGATTTCCCCATCATTGGTGAGAAGCAAAAGTCCCTCGGAATCTTTGTCCAATCTCCCCACAGGATAAACCCTCACCGGATAATCAAGATAATCCACAACATTATTTTTTTCCCTTTTTTCAGCGGTACATACAATTCCCCGCGGCTTGTAAAACGCCAGATATACTTTTTTCTGCTCCGGTACGATCCTCTTTCCATCCACGCAGACAACATCCGTCTCGTCCACCTGCGCTCCCACAACGGCTCTGCTTCCGTTAACGGTGACTCTCCCTTCCTCTGTCAGCCTGTCCGCCTTCCGGCGCGAACAGAATCCCGCATCACTCAGATATTTATTCAGTCTCATGTCCGCCCTCCACTCTCTTTCCATCGCCTTCCCATATTTATCCACCGTTCACTCTCACATACGATCAGCCAACAAGGGCATACACGATCCAAAACCGTGTATGCCCTTGTTCAACGATCGCATCAAGCATATCCCTCTGATCCAATTTTAAATCCGTCCTACTGAAGACTCTCCACATAAGTTTTCAAATCCGCATCGCTCTCCATCGCCTGATCATAGGAAGCCTGTACATTTCCTACCAAAGCCTTTACATCGTCCTGCTCCAGAGCGCTGCTCATCGCCCCGGCGATCGCTGCGTCACTCTCAACGTCCGAAGCGATCACCAGATTTCCTTCTCCATTGGTATACATATAGAGTTCCGTCAACATCGGAAGCTGTGTATCAATATTTTTATATTTACAGTTATAGCTTACAAACGCAATATACGTTCCCTCTTCCGGTCCATTCAGTGTATAAGTGATAATATCGTTGTAAGCTTCCACCATATCTTCTTCCAGGATCTGCGTTTCATCCTCAGATGCCAGGCTATCCACACAGCTTTTGACCGTATCCATATCCTTGGCTGCAAGCGCCTGGTAATAGGTGGTAGCGACAGCACTTACCTGCGCATTATTTTCCGCGGCGAATTCTACAGCAGGTGCCTGGGTGTCATCCTGCTCCGACTCAGCTGCCGGTGTCGGCGTTGCAGTGACCTCCGCCTTCGGCTTGGCCTCCCCGTCATCCGAACCGGAGAAAACCAGATGTACAATCAGAAGCGCCAGTCCGATCACCACAAGGATCGCAAGAATCAGCAGCATATAGCGCAGATTATCTGAGACCCATTCTCTGAAACGGTCTTTTCTTGACATTGGTTTTGCCATATTTCATCCTCTCTTTTCTCTGAACCTTATTTAAAAATATGCCGATATCACAAAACCCCTATTTCCACTTCTGGATATAGGGGCTGTCAACGCGTCTGGAGGGATTCGAACCCCCGCCACACGGTACCGGAAACCGTTGCTCTATCCCCTGAGCTACAAACGCTTGTATTCACGAAATTCTCAGAAATTCTTTCGAGCATTCCCTGAACAGTTATTCATTTAGCGCAGCGCAGCAAATATTTTTCCTGCGCTGCAACAGTATTATCATACTACATTCGGCGGGCGTTGTCAACCGCAACTGAAATTAAAATCATCTCTTTTGGAAACCGGTCTGCATTCCGTATGTCGAAAAAATCATTTGAACCATTGGCGCATTCCGGCGGCGTGTCTACAACCTACATCGGTATCTCAACACCGCCGGATTTCATATACTTAAAACATAATTTGATCCAGCGCTCTGCTGTACATATAGACCTGGTTTGCCAGGATTTCCTGCGGCTCGACCTGGGTGAGGTTAATGTCGATCACCATCTCCTTGAGCACATCCCGGGATGCCGATCCGGCGACAGGTACCAGGATGCATTCATGCACACTGCTGGGCAGAATATAGAAATCTCCTCCCAGCTTTTCTGCCAGTTTTTTCAGGATTCCCGGATAACGGATACAGATGGCGCCAAAGATTTTCTTTTCATTTGTCAGTACGTACATAGGAAGTGGCGGGGACTTTATTTCCGTTTCCGGAGCATCCAGGTATTCGTGAAGGATTTCGCTCATCGGCCGCAGGCTGGCCGGCAGGTCAGCCACAGTATTTTCCCACGCCTGCCGGTCCAGTTCCTCTCCGGTCAGATCCCAGAGTTCCAGCTGTTTTTGATTGATCAGGATCGTCGCATTTCCGTCGTCCGACATATCCATCAGATAATAATAGACCACCGCAAGATCCAGATACGTCCGATAAGGGATCTCCCGCAGGATCTCTCTGTTCATTCCGATGTTGATCAGCTTGCAGTAAATATTTTCTCTCACATTTTCGTATTCGGAATAAAAATCCATATTCACCGGAAGCATTGATTCTTCCAGATCCTGAAAATGCTGCAGCATACTTGCCGCCAGGTGAACGATGGATACTCCCTGCTGATATTTCTCATAGAAGCTGTCAATATAGATCACCGGCGCAACCTTCCGGCCTTTTCTGCTGATGCTGACCGCATTTTTTGAGATCCCGTTATTCTTTTTGACCTTCTGCAGGCTTACCTGGTACTCCTCTCCCGCCTGCCGTTCCACTTCGTTTACAAGTTCCTCTTTGAATTTTTCATAATCCATGTGCAAAAACCACCTTTCCTGCAGAGCGCTCCCGAAGTATCTCAGGATTTCTGATTTACTCCCGGAACATTACCATGTTTCAGTTTTCGGGGCAGATTTTCACACAGCGCAAACCTTCCACGGAGGCAGTCTCTCCGGCCATTCGAATGCTTGCGCAGATGCAAAGCCAAAGCAAAAGATCAGGGTCTTAAAAATCCGATACATGTTTGAAAACTGCCGGGACAACAGACAGACAAACTCCGACATCGACCGATCTTCTCTGACTTTTATTGATTCTTATTCAAGATTATTATTACGGAATTTTTGGCGACAGCCGCCAGAATACAGAAAGAATATTTCCTGGAGATCAGGTTTGATCTCCGAAAGGACTTCTGTAGGTCTTATTCTAACTCATACCTTCAGAATTGTCAATAAACGAAAAAGCGGGCAGCCGCTTACCAGGTATATCGTATAAAAATAGTATCCTGCCGGTCTTACACCGGCAGGATACTGCTGACAGCAAAAAATCTTTACTTGCCTAATTTTCTCTGAACAAATTTTGTGATCTCCATCACAGGGATGATGATGAATCCGAGTCCCAGCGCAACTGCATATTCCATTAGACTGATGTGTTCAAAGGAAAATGCATCGGACAGGAACGGGATGTAAATAACGCCTGTCGTCAGGATCAAGGACAGAAGCATCGCTCCCCACAGGAACTTATTATGCGACGTAAGATGGAAAATAGAGCTTCTTCTGGAACGCATATTGAAAGAGTGGAAAATTTCCACCATAGACAATGTCAGGAATGCCATCGTCATACCGTCCGTACTGTTTACGATCTCCCATCTTCCTGCCTCGATATAATGTCCGATAAAATAAGAACCAAGCGTCAGGATTGTTACCCAGACACCCTGATAAAACACATCGAAGCCCATGCCGCCTGCGAAGATTCCCTCTTTCGAGTCTCGCGGCGGTTTCTTCATGCTGTCCTTCTCGCTTTCTTCCATACCGAGGGCCAGCGCCGGGAAACAGTCTGTGATCAGGTTGATCCACAGCAGATGTACCGGCTCCAGGATCGTAAATCCGAGAAGTGTCGCAAAGAAAATAGACAGCACTTCTGCCAGGTTTGAGGAAAGCAGGAACTGGATCGCCTTACGGATATTATCGTAAATTCTCCGTCCTTCTTCTACCGCAGACACGATCGTCGCAAAGTTATCGTCTGCCAGAACCATATCCGCTACATTCTTGGTTACATCTGTACCGGTGATACCCATTCCAACACCGATATCCGCACGTTTGATGGAAGGCGCATCGTTGACACCGTCTCCGGTCATCGCAGTGATCTTGCCCTTCTTCTTCCATGCATCTACGATCCGTACTTTATGCTCCGGCTGAACACGGGCATATACGGAATATTTTTCGATCTCTTTATCGAGGTCACTGTCACTGATCTCATTCAGCTGAGAACCAGTGATCGCCTCGCTTGCATCTTTGATGATTCCAAGCTGTTTTGCGATCGCAACCGCTGTATCCTTGTGGTCTCCGGTGATCATAATCGGACGGATACCTGCGCCGCGGCATTCCTCGATCGCATCTTTCACCTCCGGACGGATCGGATCGATCATACCGGAAAGTCCTACAAAGCAAAGATCCTGCTCCAGATATTCCGGCTCGCTGCTTTCCGGCGCCTTGTCCCACATTCTCTTCGCCGCCGACAGAACGCGGAGCGCCTGATCTGCCATTCCTTTGTTGGCCGCAAGGATCTCCTCACGCATCTTGTCCGTCATCGGAACCGCTTTTCCGTCTACCCAGGCCTTGGTGCAGCGTTTCAGGATCTCATCCGGCGCACCCTTTGTGAACTGAACGATCGTGCCGTCCGCTGTTTTGTGTACCGTCGACATCATCTTACGTCCGGAATCAAACGGCGCCTCCATAATACGCGGATATGCCTTTTTCAGATCATTCTTCGGACAGTTCATCTTTGTCGCGTCATTGACCAGCGCACACTCGGTGGGCTCTCCGACTGCCTCTCCGGTCTCATCCTGTTCCGCGTCGGAGCAAAGCGCCATCGCCTTCACCAGTTCCATCTTATCCGTTGCAGAATGTTCCACAACAGTCATCTTATTCTGTGTCAGCGTACCCGTCTTATCCGAGCAGATGATCTGTGTACAGCCCAGGGTCTCTACCGCTGTAAGCTTTCGGATCACGGCGTTTCTCTGAGACATCTTTGTAACACCGATCGACAGCACGATCGTTACAACTGCCGCCAGACCTTCCGGAATCGCAGCAACAGCCAGGCTGACCGCTACCATGAAGGTATCCAGCATACCCTCACCGGTAATATCCGGATATGCACGGATCAGATCAACCGCAAAAATCACCACGCAGATACCGATAACAAGTACACTCAGGATCTTGCTCAGCTGATTCAGCTTCATCTGCAGAGGAGTCTCGTCATCCTTCGCGCTTGCCAGAGCATCGGCGATCTTACCCATCTCCGTTTCCATACCCGTAGCAGTGACAACCGCGCGACCGCGTCCGTAGACAACGGTACTTCCCATATACATCATATTCTTCCGGTCGCCCAGAGGAATGTCTTTTTCTCCGTTCAGTTCCAGCGCTTCCGCTTTTTTGTTGACCGGCACGGATTCTCCGGTCAGCGCCGCCTCCTCGATCTTCATACTGGCGCTCTCAAGTACACGGGCATCCGCAGGAACCGCATCGCCGGCCTCCAGAACAATCACATCGCCGGGAACCAGTTCCTCGCTTTTTACAGTGATCTGATGTCCGTCACGGATCACTTTCGACGTGGCCGCCGTAATTTCCTGCAGCGCGGCAATGGCCTTCTCTGCCTTGCTCTCCTGCACGACGCCAAGCACTGCGTTGATGATCACGACGATCATGATAATGATCACATCCGCAAAGGACTCTCCGGAGTATACCGACGTTATTCCGGAAATCACCGCCGCAACGATCAGAATAATGATCATAGGATCTTTCAGTTCTTCTAAAAAACGAACGATCAGAGGAGTCTTTTTCCCCTCTTTCAGTTTATTCTTCCCATACTTTTCCAGGCGTTCCTGAGCTTCTTTGCCGCTTAGACCATTTTCCAGGGTCTGTAGGGCTTCGAGCACCTCACTGCTCTCTTTCAGATATTCTTTCAAATTTTGCACCTCCAACACTGCTGGAAACGACCCGCACAGTTCTCCTTCCTGACACGGCGTTCCATCCATTTTTCTCTTTCACTGCTGGCGTTACACCCCAGCACAGCCTGTACATCCAGGGCAGCCAGTTGCTGTCCGGTCA
This sequence comes from Candidatus Fusicatenibacter merdavium, assembly GCA_019115005.1. Lineage (GTDB taxonomy): Bacteria > Bacillota > Clostridia > Lachnospirales > Lachnospiraceae > Fusicatenibacter > Fusicatenibacter merdavium. Next base: position 3,347 of record DXEK01000140.1, on the reverse strand, counting down.
TCCGGCAGATAATCCAGCGCTTTTGTAATGCAGCATACGGCATGAGCGGAAATACCTTCCCCGTTTCCGGTAAAACCAAGGCCCTCCTCCGTGGTCGCCTTGACATTCACCTGATCCGACTCCAGCTTCAGAGCATCCGCTATATTTTCCACCATCCGGTCAATGTATGGCAGAAGCTTCGGCTGCTGCGCAATCACTGTCGCATCGATATTTTCAATCAGATACATCCGCTCTTCCAGCATCTTACCCACCCGGCGGAGCAGTTCAATACTGGACGCTCCCTCATAGGCCGGATCATTGTCCGGAAAATGACGTCCGATATCGCGAAGCGCCGCTGCCCCCAGCAAAGCGTCCATCACCGCATGTACCAATACGTCAGCATCCGAGTGTCCCAGCAGACCTAAGGTATGAGGAATTTCCACACCGCCGAGGATCAGCTTTCTGCCTTCCACCAGACGATGCACATCATATCCCATGCCAACTCTCATTCCAAGCACCTCCCTTCCGACTGTTTTTGCGCAGAAATCTATCATGAAACATATCTCTGAAGCATCTTGCTTATTCTGAGAAAACTCAGACGGTTTCTCACATAAGGACACAGCTGCAGAGTCATCGGAACAAGTTCCCGGGAAATCCCCACCTGCTCCGGCTCATAACAGCAGCCGGCCTTCTTCAGAATGGCAGTCAGTTCTTCCGAAGACGGAATTGCGTCAAGAATCTTTCCGATCTCAGGCAGCAGTTCCATCAGTTTTTCAGGATCTACAAACTCCAGCGGATCCGGGGTGTTTTCCTGCACGGTAGATTCCAACAGCCCTTTCTTTCCAAATGTCTCCTCCAGAAGTTTCATCTCCAGTCCGTGATACGGCTTCAGGCGGCAGGTTCCCTGTTTGATCGCCTGAGAGATCTCCTCATATTTCCGGCGGACAAGAACCAGCCCGACTGAAACCTTCTCCCCGTGGAGCGCATCCACCTCATCATTGATGATCTTCATCTCCCACAAGTGGGAAACATGATGCTCCGCACAGGACGCCGGACGAGAATTTCCTACCATCTGCATTGCGATCCCGGATAAAAGAAGTGCGTACATCAGCTGCTCGTAAGCTTCCGGTTCCCCTTCCTTCAATTCATCGATCAGGCCGACTGTCTTCTCCAGAGCCTCTTCCTCCAGAGCGATCGTCCGTTCACAGATATATTCGTCCGTCACCAAAGACGCAATCTTCCAGTCTGCAAGGGCAATGTATTTGCCCATCAGATCCGACATTCCGGACGCTGTCAGCCGATACGGGGCCTTTGAAAAGATATCCGTATCCGCAAACACATACAGCGGTCCCTGGGCCGGCATCGTTTTTTTCATCCCGTTCCAGGTCATCGCCGCAACGGTAGACACAAATCCGTCCACGCTTGCAGCCGTCGGCACGGAAATGAAGGGGATCCCCCACTTATAGGACACATAACGGCTCAGGTCATGAATTGTACCGCTGCCCACCGCCAGAATCAGATCCGTCTCTTCCGGGAGCGTTTCCTCCAGGATTTCCACACCGTGATTATCCGCATGGAGATTTTCGCAGTCGAGGCACACGGACTCGCAGATCTCCTCCACATCTTCCAGCGCATCCTGGGCTGCTTCCCTTGTATTCTCATCCCAGACGATCGCCGGAGCGGAAAAGTCGCGCAGTTCACCCTCCGTCAACATCTCATACAGTTTTTTTGCGGCGCCGGATTCAATCCAGATCCCTTTCACTGTAATTTCATGCTGTCTCTTACAGGAACAGGGGCCCTGAAACTGCTCCACGTCTATTTCCATTTTCCTCACCCTTTCCTACCCTTAATGAAATTAATTGAAACCGTAAATCTTCTGCGCCAGTTTATAGCCGTAAACCGCGATCTTCTGGCTCGGACGGCTCTTGGCGCTCATGATGGAGCCGAGAACTCCGTGACGGATCCGGAAATAATCCAGCGGATCCTGCGCTTTCAGATACTTCCACAGTTCATCTTTCTTTTTCAGATTCTCCTCCATCTCGGAACGCATCATCATCACCGACGACACGGTCATAATAATGCTCAGGTAATTCACCATATATTTTCTAAGCTGTTTATTCAGATTTTTCTGCTGTCCCATATAGTCGATCATCAGCTTGTTGACCCGGATCTGCTGATCGATCCGGCCGATCATCACCTGCTCGTTGACCGACTGATCGCTGCGCCCGATATAATAGCGGTAAAAATTCACATCCACATAATACATTGTCTTCACGAACGGAAACGGAATAAACGCTACCAGATTATCCACATAAAATGTATGCTCCGGAAGCGATAAACCGCAGTCCCGAAGCAGATCCGTGCGAAAGATCAGAGAGTGCATCAGAATATAGCGGGTCTTGCCCAGAGATTTTGTGTCGTTCCAGCCAAAAAAAGTGTCCTCCGGGAGAGAATGCACATACCGCATCACTCTCTTCTTTTTTGCGCCGACTTTCTCATAAACATAGTTGCTGATCAGCATGTCCAGCGTCTTATCTCCCCGTACTGCATCCTCGAGTACTTCCAGAATTTTCTTATAAGCTTCTTCATTCACCCAGTCGTCACTGTCCACTACCTTGAAATATAGTCCGGTGGCATTGGCCAGTCCCGTATTCACCGCTCCTCCGTGACCCTTGTTTTCCTGGTGGATCGCACGTACGATCGTCGGGTATTTCTTCGCATAAGCATCCGCGATCTCCGCCGTACGGTCCTTGGAACCGTCATTGACAATCAGGATCTCCACATCCTCTCCTCCCGGAAGAAGCGAGTCAATGCACTTTTCCATATAGGCTTCCGAATTGTAACAGGGTACGGTAAACGTCAGTATTTTCATGATTCCTTGTCCTTTATTATTTTTTATCCTGGTATTTTTCCTGACCAAGACGCAGGTTCATATATCCGGCATAATAAGAAAATGCCGCCGGCACAGGGTAGCGTTCCTGCGCTTCCTCTGTTCCGACAAAAAGCAATTCTCTGTCGGCAGTCTCCTCCGGTTCGGCAATTTTTATCAGATATCCGGTCATATGCCATTCCACATGAGAGAAAATATGCTTTGCGCCCGGAAGCGGCAGAATCTGCAGCGGCATCAGGCCTCTCCGCTCAACAAAAGCAAGCGCTTCCTCCTCTGTCAGCCATCCCTTTTCATTGGGAAACTCATAGAGCCCTGCCAGCAGGCCGCGCTCCGGCCGTTTTCTCACTGCTACGTGACGGCCGTCCAGGATCAGAAACACCGTCCTGTCTTCGATCCTGCGCTTTCCTTTTTTTTCTTTCACCGGATAGGATTCTATTGTACCCGATTTTCGTGCTTTGCACAATTCCCTGAGAGGACA
>DXEK01000139.1 GCA_019115005.1 Candidatus Fusicatenibacter merdavium | reverse complement strand
TCCATCGTCGGCCTCTCCGTAGCGCTGGGTATGGGAATCTCCCAGGCACCGGCTTCTCTGGCGTCCTTCCCGGAATGGGTGACGATGATTTTCGGAAGATCTCCGGTTGTGGTCGCTACGCTGGCGGCTATCCTGCTGAATGTGATCCTGCCGAAAGACGCGCCTTCCGGCGACCGGCGTTCTTAATTTTTTTATACACCACATTTTCCTGTATTTAAAAAAAATGAGCAGAAACCAACAGGGCACGCCATATCATTGGCATGCCCTGTTGGTTTCTGCTCATTTTTTCGATACTTTTGCATCCTGCAGCCGACGAGTTTTTCACATACAGATATTACATCAAAAGCAGTAAATCTCATAACTGCATCCTTCCCGCATCATCACAGGAATGACATCCAACGGCGCTTCCACCTGAACGGTCTGTCCGCCTTCGTATGTTTTCCCCGTATAGGCATCCTTCCAGGACGTCCCTGCGGGAAGATAAAGCGATCTGGTTCTGGCTCCCTCCTCCATCACCGGCGCAACTGAGAATCTTATAATTCTCTTCTCCGAAACTCCACGCCTCATTGTCCTGCCCGCTGGTCAGCTGACGGACGCCATCGATAAACTCCTGCTCCCTCTCATACCATGGGGAACGTTCCCCGTGCATCCGGAAGACCGGGCAGAACGCGCCCCACTCAAACCAGCGCACTAAAAGTTCCTGAAACGACGGATCCGAGATATCGCCGCCGAGAAATCCTCCGATATCAGAGGTCCACCAGGGAATGCCTGCCATTCCCATATTCAGCCCCGCCTGCAGCTGTTCTCTCATCGAGCGGAACGAGGAATAAATGTCTCCCGACCAGGTCAGGACTGCATACTTCTGGCTGCCCGCCCAGGCACACCGCACCAGACTCAGGATCTCCTTTTCTCCTTCCGCTTTCAGCCCTTCATAAAATCCTTTCGCGTAGCCGACCGGATAAATGTTGCTGCACTGCAGCGCCGGCCCGGCATAGTAACGGTAATTGTCAAAGTCATAGGGACCATACTCCGGCTCTGCCTCATCCAGCCAGAAACACCGGATCCCCTTTTTGTAATAATTTTCCCTGCACTTCTCCCACACAAATTTCTGTGCGCCGGGATGTGTCGCATCGTAGAACACCGTATTTCCCATCCAGGTCATGTGATCCTGATTGCCGCGATCTGCAGTCACCAGGTACCCCTTCTCGCTCATAGAGCCGAAATTCTCACTGCGCTCGTCAATGGTCGGCCAGACAGAGACCACTGTCTCAATCCCAAGTTCTTTTAATTCTTTCACCATGGCTTCCGGATCCGGCCAGTCTCTTGGCTCGAACCGGAAATCCCCCTGCATTGTCCAGTGGAAAAAATCGATGACGATAGCGTCCATCGGCAGTCCTCTGCGCTTGTGCTCTCTCGCCACCTTCAGGAGTTCGTCCTGGGTGCGGTAGCGGAGTTTGCACTGCCAGTAGCCAAGACCAAATTCCGGCATCATCGGCGTACGGCCTGTGACGTCGGAATACTGTTTTTCGATCTCCGCCGGGGTGTCGCCGGCAGTGATAAAGTAATCCAGCTTCTTTGTACTCTTTGCATGCCACTCCGTCTTGTTCGTTCCAAACACTGCCGTTCCGATCGCCGGATTGTTCCACAGGAATCCATACCCTCTGCTGGAAACCATGAACGGAACGCTGGCCTGACTGTTCCTGTGGGCGAGTTCCAGTACAGCGCCTTTCTTGTTCAGATGTTTCTCCTGGTACTGTCCCATTCCGAAAATTTTTTCATCGTCGAAGGCCTCAAACCGGGCGGTCAGTTCAAATTCCTCCGTCCCCTGGATCGGCTTCAATTCTCTTCCGCTGATTCTCAGCGGCACACAGTAACGGTTGATCCGGTCGCGGGTCCGCCAGTATTCTTCCGTCAGCAGTTCCCCTTTTTGATTATAAAAACTGATCCACCCCTCATGGGACACTTTCGCCGTGATCTTTCCGTTGACCAGAGAAGCCTGCGTTCCGGTCTGATGATATCTGGCATATTCTGCAGAGCGATACCAGGGATCCGTCGTATCGATCGTCTCAAAAGAAATCTGTGCGTTCGTCTCCTTCGGTCTTTCCGTCAGCGCCCAGTCATTTTCATCCATTTTCGGATTTCCCGTCATACGGACACGAAGTGAATTTTCTCCCCACGGTTCGATCCATACTTCCGACTTTCCTTCCGCCAGAATCAGCCGGGAGTTTTCCTGATACATATGCATAATCAATTCCTCCTCATTTCTCATGTCTTTTTTCAGGAACAGGACTTCTCCTCCGGCTCCCCGTACAGAATCCCGTTGGATCCAGTCGCCAGGAAGAATCTTCCGAATATCCGGCAATCACCGTCGACACTGTTGATCTCTCCAAACTGCTGCCGGTCGGTGTTCAGCCGCTCAAACGTCCCGCCTTCGTCCAGGGTCCTGTAAAATCCGTATTTCCCGCCGATCGTCCCGGTGACATACAACGCCTTATCTTCTGTAAAATAATCGCCGCCGGGTCTTCCCACGCCAAGTCCGACACAGAACACGGTATCACCTCTGCCGGACAGCCGTCTTACAACAACCTTCTCTCCGCAGCCGTCCACTCCTTTCCCCGGATCATACATCAGCTTCCACAGCCCGTACTCCGCCAGCGCCAGATAGAACACTCCCGTTTTTCCTGTCTCGCCCCGGATCTCTGTCTTATTCGCGCAGTCAATCTTTCCGAAATCCACACATGGGAATCCGTCCGGAAGTTTCCTTTCACAGAAAGTAAGCCCGCCGTCCCGGCTCACATAGAAATCCGAGTGATCTCCAAACCCGTAAAACAGACTGTTGTCCACCCGGTCCGAAAAGACCTTTACTTTTCCCGTCGTCTTTCTTGTGCCGTCCATTTGGTACACTTCGGCGATCCGAAAAGTCCTGCCTTTGTCCTGGCTTACGATCACACGGCCGGCCGGAAGATCGATTCCGTCCGCCACTGACCAAACGATTTTCCTGCAATCTCGTCCAGCGCTACGGATATCGGAAACGTTTCACTGAGATCCTCCGGCGTGACATGAGAAATCAGGCTGTGCCACCGCTGGCCTTCCCGATCGAACCGATACGTCCCGCCGATATCTGTTCTCAATTATAGAAGTCCCGGCTGTTTCTTATGGAAAATAAAACCCGTCACGTATCCGCCGCCCGGGATCGGCAGATGTTTGTATTGATAGGAATGCTCTCTCATTTTGCCCTCCTGACATATGTTTGTTCCGATTTTATCATGACGTCCCGGGAAAAAATACGGAAAATATTAGAGAGGTTTTCCCTCTTTTTTAGATGAACTCCCGGTTTCAACTCGTTCTACTCCCCGTTTTTCCAGAAAGATCACAACGAGGATCAGCGCCGTTCCACCGAGGAAAACGCCTCCCGCCAACGCCGCATTGACAGAAAAGGCCCGCAGCGTCTCCTGCGCTGCATCCGCGGAAAATTTTTCCAGTTCCCGGAAGACCACTCCGAATTCCTCCGCATAATACTCCATGTTTAAAATGTTTTTCGAGGGAAGCAGCGAAGACGGCAGCTGGATCCGTTCCACCAGCTTCGTGAATACACCGAACAGTACAATTCCTGTAACCCCGTGGGCCAGAAGCCGCCATCTGTTTTTCCGGAGATCTTTCACAAGCACCAGTGAATATCCCCACAGAAGAACCGTCCCGAGAAAGACTGCCGCGATCCCCGCCAGCAAAGGAAAGCTGCCGAAAAAGTTCCGGATATCGCCAAGACTGTAAACTCTGCTGTCCCGCGCAAACCCTAGTTCGCTCCTCGCCTGTGATTCGAGAAACGGCTGCTTTCCGTTCAAAGTGACCAGGAGCATCCCTTCCTGTTCTTCCGTCACAGATGCTGTCTCCCATATTTCCAGCGACGTATCCACATCTCCGGGATTTACTACCAGATAACAGTCTTCCCCGCCGGCACGCGGAAAACAGATCTGTGCCAATTCTCCCTCTGCCACCGGTCGCGAGACATACCGCACAAAACGGTCTCCTGCATATCCGGAAGAATATATGATCATATTCTGTTTCTCACCGTACCAGTACATCTCCGGTTCTATTTCTCTCAGCCGGTTTCCTGTATCCCAGCCTTCTCCTTTCTCCATCCGGTACAGGTGAAGACCATTTTCATCGGAGATGAGGCAGTCTCCCGGAAGGGTCATCTGAACCACTCCGCCTTCCAGATACGTTTCCTCCAGTTCTACCTCAACATTGCTGACCGTCATCTGCTCTTCAATCTTTTCGGAGAGGACGGTACAGCCCAAAAGGCACCACAGTACAAGCGAAAATATACAGATCACATTTCTTTTCATACCTATTTTTCCTCCCCAAATACAATTCCTTCCACCATTTCTCTATGAAAACAGGAAAACAGAAACAGCGGCGGCAGCAGTACGAGAATACAGCAGACAAACTGACGTGCCTGCTCCGTCGTAGAGACATAAGCCAGAGCAACGGAGATCGGATACTGTTCAAAATTTTTCAGATAGGCGATCGGCTGTTCTACCATATTCCAGGCGTCAAGAAAAGCCAGCAGCCCGGCACAGACGATCCCGCCTTTCGCCACCGGCACGGCGACCTGCACCAGGATCCTCGCCAAGCCGCATCCGTCCAGCTTCGCCACGTCGATGACCTCGTCAGGCACTGCCCGGAAACTCTGGGAGATGATAAACGTCCCGAGGGGAACAAAGATTCCCGGCCAGATCAGCGCGCCGTCCGTTCCCAGAAGATCCATCCGGTCAAGCATGATGTAATTCGGGACCAACGTTACCTGCAGCGGAAGCACCATCAGGATCATCAGGAAGAAAAACATCACATCTTTCCCCGGAAACCTGCATTTCGCAAATCCATACCCGGCCATCACCGATACGACGACCTGTCCTGCTGTGATCGTCAGACACAGAAAGAGACTCCTCCAAAAACGGAGCAGATACCGGGGCGTTCCGAGAAACACGTCATAATATGCCTGCACGGAAACGCCCGTCCCCTCTTTCCAGAAACCGCCCGCAATCACCATCACAAAAGGTGCCAGACAGAGAAACACCATCAGGCCGGCAAACAATCCGCTTCCCATCCGCGTGATCTTTTTTCTTTTCATGCCCGATACGCCTCCTTTCTTCTGACCCAACCGTAGGCAGCACCGATCACGACTGTCACTGCGAGAAACAGAAGTACCGCGGCTACAGAGAGCTTATTGTAATTCAGATTCTCAAAACTGTTATTCATAAAATGCTGCAGCATATAGACCTCCGTGTTCGGATGCTTGCCCCCGATCAGGAAGATCTCCCGGAAACATTTAAACGCATTGATCAGAGAAAATAACAGAGTAAAAAACACGGAATGCCACATCTGCGGAGTCGTAACATAGAGGAATTTCCGAAATCCGCCGGCACCGTCCAGGCTGGCGGCAGCGTACTGTTCTTCCGGGATCGTCATCAGGCCTGCCAGCAGCAGGACTACGCTGTATCCCGCATTTTTCCACAGATAGATTCCGATCACGATCCAGAACGCCGCCGGCGACTCCAGCCATTTTTCTATCGACACACCTGCCAGCAACAAAATACGATTCACCACGCCCAGATCGCCAAATACCACATCCGTCAGAAGCACGGTTCCCACGATCGGCATGATATACGGAAACAGGAGCACCGATTTCAGCAGCATATGTTTTCCTGCCTGCTGCTTTAAGAGAAGTGCGATCAGATAAGACAACAGCAGGATCAGCGGCAGACCGATCAGCAGAAAGCGGGCGGTATTATAGCAGGCAAGACGGAACATCTCATTTCCGATCATCGCCCGGTAATTGGCAAACCCCACAAACACACCGCTTCTCCCGGCACTGCTGCGCAGGGAATACCAGAGAACCATCACAAAAGGAACCGCGTAAAACAAAACACAGCCCACCATCAGCGGGGCGACCAGGAGCCATCCGTTCCTGTATTCTCTCCATTTCCTCTTCATAAGCTTCCTCCTTTTCTTTGCCCGCAGTTTTCCCTACCTGAACACTATTCGGCCAGCTGCATTTTCATCTCCTCATAGGTCTGAGAGATCACCTCCCGTCTTTCGTCTGCTTCGAGCGGCGGTTCATTGTTTTTGTCCCAGGCCAGACATTTGTAAATCATCCAATAAAACTCCCTCTCCAGACTGGAGTAATAACGTACTTCATTGATCCGGTGATCCATCTGGTCCAACATATCTTTTGTAACCTGATTTCCGCTCATTCTCTGCGCGGCTTCCAGATTTACCGGGATACCGTCATTATAGTTGTCTTCAATCTTACACCCTCTGCCAATCCATATTACAGGATCTTCTGTGGGGAAACCAACACCTGTCATCACCTCGTCGCTGAAGAGAAAATCCAATAGAGAAAACGCCTGATCCGGTTTTTCAGTATTTCTGTTTACCGCCGCATAAACTGTCACATAAGCTGTGATTCCGCCTTCATCATTCGAAAGAGCAACCGCCGTCTCTTCTTCCGTTGCAGCGGCATCTACCGCAGTACAAAATTCCTTCCCGACGTCTCCCGCCGCGATCATTTGTATTTCCGACTGATTCGTATTTGTTTCTTCTTTCCACGAAAATACTTCCTCCACACGTTCCTGGAGTTCCGCTTCCGAAAATAACAGTTTCCCTTCCTGATAATCTGCTAATTTTCCAAACGTATAAGGAAGGTCAAACCGTATCGCAGATGCCATGGCATCTGCCAGGACGGGATCCGAACAGGAAAGCAGTTCGGACCAGGATTCGGGAATTTCCGACAGATTTTCCAGATCGGCAGTTCGGAATACATACGCACTATATCGATAAGTCAGCGGAAGCAAAATCTGTCCTTCCTCTGTCTTTCCGGAATCCATGATCTTCTGGTTCCAGCCATCCGGATCCATGTACTGTGCATTTGAAATATAGTCATCCAAAGGCAGAAACAAATCGGAATGCATCGCTTTTTCGGGATTTGGAAACAGTTCCGGAGTTTCTTCCTTTTCCGTATTCACATCACAGGGCATAATAAAAACATCCGGTCCGCCGCCCGACATGATTTCTGTTCGTAGTTGTGTGATCTTCGTCTCCGCAAGCGTGTCATCGCTCGGAATGGCTATGACCTCGGCTTCTATACCATCGTTCCTTTCCGCCCACGCTTCAACTAAATTACGTACACTATATTCCTGCATGCTGCCTGTACACACAACCAGCTTCTCCATTGCTTCTGTTTCCTGCCCTTTTCCACAGCCAGCCATAACCGCCGCCGAAACGCAGATTGTCACCAGCATTCCTACTTTTTTCAGTTTCCAGATACTCTTTTCCATCCGTTTTCCTCCCTTATGTGTCTTTGCGCACCAAAAACTACTCCGCCAGTCTCATTTTCATGGTTTCATACACAGACCTGACCGACTGATCTCTGCTTGCCGAATCCAGTGTCCAGCGATACTGTGTGCATAAATCATAAATATCGCTGTCTAACTCTGAAAAAAATCTCGCATTCCTTATCTGTCCGTTCAGAATCTCAAAGGCTGTCCGGACTTTTTCATTCTTACAACTATAAATGAGCAAATCCAAAATATTGCACAAAAGAAAGACACCCTCTGTAGAATGATGTATAATTGAAGTACCAACAAACAACATACTCACTCAAACAAGGGGGTGTCCGTTGCAAACAGTATACAT
>DXEK01000138.1 GCA_019115005.1 Candidatus Fusicatenibacter merdavium | reverse complement strand
GCTCCACAAAGTCATAAATTTTCATGCAAGCATGAAATTTATGACCTTTTGTCGCTTGTCTCATTTCATATATTGTCTATCTATTGTCTGTATTCCCGGGCGTCCCGGTGGATTCACGGACGACCAGCTCTCCGTCGAAGACTTTCGCCGACGGCTCTTCTTTCCCGTCGATCATCGCAAACAGTTTCCTCGCAGTCTCTGTCGCCATCGCTTCCACCGGCTGACGGATCGTCGTGATACTGGGTATATAATACGCCCCAACGTCGATTCCGTCAAACCCTGCGACGGAAATATCCTCCGGCACCCGTTTTCCGGCTTCCTTCAAAGCACGGCATGCGCCGATGGCCAGGGTATCCGATGTGGTATACAGTGCGGTAAATTCCGCACCGTCCGCCAGAAGTTGGCGGGTCAGCTGATATCCCGTCTCGAAGGAATAGGTTTCCTGCCGGGACATATGCCGGATCAGGGCCGAATCACAGGGAATTCCCCGATCCTCCAGGACTTTCCGGTAAGCTTCCAGCCGCAGCCGGCCGATACTGATATCGTCCTCACAGGCAGCCAGGATCGCGATTCTCCGGTGTCCGCAGGAACACAGATAATCCACCATCTTATAACTCTCTCTGTAGTCGTCCACAGAGACGCTCGCGCAGGGAAATTCTTCGTTCCCGCGGATTCCGACGGTGGTGACCACATAAGGAACGGGAATCTGTTTCATCTTCTCCTTCGGATGCATAAAGTTTCCTCCGAGGAAAACGATCCCCCGCAGCCGTTTCTCTTTTACGACCTCTATGGCCGCATCCACTTCGCTGGCCTTCTCCTCCACCCGCTCGATGATGCAGGAGTATTTTTTCTTTCTGGCCTTTTCCTGAAGAATGCTGATCATATTGTTGAAAAACATGTTGTCCATGCCCTTGACCAGAACCGCGATCGCCTTGGCGTCGGAGCGCTTGAGATTGCGTGCGCTGTTGTTCGGCACATAATTGTATTCCGACATGACCTTCAGGATCATCTCTCTGGTCTCCGGGTTGATATCCGGATGATTATTGAGCGCGCGGGAGACGGTGCTGACCCCGACTCCGCACTTTTTTGCAATATCCCGGATCGTTATCTGCTCCATCCTCTCACCTCTTTCCACGAGTCTGCCAGATCCGGCGGTTTTTCCGGATAAACCGCTGTTTTCTAAATTGTCAGCTCTGTGTATCCGTAACGGTTCCGCCGGCGAAACCGCCACTGCATCTCGCGTACAACTTTGTCACACGACGGATTTCTGCGGCGAGTTCATCGGTGAACGCGTCTTTTTTCATCCGCCATTTCCAGTTATCTCCCAGCGTGGACGGGAAGTTTGTCCTCGCCTCGCTGCCAAGTCCCAGATAATCCTGCATGGGAATGATACACAGGTTTGCTACGCTTCCCATCGCCAGGCGGATGAAATCCCAGGGCAGCTCTTCTCTGGTGCTCTTATAGTTATTCATATACTCTTTGGAAAATTCCCGGTCTTCCTCAGCCATCACATCGTACCATCCGAGGATCGTATCGTTGTCATGGGTGCCGGTATAGACCACGCAGTTATGATCATAATTGTGCGGCAGGTAATCGCTGGCCTCTCTGGAGTCGAACGCAAACTGCAGAACCTTCATGCCCGGATAACCGCTGTCCTTGACCATCTGGATCACACTGTCGGTCAGGTAACCCAGATCCTCGGCGATCACCTGTACATCGCCCAGCTTTTCTTTCACTGTCTCGAAGAATCCAATGCCGGGTCCCTTCTCCCAGTGACCGTTCTCAGCCGTCTCGTCCCCGTACGGAATCGAATAATATTCATCAAATCCGCGGAAATGATCGATACGCACTACATCATACAGCGTCGTCACGTATTTCAGCCGTCTCATCCACCATTCATAACCGGTGCTTTTGTGATAATCCCAGCGGTACAGTGGATTTCCCCAAAGCTGTCCGGTCGCAGAAAACGCATCCGGCGGGCACCCTGCCACCGCAACCGGCTGATTGTCCTCATCAAACTGAAACAGTTCCGGATGAGCCCAGGTATCGGCGCTGTCAAACGCCACGTAAATCGGGATATCTCCGATGATCTCGATTCCCTGTTCATTGGCATACGCCTTCAGCTTCTTCCACTGAACCGAAAAAAGATACTGCTGGAAGCGGTAAAAATCGATTTCCGTTTTCAGCTCCTTCGTTTTCTCCTCGAGCACTTCCGGATCCCGGTTCTTCAGATCCTCGGGCCACTCGCTCCAGCTGACATCCTCCTGCTGTTTTTTGACCGCCATGTACAGGCAGTAATCCTCCAGCCAGAAACTGTTTTCTTTTATAAAGTCAGCGTAATCCTCTCCCGGCACAAAGCGCCCGAAGGCTTTTTCCAGTACCTTAAAACGGCTTTTATAAATTTTTTCATAATCTACATATTCCGGATCGTCTCCGAAATCACATGCATCGCATTCTTCCTCTTTCAGAAGACCTTCCTCCACCAGCGTCTCCAAATCAATAAAATAAGGATTTCCCGCAAAAGCGGAAAAAGATGCATAGGGACTGTCCCCGTAACTGGTCGGCCCCAAAGGAAGAACCTGCCAGAATTTCTGTCTCGCCTTGGCTAAATTGTCCACAAAATCATATGCACTTTTGCCAAACGTACCGATTCCATAAGGCGACGGCAAACTGCTCACAGGCATCAAAATCCCTGCACTTCTATCAAATCTTTCCTGCATATCTCTCTC
>DXEK01000137.1 GCA_019115005.1 Candidatus Fusicatenibacter merdavium | reverse complement strand
GAATATTCAATGTCACTAAAAGTTTGTTGTTTCATACCCATATACCATCCTTAGTATTTTTTATACATACATTATACCGTATGCTGTGGTAAATGGGTAGGTTAAGTGTTGATTAAATCAGCGTTTCCCTAATGTTTCATGGGCCTGACGGACAACCTCTTCCGGCTGCACCGGCACCTCTTCGTCGATCGTTCCTTCCGGAAGTTTCACCAGATGCACCAGATATTCAATATTTCCCTCCGGTCCCTTGATCGGAGAAAATTCCAGGTGGCGCACGCCAAAGGAAATACTCTGGGCATACCGGATCACCTGCCAGATCACTTCCAGGTGGACGGCAGGATCCCGCACCACACCTTTTTTTCCTACTTTTTCTCTGCCTGCCTCGAACTGCGGTTTGATCAGCGCCGTCATCTGCGCATCCTCCGCCATCAGATTCCGCACCGGCAGAAGCACCTTGGTCAGGGAAATAAAGGAGACATCGATGGACACAAACTGTACCGGCTCCCCGATATCCTCCGGAGTCACGTAGCGGATATTCGTCCGTTCCATACAGACCACCCGCTCATCATTGCGCAGTTTCCAGTCCAGCTGACCATGACCTACGTCCACCGCGTACACCTTCGCCGCGCCATTTTGCAGCATACAGTCGGTAAAGCCTCCGGTGGAGGCTCCCACATCCATACATATTTTCCCGTTCAGATCGAGACCGAAATGAGTCATCGCTTTTTCGAGTTTCAGCCCGCCGCGGCTCACATAAGGGAGCGGCCGGCCTTTCTGCGTGATCGTAACCGTATCCGGAAACATGGAGCCGGCCTTATCCTCCCGCTCTCCGTCCACAAGTATTTCGCCGGCCATGATCATGGCCTTTGCCTTCTCTCTGGAAGCGGCCATTCCTCTCTGTACCAGCAGCACATCCAAACGCTCTTTCATCTGCTCTGCTCCAATCTTTCCTTCATTTTCTGATATTTCTCCAGAATCCTCGCGGCCACCGTGTCCGCGTCGATTCCCGTCGCCTTCATCTGGGACACCACGCTTCCCTGACGCACAAACCGGTCTGGCAGAGCGATGATCTGTACCCGGGCCGGAAGCTCTTCTTCCAGCACAAAGGATGCGATCTGCTCGCCAAATCCGCCGCTTTGCACATTTTCTTCCATCGTCACCAGAAGCTCATGGCTGTGCGACAGTTCCGTCACCAGTTCCGTATCGAAAGGCTTGACAAAACGCATATTCACCAGAGTCACATCATATCCCTGTTCCATCAGCAGTTCCCGCACACGGACTGCTGTTTTTACCATATTGCCGACGGCCAGAAGCGCGATCTTTTCTCCCCGCTCCAGAACCTCCGCCTTTCCGCAACAGAGCGGCTCCCGGTGCTCTTCCAGCCCGGTGTACGCCTCTCCCCGGGGATAGCGGAGCGCGATCGGCCCGTCAAAATGCACGGCAAACTTCATCATATCCGAGAGCTCCCAGAGATTTTTCGGCGCCATCACCGTCATGTTCGGCATGGAATTCAGATAAGACAGGTCAAAAATTCCATGATGCGTCTCCCCGTCCGATCCCACCAGACCGGCGCGGTCGATGGCGAACACGACATGCAGTTCCTGCATACAGACGTCGTGCATGATCTGATCGTAGGCTCTCTGGAGAAATGACGAATAGATGGCAACCACCGGGATCAGGCCGCCAAGCGCCAGACCCGCCGCAAAAGTCACCGCGTGTTCCTCTGCGATCCCCACATCAAAGCACCTGGAAGGAAACATATTGGAAAACCGCTTCAGCCCGACGCCGGTAGGCATCGCCGCTGTCACCGCCACCACATCCGGTTCCCGGTCGCCCATTTTCCGCATGACCGTGGAAAAAATGTCTGTGTAGGTCGCATTGCTTTTCGTTGCGGGAAGTCCCGTCTCGATCTCAAACGGCCCCGCCCCGTGGAACCTGGCCGGGTGACGCAGCGCCGGCTCGTAGCCCTGTCCTTTCCTGGTCAGCACATGCACCAGGATCGGTCCTTCAAATCTCCTGGCTTCCTGAAACGTGCGGATCATCTGCGGAATGTCATGGCCGTCCACCGGTCCCAGATAAGTGATCCCCATATCTTCAAAGAACATGCCCGGGATCACAATCTGTTTGATACTACTCTTTGTCTTCCGGACCGCATCCACCATTCCCTGACCGATTTTCGGGATTTTTTCCAGCGCCCGGGCGACTCCCATCTTCAGCTCCGTATAGGACGCCGCTGTGCGGATCCCGCTGAGGTAAGTAGAAATTCCTCCCACATTTTTTGAGATAGACATCTCATTGTCGTTGAGCACGATGATAAAATTGGTCTTCAGCTCCGCCGCATTATTCAGCGCCTCATACGCCATCCCGCCGGTCAGAGCGCCATCACCGATGATGGAGATCACCGAATAATCTTCTTTTTTCAGCTCCCTCGCTCTCACAAAACCGACTCCTGCCGAGATGGATGTGGAACTGTGTCCCGTGTCAAACACGTCGCAGGCGCTCTCCGACCGTTTCGGGAAACCGCTCAGGCCGCCTTCCTGACGCAGACTCTCAAACGCATCCTTTCGCCCGGTGAGGATCTTGTGCGTATAGGACTGATGACCTACATCCCAGATCATCTTATCGCCGGGCAGATCAAACACACAGTGCAGCGCAATGGTAAGCTCCACAACGCCAAGATTGGAGGCCAGATGGCCTCCAGTTCTGCTCATAGTCTGCACAAGGAAATCCCGGATTTCCTGCGCCAGTTCCGGAAGCTGCTCCACAGGTATCTTTTTGATATCGTTAGGTTTTTTTATCTTTTCCAACATAAAATCATTTCCCTTCGAAATGCTCTTATTCCGTAACAGTCCAGACAGGTCTGTGTATTTTATTTTTTTCTGGACGCAAGCCAAAGCAGAAGCCGATCGAGGAACGCATGCTCTCCAGGCAACTCATCCATCAGCTTCATGGCTTTCCGGGTATAGGCATCCACCTCGCATTTTGCACCTTCCGTTCCGAACAGCGTCACATAAGTTGTCTTCTCATTTTTCGCGTCACTGCCTGCCGGCTTTCCCAGTTCCTCCGTCGTTCCCGTCGCGTCCAGGATATCATCCTGAATCTGGAACGCAAGGCCGGTCAGCTTCGCCGCCTGTTCCACCTTCCTGACCTGCTGTTCCTCAGCTCCCGCCAGTACCGCTCCAACCATCATCGCCGACTCGATCAGCGCAGAGGTCTTATTCTCATAAATATAATCAAGCATGGTCCTGTCGATCTGCGTACGGCAATGTTTTTCATTCATCACATCCACGCTCTGGCCGCCCAGCATCCCGTACGCACCTGTCTTGTGTGCAAGGATCTTCAGCGCCGCCGGCACCCGCTTCGATCCTATGCAGTCAAACGCCTTCAATGCCGTCTCATAAGCATAATTCAGAAGGGCGTCTCCGCTCAGGACGCCCATGGCTTCTCCGTAGACTGCATGGTTTGTCTTCCTTCCTCTGCGGTACTCGTCATTGTCGATCGCCGGGAGGTCGTCATGGATCAGGGAGTGGGTATGGATCATTTCGATCGCCGCCATAAAAGGCTCCACCACATCAGATTTTCCCCCGAACATGCGATACGTCTCCTGCATCAGCAGCGGGCGGATCCGCTTTCCGCCGGCACGCATGCTGTAATTCATTGCCTCCAGAAGAAGCTTCGGAAAACCTTCCTCCTCCGGAAGATAACGCATCACTATCTCATTGACCTGCTCTGTTTTTTTCTTTAATTGTTTCTCAAATTCCAAATTCTGTAATTGTTCCATCCTGATTTATCTGGAGCATCTTTTTCTCCACCGTGTCGATTTTGGCACTGCATTCCTTTAAAAGCTCCATTCCTTCCTTGTAGACCCGGAACGAATCCTCCAGGCTGATTTCACTGTCTTCCAGCTGCGCGATCTTCTGATCAAGAAGCGCAAAGTTTTCCTCCAGTGTGCGCTCCTGCGCAGCATTCTCCGCCGTTTTGTCTTTTTCTTCTATGTTCACGCCAGTTTCCTTCCTCTCTTCCGTTTCTTCCTGCACTGCATCTATCAGCTGCGGGAAGAAACGGAACGCTTCGCTTTTACCTGCGCCTCAATGGTTCCATCTGTCACCTGAATATTCAGGAGATCTCCCTCCTGTACCTGTCCGATCCGCGTCACCGGGCGGTGCTCCCGGTTTTCCACATAGGAAAAGCCCTGATTCAGCTTGTCCAGCGGGGAAAGCCCCTGCAGCTGCCGGATATACAAATCCAGGAGATGACGTTTGCCCTGCAGAACCGCTTCCATACTTTCCTGCAGCCTGCGCTCCGCCTGTGCCATCCGTTCTTTCTGTTTCTCCAGCTTCTGCACCGGATTCAGATAATTCCAGCGGGTCTGATAACTCTGCAGACGGGTTCTGGCCTGCTGAACCTGTGTCTGCAGAGAGTAATTCATTCTCCTGCGATACTGCCCCATCCGTTCCAGGATCCCGCGGATGTCCGTCACCGCGAGTTCCGCCGCCGCGGAAGGCGTCGGCGCCCGGAGATCCGCCACATAATCGGCGATCGTCGTATCCGTCTCATGTCCCACCGCCGAGATCACCGGCGTCTCACAGTTAAAGATCGCCCGCGCCACCGCTTCCTCGTTAAACGCCCAGAGATCCTCGATGGAACCGCCGCCTCTTCCCACAATCAGCACATCCAGGTGCAGACGGTCCAGCGTCTCAATCCCGCGGACAATACTCTGCACCCCGCCTTCTCCCTGCACCTGCGCCGGGTAGAGCACAATCTGCACGTACGGATTCCGTCGGTAAGCCACATTCCGGATATCCTGGATCACCGCTCCCGTAGGCGCAGTGACAACCCCCAGCCGCTTCACATAGAATGGGATGGGCTGTTTGTATTCCTGTGCGAACATTCCCATCTCCTCCAGCTCTTTTTTCAGAGCCAGAAAACGCTCGTAGAGAAGTCCCGCTCCCTCCAGGCTGATTTCCTTTGCATAAAGCTGGTATTTTCCGTCCCGCTCATAGACATTGACACTGCCTCCGACGATGACCTTGTCACCGTCCTTCATCCGGAAAGCCAGACCCCTGCGCTGTCCTGCAAACATCACGCAGGCGATCGTACCGGAGGCGTCCTTCAGAGAAAAGTAAAGATGACCGGAGGTGTGATACTTACAGTTGCTCACCTCACCCCGGACATAGATCCTGCTCAGCATGAAATCCTGAGTAAACATATTCTTGATATAACTGTTGACCTGGCTTACGGAATATACGCTCTGGCTGGGACTACGCATCGGCTTTCTTTGCCAGTTTTCCCAGAATTCCGTTGATGAACGAAGAGGAATCGTCGGTGCCGAATTTCTTTCCGAGTTCTACCGCCTCATTGATCGCAACGCCGACCGGCACATCCTCATCAAAAAGCATCTCATAAACCGCCAGCCGCAGGATCGCCAGGTCTACCTTTCCCATACGGCTGGTCTTCCATCCTTCAGAGGTCTCATTGAGCAGCCGGTCGATCTCTTCCAGATGCTCCTTCACCTTTGAATATTTTTTCTCAATATATGCCTGATCTTTCCCGCTGGGAACGACATCCTGTCCCTCAAAATAAAGAGCCATCTGGCTCCCCATCTCATCCTCGCTGTTAAATCCGGAAAGATAAAGCAACTTAAAAATGTTTTCCCTCAGTTGACTTCTGTTCATTCTTCCTGTCATCCTCTCCCTCTTACTTTTCTTTTCACCGCCTTATCCGGCGGATTTTCCCATATATCAGCAGACTGCGCGCTTCTCCGCCCTTTACAGTTCATCAAACACAACCGGGATCTGCCTGCGGAATTCCTCCAGCACCATGCAGGCGATCTCACGCATCTGCGGATGCGCCGCGCCGGCTGTGCGCAGGCGGAAGAAATGTCTCCACTCCCTCAGATTCATCGTCACGACAATCTCTGTCTTCAGGCTGTTCGGCAGAATACTTCTCGCTTCCTGGGGAGACGCTCCCAGATCGATCAGCTTCATATACTGATCCTCACACTGCTGCATCATATTTTTCCAGACTGCATACTCCTCCGAGTCCTCGCTCCAGAACACCGGCTTGATAAAGGTCAGCTCATTTCCAAACTTGTCTTTCTGGTAATTACAATACCTGGTACTCTCCTGACTGTAGCTGGCCACCCGGTGGCGAACGATCTCATGAGTCACACCTCTGTCGCATACCATCTTCACGGAGATCTTCTCATGTTCGATCACCGACTCATGGCCTCTCTTCAGAATATTTCCGACAAATTTCTCCGCAGAGTCCTCTGTGATCAGATCCTCGCTCTTATAGCAGACTCTTCCGATCTTTTCAATCTTCTGCAGCATCTTACGGCCGTCCAGTTCGTCCATGATCTCAAAATACGGTTCAATAATCTTCATTCGTTTTCCTCTCTCATAAAGAAAACCGCGAAAGGTCAGCCAAATTTCTCAACCATCCCCCGCGGTTTCAGCTTCTCTTATTTCGTCTGCTCCATATCCACGCCTGCGATTGCCACATTCACATCGGATACTTCCAGTCCTGTCATATTCTCGATCGCAGCTTTGACCTTTTCCTGTACGGTCTTGCTGGTTTCCGGAATTCCATAGCCATATTTGATATTCAAAGCCAGATCTACGCAGACAACACCTTCCAGCACATCAACTTTCACGCCCTTGGAAAGGTTCTTCATACCCAGTTTACCTACCAGTTCATTGGTAATATTTCCCGCCATGGAGGCCACACCTTCCACTTCCGTAGCGGCAAGGCCGGCGATGATCGCTACCACTTCGTCGGCAATCTGAACGGTTCCGATTCCTTCATCATCATAGATCGTATAAGCGTCTCTCTTTTGGTTCTTTGTATCTGCCATTTCGAAACCTCCTTTGGCTAAACTTTCTATTATTATACCAAACCTTCCACAAAAATAAAAGCGTTTTTTGCGTCCGGCGTGGCCGCCAGTCCGCCCTCTCCGGTTTCTTTCAGAGACGGATGCATCTGTTCACCGACCTGCCGCATTGCGTCGATCACCTGATCCGGGGAGATCCGGCTCTCAATACCGGCCAGAGACATATCCGCCGCGGCAAGCGCATTGACTGCGCCGATCACGTTGCGCTTTACACAGGGAACCTCCACCAGCCCCCCGACCGGGTCACAGACCAGGCCGAGAAGATTTTTCAGCGCCATGGCAGCCGCGTGGGAGATCTGTCTCTCATTCCCGCCGCGGAGGGATACCAGCGCTCCCGCGGCCATTGCGCTGGCGGAGCCGATCTCTGCCTGGCAGCCGCCCAGAGCCCCGGCGATAAACGCACGGCTTGCGATCACCTGTCCGATACCCGCTGCCACATAGAGTGCGTCTACGATTTTCTGATCTGAGGTCCTATATTCTTTCTGGTAATTGACCAGGACCGCGGGAAGGACTCCGCAGGCCCCCGCAGTCGGAGCTGCGACGATCCGCTTCATGCAGGCGTTAGACTCTCCCATCTCCAGCGCGGAGGCAATCACCTTCCCGGTAAACGCCCCGCTCAGCGGTTCCTCCTGCTTCAGGTATTCCCTCATTTTACTGCCGGCGCCGCCCACCAGTCCGCTGTGGGAGCGGAGTTTCGGATCGTATCCGGCAGCCGCCTCCTTCATCGCTTTCCAGAGTTTTTCCATGGCGGCACGGGAATTCTCACGCCCGACGCCTCTTTCATTCAGGTCGTCCAACAGCACCGCCTCCTGAAAGGAAATCTGCTCGTCCCGGCAGCGGTTTTCTATTTCTTCCAGTGATTTATATGCCATTGTTTTCTTCTCCTTCCGCAGCGTTGATATAGGTCACTTTCTTGATCCCTTCCTGCTGTTTCAGCCATTCCAGCATCTTTTCGGGAATTTCCTTATCCGCCTCGATGACCATGACCGCGATCCCTCCTCTGCGGTCGCGGTACAGAGACATATTGGCAATGTTGATGTTACTCTCAAACAGCATGGAAGTGACCTTCGCCACATGCCCCGGCTGATCGATGTTGTGGACGATCAGCGTCGGCATCTCACAGGTACAGTTGACGTCAATGCCGTCCAGCCGGTTGATCATGATCCTCCCGCCGCCGAGAGAACTCGCCTGTACCTCCAGGGTCCTGCCGGAAACGCCCTCCACCTTCAGCACTGCTGTATTCGGATGAGCGCCGGAAAGGCTCACTTCCCCGATCTCAAATTTCATGTCTTCCCGCTGCGCCTGGGAAAAGCTGTCGGGGATCCGGGTATCGTCCGGCTCCATGCCGAGCAGTCCGGCAACCAGCGCCCGGTCCGTTCCATGGCCTTTTCCCGTAGCCGCAAAAGATCCGTACATTCCGATCCTGGCATTCTTTACTTTTTCCCCGAGAAGTCTTCTTGTCACCAGACCGATCCGCACGGCGCCTGCCGTGTGGGAACTGGACGGCCCTACCATGACAGGCCCGAGTATATCAAAAATATTCATCCGTGTTTTTCCTTTCCTGTAACCCTCCGGCGTACTTACCATACACCGGCCCGGTGAACGGTTGCCTGTATTTTAATTTCTGCTGAACTCTTCTAGCTTCAGATTTTCATTGCGCTCTTCCACCATGCCGACACTCCACGGGTTTACGAACAGCAGCAGCGGATTTCCTTTCAGGTCCATGACTTTCTTCATATCAGAAGTACCTGCGATACGGTCCACATCCACTTCTTCCTTATTTGCAATCCAGCGGATGTGTTCATAAGGAAGACTTTCCAGACGGATATCCACATTGTATTCGTTTTCCAGACGGTATTTCAACACGTCAAACTGCAGGACGCCGACAACTCCGACTATGATCTCTTCCATGCCGCCTTTGTACTCCTGGAAGATCTGGATCGCGCCCTCCTGGGCGATCTGGTTGATCCCCTTGACAAACTGCTTTCTCTTCATGGAATCCAGCAGGCGGACTCTCGCAAAGTGCTCCGGCGCGAAGGTCGGGATCCCCTCATAGGCGAATTTTTTTCCCGGCGTACAGACGGTATCACCGATGGAAAAAATACCGGGATCAAAGACTCCGATAATATCTCCCGCAAAGGCTTCGTCCACCACATGGCGGTCGCTGGCCATCATCTGCTGCGGCTGAGAGAGACGCATTTTTTTGTCTCCCTGCACATGGTAAACTTCCATTCCGGCGTCGAATCTTCCGGAACAGATGCGCATAAACGCGATACGGTCTCTGTGTGCTTTGTTCATATTCGCCTGAATCTTAAAGACAAACGCGGAAAAATCCTCTTTCATCGGATCGATGATCCCGCAGTCCGCTTTTCTCGGCAGCGGGGAGGTCGTCATGGTCAGGAAATGGCGCAGGAAGGTTTCCACGCCAAAGTTCGTCAGAGCAGACCCGAAGAACACCGGCGAGAGTTCTCCCTTGCTGACCAGTTCCTGATCGAACTCTGCGCTGGCGCCGTCCAGAAGCTCGATCTCCTCCATCAGCTGTTCCTTCTGGTCCTCGTCCACCACATCCAACAGATGGGGATCGTCCAGATCGATCTCCTCCTCGACTCCTTCCTTCGTTCCTTTCATCGTATCGGAAAAAGTCAGGACCTTTTTTGTGTTCCGGTCGTAAACTCCACGGAATTTTTTTCCGGAGCCGATGGGCCAGTTGATCGGGCAGGTGGCGATGCCGAGTTCCTTTTCGATCTCGTCCAGCAGATCGAACGTATCGTTGGCGTCGCGGTCCATCTTATTAATGAACGTAAAGATAGGGATATGACGCATCACGCAGACTTTGAACAGTTTTCTTGTCTGTGCCTCCACACCTTTCGAACCGTCGATGACCATGACGGCAGAGTCCGCTGCCATCAGGGTACGGTAGGTGTCCTCGGAGAAATCCTGGTGTCCGGGGGTATCCAGAATGTTGATGCAGTATCCGTCATAGTTAAACTGGAGGACGGACGAGGTGACGGAGATTCCTCGTTCTTTCTCGATTTCCATCCAGTCGGAGACTGCATGGCGGGCGGTCGCTTTTCCTTTTACGGATCCGGCCAGGTTGATGGCTCCGCCGTACAGGAGGAATTTTTCGGTCAGCGTCGTTTTGCCGGCGTCAGGGTGCGAGATGATCGCGAAGGTCCGGCGTCTTTCTATTTCTTTTGTGTAATCAGCCACAGGTGTTACTCTCCTTATTATTTCCGATTTTTTCTTTGGCACACGCAGAAAAAGCTGACGGCCGGCGGTCTGGCCGGGCGGCGGCTTTTCTTTGGGCGATGTGCTCTGTTTCTGGTACATTTTAGTATATCTCATGCGCTACTGTCAAGGGTCGGAGGGACGAAAACCGGCGGCCGCGGGCGGGGCAGGCCCGCGGCCGCCGGTTTTCTGGTGGTGAGGAGCGGAAGGGAAACTGCGATACGTGATTTTAACTCCCGCCGCGTGATCGGATAGGGAAAATCCTTATTCTTTCTCAGCTTTTTCTCTCTCAGGAGTCTCGGCTTTTGCCATATAGGGGAACAGTTCCTGGTACATTTCGATCTGGGCTTCGGATTCCGGCAGGGAGGGGATCAGGCCGGTGCAGTCCTGGGCGGAGCAGGCGAAGCCGGTGTCCTCTCCGATTTTGTATGGATCTTCGGATGTTTTGGAATTGTCTGTGGTTTTGTGAACTGAGGTCTGTTCTGTTTTCGTATGGTCTGTTCGTTTTGATCTTTGCATTTTTCCTCCTTCCGGCGCACTTGCCGCGTCATTAAGACAGATTTGGAAGATTACTTCCAGACTTTCCTTCTCCTGGCGCGCCTGCCGCGCCGTCATGATTTCTTTCGTTCTTTTCTTTATCTTCTCCAGAATCCGTCACGTTATCCCCGCTTGTAAAAAAACAGCGGATGATTTATACTGAAGAAGATTGATCCGGATTCATTAAAATCCGCATGAGGAAACGGCCGTGAAAATTTTCGCGGTTTTATGATATTCCGGACCGGTCCGAAAATGATAGTTGCTGTTCAGCCAGCTGAACTGTAACAAATGATAACAATTCTGTTCAGCGGATTGTTGCGAAAAATGAACGAATGAACTCTGAAAGGAATCGGTTTATGTATCTGCCTTCGGAATGGCTGGGAAAGCCTTATTATTCCCTGGACGCATATTTGAAAAAGGAATTTGGCGAGAAGGTTTACAAGCTTTCTCTGGACGGCGGGATGACCTGTCCGAACCGGGATGGAACCTGCGGGACGCGCGGCTGTATTTTCTGCAGTGAGGGCGGCTCCGGGGATTTTGCCGGTGACCGGCGGCTCTCGATTTCGGAGCAGATACGGGCGCAGAAGGCGATGCTGCAGAAAAAGCGGCCTGTCCGAAAGTATATCGCTTACTTTCAGGCTTATACGAATACGTATGCCCCTGTGAATGTTCTGGAAAAATTGTTCACGGAGGCTTTGTCTGACCCGGAAGTGGTAATTTTGTCTGTCGCGACACGGCCGGACTGTCTCGGCGCGGAGATTCTGGATCTTCTGGAACGGCTGAACCGTTGGAAACCGGTCTGGGTGGAACTCGGACTCCAGACAATCCACGCGTCCACTGCCGCTTATATCCGGCGGGGATATCCGCTTTCCTGTTTTGAGACTGCCCTGGAAGAGCTGCATCGGCGAGAGATTCCGGTGATCGTCCATACAATCCTGGGACTGCCTTTCGAGACGGAAGAGATGGTGCTGGATACGATGCATTATCTGAATCGGCAGCCGGTCAGCGGGATCAAGCTTCAGCTGCTCCACGTCTTGAAACATACGGATCTCGCCAAAGATTATCTCGACGGGAAATTCCAGGTTCTGGACCGGGACGCTTATCTGACGCTGGTCATGCACTGTCTCGCCGCTTTGAGACCGGATCTGGTGATCCACCGCCTCACAGGAGACGGACCGAAGGATCTGCTGATCGCACCGCTCTGGAGCCAGGCCAAACGCTCTGTTCTGAATGATCTGCACCGCAGACTGAAGGAAGCGCAGATCTGGCAGGGAAAAGATCTGGGATTTCGTATGACCGATACAGCAAATGGGCAGCCCCGGCCAAACTACACAAAAAATACCTCAGACAAAAATTTCTGAATCATTCTGTTTTTATAAAGAAAGGAAAGGTGAGACATTTGATTGAATCTACATTTACCCTGTACAAGCTGATCATTCTCTATATGCTTCAGAAAGTGAATTTTCCGCTCACCAACGCTCAGATTTCCGATTATATCCTCGACCGGGGATACACAAACTATTTCCATCTCCAGCAGGCGATCTCTGAAATGCTGGACACCCATTTGGTGGAGGTGGAAACGATCCGGAATACTTCTTACTATCAGATGACGGAGGAAGGACGCCATACCCTGGAATTCTTTGTCAAGGAAATTTCCAGTGAGATCCGGGATGACATCGACCAGTATCTGAAGGATAATTCTTATGAAATGAGAAATGAAGTGTCTACGATCGCCGACTATTACAAAAATACCCGTCAGGAATATGAGGTCCGCTGTCAGGTCCGGGAGCAGAACAGCAGTCTGATCGATCTGACTCTGACTGTACCCTCCGAGAAAGCGGCAAAAACGATCTGCAATAACTGGAAAACAAAGAGCCAGGCGGTATATTCATTTCTGATGAAAACTCTTGCGGAATGACCGGAAAGAGCTCACAGAGGATCACCCGCAGACCGTTATTTTCGGAAAAGCCAGAAGCCCCGCAGGTCCGTAAACCGCGGGGCTTCCATTTACATTTCCGAGAGAGCAGACTCGTCCGCCACCAGGACAAAATCCGGATGGAACTGGAGGATCGAGGCAGGTACCCGGGGAGTTACCGGGCCGCAGAAAGCTTCCCGGAGAATCTTTGCTTTGTCTGCGCCGCTGGCAACCATCAGAACCCTTTTTGCAGACATGATCGTCCGGATTCCCATGGTATACGCCTGGGTCGGTACTTCTTCGCGGCTGGAGAAAAACCGCGCGTTGGCCTCGATGGTCATATCCGTCAGATCGACGCAGTGTGTCTCTTTCGCAAACGTATCGGACGGTTCGTTAAAGCCGATATGGCCGTCATGCCCGATCCCCAGAAGCTGGAGGTCCGCCCGGCCGGCTCTGTGCAGGATCTCGTTGTATGCGCTGCACGCCTTCTCGCTGTCCTGCTCTGTGCCGTCGGGAAGGAAGGTACGTTCCGGGTCAATGTTCACATGCGAAAACAGATTTTCCCTCATGAAATAGTAATAACTCTGCGGGTTCTCTCTGTCCAATCCTTTATATTCATCCAGGTTCACTGTCGTGACCCGGGAAAAGTCCAGATCCCCGTTTTCATACCTCCGGATCAGATGGCGATATGTTCCCACCGGCGAAGAGCCGGTCGCCAGTCCCAGGACACAGTCCGGTTTCATCGTCATCACCGCAGAAATAAGATTTGCTGCTTTTCTGCTCATATCTTCATAATCTTTTGTTCTGATAATCCTCATAACCCTTCTCCTCATTAAAAAATTTTTTCCACGATCGCACGGGAAACTTTTTCCCTCGTTTTTCTGCAGGATTCATAATGTCTCGTATAATATTCCTGATACAGCAGATCGATCAGGTAAAGTTGACTGACTTTTGCCGAGACGGAACCGCCGTCCATCGGCCCTTCCGCTGCGCCGCAGAGCAGCGTCACATCACTGTAAGCAGTCAGCGGAGATTTCCGAAAGCGGGTGATACATCCGACCGAAGCGCCTTCCTGCTTCGCGGTCTTGGCTGTACAGATATTGTCCTTTGTGGCTCCGGAATAGGAGATCATGACGGCGAAATCATCCGCAGTCATGGAAGACGCCGCGATCACCTGCATGTGGGGATCGCTAATACAGTAGGCTTTCCCTGTAATGCTGGCGAATTTATGGCATGCCTCCTGGGCGATCAGAAGACTGTCTCCGATTCCGAAAAAGAATACTCTCTTTGCCTTATCGATCTTTTCCAGAAAAAGTTCCAGTTCCTCCTGTTTCAGGAGACAGTATGTCTCGCGAAGTGCGCTCAGATGAGACTGCATAATCTTTTCCGCCGTCTCTTTCAGCGTATCTCCCAGGAGTTCATTGCTCTCGGACAGTTTTTCCTGCTCCGGAGTTTCCGTCATCCCCAGAGAGAGCTGCATTTTAAATTCCTGATATCCCTGCATATTCATGCTCCGGCAAAAACGGTAAACGCTCGTCTCCCCCACCTGGCATGCATCTGCCAGATCTGTGATCGACAAGAACAGGACCTGCCGGGAATTCTGAAGAACATAATCCGCCACTTTCTTTTCCGCCTTTGTCAGGGTATGATACGTTTCCTCTATACTCTGAATGAAGTGATTCTGTTCCACTCTTCCGCTTCCTTTCCTATTTCTCTTATGGTCTGCGCAGTAAATGTGCAGATCCGTCCGAACTGCGGCACCGAAGATACTATACCATTTGCGGAAATTTTTTTCAATATATTTTTTAGTGAAAATTTTTTCTTTTTTAAATAAAAAAAAGATGCAAAAGGCAGGCGCCTGTACAAAAATGTATGACGCCTGTTCTGTTAAAATCTTCTGTTTTCCTCGAATGCATTACCCGCACCGTGTATACAAGTTCAGCCAGCTTTCCGTTCTTCCACAGAGCGCACGGAATATCCGCTCTTTCGGATAATCTCTCGGATCTCGTCCTCCGTCACCGGACGTTTGGAGTGGACCACCGCACGTTTTTCCTTGAGATTGACCTTCGCAAGGAACCCATCTCTTTCATGAAACGCGTTTTCTACCCGGATCGCACAGTTCTGACACTTCATGTTGTCCACACCGACTTCATATTCATAGGGATAATGCGCCGGATTTCTGTCATCCGGTTTTACCTTCTGCTCACCGCCTCCGGAACCGCAGCAGCCATATCTTGTCTTCTTTAAATAACCACGAATACTGAAAATAACGACCACCACCAATATCAGCAATACGATCGCTGTTCCCATAATCGATCCCTCCCTTGTTCTCGCCTTACATTCAGTTAGCTTTTTCTAACTTCTTTCATTCTAACACCAGGGAAAATCTTTGTCAATATTCTCGCACAGAAACTACATTCTGCAGGTTACAGTTCAGCTGCCTGACCTGAAACTTTCGTTCAACTCCTTAATGTGCTCTCTGATCTTCTGCTCATAGCCGTTTTCTGAGGGGTGATAAAATTTACGGTCCGCCACCTCATCCGGAAGATACTGTTGGCTCACATAATGCATCGGGTAATCGTGGGCATACAGATAACCTTTTCCATGCCCCAGCTTCGCCGCGCCCTTATAATGCGCATCCTGCAGATGTGACGGCACTGTCGTCTTCACTTCCGCTACGCACCGGGACGCCTCGTCAATGGCCCGGATCGCAGAATTACTCTTCGGCGCGCAGGCCACGTACATCGCCGCCTCTGAGAGCACAATCCTCGCCTCGGGAAGTCCGAGCCGCTCGACCGCCAGGGAGGCGGACACCGCAACATTCAGCGCCTGGGGATCGGCCAGTCCCACATCTTCCGCCGCACAGATCATGATCCTCCGGGCGATAAACTTGATGTCCTCCCCGGCATACAGCATTTTCGCAAGATAAAATACCGCCGCGTCCGGATCGGATCCGCGCATACTCTTAATAAATGCGGAGATCGTATCGTAATGCTGATCTCCTCCTTTGTCATAGCGCACCACCCGCTTCTGGATACACTCAGAAGCCGTTTCCAGATCGATGTGTATTTTCCCATCAGC
This sequence comes from Candidatus Fusicatenibacter merdavium, assembly GCA_019115005.1. Taxonomy (GTDB): domain Bacteria; phylum Bacillota; class Clostridia; order Lachnospirales; family Lachnospiraceae; genus Fusicatenibacter; species Fusicatenibacter merdavium. The sequence goes on along the minus strand of DXEK01000137.1, from coordinate 46,959 downwards.
GCTTCTCTCTGTGGACAATACCCCCAGCTCCACAGCATTCAGCGCTGCTCTGGCGTCGCCGCCTGCGATATCCGCCAGAAATTCCCTGGCATCGTCGTCCAGAACTACGTCATATGCCCCGAGACCGCGCGCTCTGTCTGTGACTGCACGGGTCAGCAGAGTCTCAATGTCCTTTTTTCCAAGCGGCTTCAGTTCAAAGATCACCGAACGGGAAAGCAATGCCCCGTTCACTTCAAAATATGGATTTTCTGTGGTTGCGCCGATCAGGATCACCGTTCCGTCCTCCACAAAAGGAAGGAGATAATCCTGCTGGCCTTTGTTGAAACGATGGATCTCGTCGATAAACAGAATCGTCTTCTTTCCGTACATTCCCAGCTGATCCTGCGCCTGCCTCACTGCCTCCTCCATATCCTTCTTCCCCGCTGTGGTCGCGTTCAACTGACGAAAATCAGCGCTTGTCGTGTTGGCAATCACCTTCGCCAGCGTTGTCTTTCCGGTACCCGGAGGGCCATAAAAAATAATGGAACTCAGCTTATCTGCCTTGATTGCCCGATACAACAGACAGCCTTTCCCAATGATATGCTCCTGCCCCACTACCTCCTCCAGCGTTCTCGGACGCATCCGTGAAGCCAGCGGGGACTCTTTTTCCATTGTCGTCTCTTTCATATAATCAAATAAATTCATCTCTCTGTCTTCCCGAAACCGTCGGTTTCCCCTATGTTCCGGCTTTCCTCCTGCAATGATCCGCATCTCGTAACAGTTCCGTATGTTTCCGTCCGATACGACCGTAACTGTTCGGCCAACGAAACTGTTGCATACCGTCATCACTTTATCACACTTTCATTCCAAAAGCAAATCGTCGGCCGTCACAAAGCAATACCCTTCTTCCAGCAGTGTATCCACGATCTGAAGAGCCGCCTCCACCGACTCTGCAAACTCGTCATGCATGAGTATAATGCTCCCATCCTCTACCGACGGAAGCACCGCGTTCAGGATCTGGCCGACATCCTGTGTCACCCAGTCCCGGGAATCGATCGTCCAAAGCACCGGGATCATCGTCACATGGAAATCCAGCCCCTTCTTCCACTCTCCATACGGCGGGCGGACAAAGGAAGTGTACACCCCCGTCAGTTGATAGATCGCATTGCTGGTGCTCTCGATCTCTTCCAGTGCTTCCGCCTCACTGATCCTAGAGATCCTGACGTGGTGATATGTATGATTTCCGATCAGGTGCCCTTCCTCCTGCATTCTTCGGACGATCGCTTCATTTCCCTCGAGATTCTGTCCCAGAAGGAAAAAAGTCGCCTTCACACCGCGCTCCTTCAGTCCGTCCAGAAGAAGCTCTGTGAACGCGCTGTTGGGCCCGTCGTCAAAGGTAAGCGCCACTCTCGGCTGTTCCCCGTCGTTCTGTCCGGCCCCCTCCTGTGCGGTATCACTGCTCCCGCCGGCGTCCTCACGGATGATCTCCACATCTGCCCCTGGATTTTCCTGTGTCGTTTCCCGCAGGGAACTTTTTACCGTCGCGGCCTCCCATCCGGCCAGAAACATAATACCGAGACTGCAAAACAAAAACACGAACCGTTTCAATGGCCCAGACATCGGCACCTGCCTCCAGAACCGTCCGACAGCCGGCCCCCGAAGATCCTCATTTTCTGACCGGAGCAGGCACGGACGGCTTTCTGCCTTTTGCTTTTTCCTATTATATGAACGGAACCCGAAAACTATACGAAGGCATTTCTCCCGCGCGGCAAATCCAAAGGACCTCCCAGCAGAACCAAAAACGGCCGTGTGATCCGGAATCCAAAGCTTTTCGCTTTCTCACCGGGTCACACGGCCGTTTTCGCCGCACAGACAGCGCAAATTATTTTTTATGACTGGTTCACTTTCAGAATATAGGTCCCGGTCTGTTCGTCCTGATACACGATCTTTCCTACCTGCAGCAGCGTCGTCTCGTTCAACGCATCATACTTTTCCCGTTCCTTGGCTCCCACAAAAATATAAGATACATCGTATTCCTTCAGGAGTTTTTCCACCAGGCTGACGTCCGCGGAAGTATAAATCTGCTCCACATCCGCCGCGCGGGTATTCAGATCCAACGTATCGCCTCTCCATAGCCACTCATGGACATACCAGCCCAGAACTGTCGGCAGCCCTGTCATCGCAGACACCCGCTCATAATCACTGTAGCTGTCGCCATTGGCCTCCAAAACAATGGGCTGTCCCTCGATGTTCTCGTCCAGCCATCGGATCGCAGACGCGTCCTCCGGAAAGACATTTTCCAGATAAGCAGTCGCATCCAGTCCCCGGTATTCCGACGGATCCAGAACATTTCCAAACCAGGAGTACACCGCCGTGCCGAAATATCCGCAGGTCCAGAGAAGACATACGAGTCCCGCAGCGCCGAACACCTTAATGATGTGCTCTTTCTTCCAAGTCAGGAAACGCACAATAATATAGCCCATGACGATCCCGAACATAATAAACGCCTGATACGTCAGCTTGAACATCGTGTTGGACCGCGCATAGTATTCCTCGTAGATATCCCGGACGTAGACAATTTCCGGGATCACGACAAGCCCGATGGCACAGATTCCGAGGATTCCCGCAAAGATATCGCTGAGCGGCGCCCTCGCCCAGAATTCGCGAAACGGCAGGGCTCTCCGCTCCTGCTCAAGCGCCTCTCTCTTTTCTTCACTGACAGCATTCTCCTCCATCTCTCTGAAAAACGCATCGTGCCTGCCCTTCTCCAGACTGTCGGTCTCCGCGCCCGCCGGCGCCTCAACCCGTTTCCAGGTGAGAAGCACCGCTGCCACGAACAAAACCACCAGGCAGACCGGCAGACCCCAGAGGATCGCAAGCTGGTACAGCATAGAATGGCGCTGCGCCAGCGCGACGCCGGACACCATCGTCTCAAAAGAGATCGTAAACGGCAGCGCAGCCACTGTTCCGATCACAAAGACTTCCACCGCCTGGACAAGCACGGCGGACACCACCTGCTTTGCCTTGCATCTGTACCGGTACAGAGCCCCGTAGAGTGCTCCACAGCACACGACGACAAAGTAGATCACAAAATCCCAGTAATTGGTCCAGTGGAAGATTCCGATGAAAAATGCCAGCAGGATCAGATGCGGCTGCAGCAGGATCTCTTTCGCGTTCCACTTTCCTTCGCCTGCGTTCTCTTCCTGCACTCTCCGGACATAGGCGTAGACGCCGCCAATCACGAAAAGTACAAACATCACATTGACCACATGCGCATGGAGATCCCCCAACACAAAAGAATAGGCCGGGAATTCATGGATTGTTTTGTCATTTTCCACCACCGGATTATATCCGATATAACGGGTAGAATCCGGGAACCAGTAGTCCGCCGCGCTCTCCCAGCCCAGCCATTTCCCGATGCAGCCATAAACTACATAATGCATATTTCCGGCCAGGGAAACCGCCGCGCCGGACAAAAGTCCGCCGATCACCGGAGACAGTTTCTTTTTCCTGCGCCGCTGCAGGATCCTTGAACTGATCATCTGATAGCAGATCGAGAACGGCAGGACAAACGCGAAGGCAGCCACCAGCGTTCTCATCAGATTATACGTCTGTTTCACATCCGTGAAAGAAAGCTTGGTCAGGAAAACCGCATAGTACTGTCCGCCGTAATAGTAATTGATCCCGTCCGTGCCGTACCAGATATCTTTTGCGGGAAGAGTGGTGCTGCGCATCATCGCTTCCATGAAACCGAAGTCCATAAACTTTTCCGTTCCATGGGCTTCCGGATGGAACCCTGCCAGATAGGTCCAAAGCAGGAAGAAAAACAGAAACAGCGCCTCTTCCTCAAAGATCAGATCCATATCCGGCATTTCCACCTTCACTCTCTTAAATCCGTAGATCCAGCAGACCAGAAAACAGATCAGCGTCGCGGCAATACACACCCAGCCGACAAATTCCGTCACCCCGCAAACTGTCAGGGCAAAGACTGCAAAGCCGCTGACTGCGACGCCGAACACCTTGGAAAACAGCCATCCGCGGTCGGTATAGGCCGCAAACAGAGACGCTGTCACCGGATAGAAGCCGATTCCGATAATCAGAATCATGATCCACCATTTTAAAAAGGGAACGTTATCGCTCCCCAAAAACGGAATGGTCGCCAGCACCATCAGGATCATCGCGATGCCGGCAACGGTTGATTTTCTGCTCATGTCTTCTCCTCGTCCTTTTTAAATCAATTTCAGGCGCCCTGCAGACGGCACTTGCCCATCTGCACAGACGCCCTGCTAATCCAGAAATCTCTCCGGATAAAGTCCCTCCTGTTTCATTCTGCGCACAGCCTCCACGACGACCGGCTTATCCTCCCGGTATGTAACTCCGTACCACTGATCCGGCGATTTACACACCTGTACCGTGGCCTTTCTCTCCTCCAGAAGTTCTTCGATCACAGAGGGCAGAAAATACTCGCATGTCAGAGGATCCGAAGCGAGCCCTTTTTTCAGGAATACCGGAAAACGCGCCTGCAGTTCATCCAGAATACTGTTGGAAAATCCCCACATATTCATGGAGACCGTCGTCTCCGGGGGCAGTTCCGTATAGGTTTTTCCGTCCTCCTCCAGATATGCCGCACCGTTCCCTCTTTTTTCAATATGGGCCCGCTCACGGATCCCTGTCAGGAACCCGTTCTCATCCATTGAGCAGATCCCTCTGGACACAGAACCATTCTCGGTCAGTGTCTTTTCCAGTTCATATCCCACCATCATGTAGCGGTAAGTCCCGTCGTCATCCTGATGGGTCGTCAGATACTGATAGATCATCGAAAACGCCTGTTTTCCGTAATAATCATCCGCGTTGATCACCGCGATCGGCGCTTCTGTCTGATAAATACAACTCAGCACCGCGTGGCCGGTGCCCCAGGGTTTCACCCGGCCTTCCGGAACGGAAAATCCCTCCGGCAGGTCGCTGATCCCCTGGAAAACGTAATGCACCTTCACATGACGCGCGATCCGGTCGCCGATCTTCTCGCGGAATTCTTTTTCAGTTTCTCTCTTGATAATAAAAATTACCTCTTCAAACCCTGCCTGCACCGCATCGTAGATGGAAAAATCCATGATGATATGCCCCTCAGGGTCCACCGGATCCAGCTGCTTGAGTCCGCCGTAACGGCTTCCCATCCCAGCAGCCATGATCACCAGGGCCGGCCTTCTCATTATCAGTTGTCCTCCTCCGTCATATTGTAAACGTGTCTCTTTCTCGCCATCTCGTCGCTGGCCAGATATTCGTCATAAGTCGTGATCTTGTCGATCAGCTGTCCGTTCGGAAGGATCTCCATGATCCGGTTCGCTGTTGTCTGTACAAACTGATGGTCATGGCAGGTAAACAGCAGGACACCCGGGAACTTGATCAGACCGTTGTTCAGCGCTGTGATCGACTCCATGTCGAGATGGTTCGTCGGCTCATCCAGTACAAGGATGTTCGCTCCGGAAATCATCATTTTGGACAGCAGGCAGCGCACCTTCTCTCCTCCGGACAGAACACGCACGCGTTTTACACCATCCTCGCCGGCAAACAGCATCCGTCCCAGGAATCCGCGCACATAAGTCACATCCTTGTTCTCAGAATACTGGGTCAGCCAGTCGGCAATGGTCAGGTCGCTGTCGAACTCTTTTGTGTTGTCCTTCGGGAAGTATGCCTGGCTCGTGGTAACGCCCCACTTGTAAGTTCCCTCGTCCGGCTCCTCCTCGCCCATCAGAATCCGGAACAGCATCGTCACAGCCTGCTCGTTGCTCCCGACGAATGCCACCTTGTCCTCGCGGCCAAGGGTGAAAGTCAGATTATCCAGGATCTTCACGCCATCCACCGTCTTGGAAAGTCCCTCCACCTGAAGTACCTCGTTTCCGATCTCGCGGTTCGGGCGGAAATCGATATACGGATACTTTCTGCTGGACGGTTTGATCTCATCCAACTGGATCTTTTCCAGCGCACGTTTTCTGGACGTCGCCTGCTTGCTCTTGGAAGCGTTGGCGCTGAACCGGGAAATAAACTCCTGCAGTTCCTTGATTTTTTCTTCTTTTTTCTTGTTTGCTTCCTTCATCTGCTTGATCAGCAGCTGGCTGGATTCAAACCAGAAATCATAGTTTCCGGCATACAACTGGATCTTGCCGTAATCGATGTCTGCGATCTGTGTACACACCTTATTCAGGAAATAACGGTCGTGGGACACAACGATAACCGTATTGTCGAAATTGATCAGGAATTCCTCCAGCCAGTCGATCGCGTCAAGGTCCAGATGGTTGGTCGGCTCGTCCAGCAGCAGGATGTCCGGATTTCCGAACAGCGCGCGTGCGAGAAGCACCTTGACCTTCTGGCTTCCCGACAGTTCACTCATCAGGGAATAGTGAAGTTCGCTCTCGATCCCGAGTCCGTTGAGAAGCTGCTCCGCATCGGACTCCGCCTCCCAGCCGTTCATCTCGGCGAACTCTCCCTCCAGCTCGCTGGCACGGATTCCGTCCTCATCCGTGAAGTCCTCTTTTGCGTAGAGTGCTTCTTTCTCCTTCATGATCTCATAGAGACGGGCATTGCCCATGATCACCGTATCCAGTACCGGATAAGCGTCGTATTTGAAGTGGTCCTGCTCCAGGAAAGAAAGGCGCTGACCCGGAGTAATGGTTACATCGCCCTTCGTCGGCTCAAGCTGTCCTGACAGAATCTTCAGGAAGGTGGACTTTCCCGCGCCGTTGGCACCGATCAGGCCGTAGCAGTTTCCTTCCGTAAATTTAATATTTACGTCCTCGAAAAGAGCTTTCTTTCCGACTCTCAGTGTTACGTTATTGGCTGCAATCATTTTTTCCTCCTCCTGACGCACTTGCTGCGCCATCAAAGTAGATTTGGAAGCTTACTTCCAAAGTTTATACCTCTTTCATTTCTTATCAGCTCGGTTAATGCTTACAAGTTCCCATTCTACCATAGAAAAATAAGCCTTTCAATATAATTTTCCAAATCATTTCCTGCACAGGGTTACCGTTCCGCCAGCGGAACGGTAACCGGCATCCAGCCATTGAGAATCGCTTCGCGATGGGCCGGATGCCCGCAGGCACTATGTTTTCACACGGTCTGCTGCCGTACAGGTGCAGCCATACACTTAGCTTCCTACTCGCTCACCTTCCCAAGGCCCATTTCCTGGCCGATGTTCAGAATGTGATCTCCGATCCGTTCAAAATCTGTCAGCATCTCCGAGTACAGGATACATGCCTCATCGGAACATTTTCCGGTCTGCATCCGGTCGATCTGCGCTTTCCGGTAATCTTCGGTCATATCGTCAAACTTCTGTTCCAGATCCTCGATCTTTTTCAGCGCCAGTTCCGGATCATTTCCGTCACTCTGTATCGTCTGCAGCGTCTCCAGCGCCTGGTTGCTGATTTTCTGCATCTCTGTGATCTCATCGGAAACCGCCGGTGAAAATGAAATTTTCTTTTCTTCCATTTTCTGCGTATATTCACAGATGTTTACCGCGTGATCTCCGATCCGTTCCAGATTTCCGCATACTTTGAACAGTGCGCTGATATACTGAGAATCCTTCGGGTTCTTTTCGTTGACCAGTACTTTGGAAATGTATTTGGAGATTTCCTTATTTAAGTAGTCAATATATTCTTCCCGTTCCTCCACCTGGGGGAGCAGCGCCGCATTCCCGGCGCGCACGGCGTCAAAGCTGGCATTGACATTCTCCTTCGCCATCTGCATCATACGGGAAAGTTCGCCGCGGATCTCGTTGGTCATGATTGCTGAACTTCCGATCTGATGTTCTCTCTTCTTTTCGACCGGACGGATGTACTCCAGATGCATGACGTCGATCTGCTCTTCTTTCTTCTCCGGCAGGATCTTTGTCGCAAGCAGAGCGAGATAATTTCCAAACGGCAGGAGAAGCAGCGTCGTCACAATGTTAAACAGCGTATGCATATTGGCGATCTGCGCCGCCACTCTGCCCGGCGTCAGACTCTCGATCAGCGACGTCAGCGGTGTCGTCATACAGATGATAGTAAACAACACGGTTCCGATGATATTGAACATCAGATGAATGATCGTTGTCCGCTTCGCATTCCGGTTGGTTCCGATCGCCGCCAGGACCGCTGTGATGCAGGTACCGATATTTTGGCCAAATAATACGTATACCGCACTCGGCAGTCCGATCAGACCGCTTGTCGCCAGCGCCTGCAAAATTCCGACGGACGCTGAGGACGACTGGATGATCGCCGTAAAGATCATTCCGGCAAGAATACCCAGCAGCGGGTTGGAAAAATTCGTCATAAGCGACGCAAAAGCTTCCGATTCCCGAAGAGGCATCATCGAAGAACTCATCATATCCATTCCGATAAAAAGGATACCGAGCCCGGCCACGATCAGACCGTAATAATGAACGCGCTGCTTCTTAATAAAGACGATCAGCGCTACGCCGAGAAAAGCAAACAGCGGAGCGATCGCTCCTACATCCAGAGCGATCAGCTGTCCTGTGATCGTCGTTCCGATGTTGGCACCCATAATGATCCAGACTGCCTGGCGCAGCGTCATCATTCCGGAATTGACAAATCCTACGACCATGACCGTGGTCGCGGATGAGGACTGGATGACTGCGGTGATCACCGCGCCGACCAATACCCCAAGAAAGCGGTTGGCCGTCAGTTTTTCCAAAATCTGCTTCATCTTGTTTCCAGCCGCCGCTTCCAGCCCGTTGCTCATCATCTGCATTCCATACAGAAACAAAGCCAGACCTCCGAGAAGACTGAAGAAATCTGTGATCTTCAAATTTTCACCCTCCATATTTTTCCTAAATTTTACATGTTCTTTATTTTTATAGCGAATTTTTTAATATTTTTCAAGTTCTTATACATATTCTTAACATAATTTTACATACATTTAACATTCAGACGCTTGCCGGGTGTTTCACGCAAATGAAATACCCCGCAGCAGGCTGCGAGGTATTGATCCTTGTCTCTTTTTCTTTATTCTGTCTGTTTTATCTGAAAAAATTCATCCACTCTGTTCTGGCTATCCATCAGTTCATTGTACTGGAGGCATTCATATTCTCTTTCCAGTTCCAGAGTTTCGCTATCTGCATCTTCCCAGCGGTGCCATCTTCCGCTGGAATCCATATATCCCAGATGGTTCAACGCCAGGATTTCCTCCTGAAGTTTCAGCAAATATTCATTATAAGGCGTCAGTTCAAGGCCTGTCAGACTCAGCAGATACGAGGAAAGAAAATTGGTGCTCGTCCACACGTTTTCTTTGCTCTCCATCTCATAGTTCGTCCAGATAAAGAACGGCGTCCCATAAAATTTCTCCTGGGTTCCGATGGAAAGATTATCATACGGATATCCGGCGATCCAGGTCTCAAAATCGTCCGGAAGCTTGGGCGAATGGTCTCCGAACATCACGATCATTGTCGGCTCCTCCACCTGCTCAAAATATGTGATCAAGTATTCAATGGCTTCATCAGACAGCTTCAGCAGGGAGAAATACTGATCAGCCTCATCACAGTCGTATCCCTCGCAGGTGACGTCCGCCTGAAAATATTTGTTGGTGTATCCGCTGTGGTTCTGCATGGTGACGTCGAACAGGAACAACGGTTCCCCCTTCTCCTTTTCCTCAAAAACCCGGATGATCTCTTCATAATTGGCCCGGTCGCTGATCATATTCCGGTACCTCTCGGCGTCTGCGGGGAACTGGTCGATCGCTATGAATTCGTCAAAATCCAGGAAGCGGTAAGCAGTTGTCCTTTTCCAGTTTGTAGCTTTGTTCGGGTGCATGGCAACAGCGCGGTATCCCTGGTCTTTCAGTGTCGAGACGATAGAATACTGGCTGTGGGTAAAATAACTAACATAAGGCACCATACCGGGAAAACGCTTGCAGGAATTTCCCGTCAGGAACTCGTACTCTGTTTTTGCCGTACCTCCTCCCTTGGTACAGGTCAGCGTATGCCCCTTGATGATATTGTCCATCAGGGAATCCAGGAACGGCATATAATCTTCGCTGGTCTGCGGATCCCCGATCGTCCGGTAATCAAACCAGGATTCATTCATGATCGCAATGATGTTCACCGGAGTCACGGTCTGACTGTCGCTTTCCTGCTCCGCACCGGCATCACTATCCTCCACTTCTTCCCCGTTTTCAAACTCATCTATGATCCGTTCCACCTCAGAAGCAGAGTAACCGTCCGGCGGCGTCAGTCTCATATATTTCGCCACTGCCATAAACCCTACTGTGGTTCCGTATTGCCGGTAAGTCTTCGCGGGATTCCAGAGATCACTGATCACTCCAAACTGCGCATTCCAGTTCAGATACATATAAAGAAGATAAAAGATCCCGACCGCCAGCGCTGTGATCACCCGGAGGAGAATCTTTGGCAGGACCCCTTTCCGGATCAGCACCCGGTTTCTGCTCTGCTTCCAGAGGCTCAGGATCACCATCGTCCCCACAAGCATCAGGACCATCTGGCGGGTGATGTTGAACTCATACCCTCCGACAACCTCTGCGGCAGTCCCGATGCTGTACAGGTCGATCAGCTGAAAAGCCTCGCCGCGAAAATGATAGACGTAATAAAAAACAAGGCTCATGAGATAGTAAAAAATGTTCAGAAAGATCATCGCCCGTTTCAGGGAATTAAAAATCCCTGTCAGGAAAACACAAAAAAGAAAGATCACACCTACATTCAGCAGCATGTAATACCATTCCATCTCGAAAAATTCCGTATTTCCGATATATTCGATCTCAAAAAAAAGATACACCGCATTCAGCAGCATCGGAACGATCAGCTTTATATTCAACAATTTCGGATTTTTTTTCTTTTCTGTCGCGCGCGCAAAACGCACCATTGTCAGGATCCATCCCGCAAAACATAAAATGACCGCCGCCGCGAAAACCGGAATATAAATCTTCCGGTCCGCCTGCGCAGTCCCGATGATCGTTTCCTTTTCAAAAAGAAGAAGGCCCAGGGCTACGCCCCAGTACAGGATCCATCCCGCACAGGCAGCCCTGGCCTTCCCCCCGGATTTCAGTTTTTCATACAGTCGCACCATCGTTCTGTCGTACTCCTTTTATGATGTCCCCCGCTCTTCTTTCAAGAATTTATAACGGATATAAGCCAGCGTCTTTTTTTCACCTTTCACCGCCAGCATGTGAAGCAAAAATTCCAGCTGTCGTCTGGTACGCGGATGTACAAACCACAGATGTTCTTTGCTCTTTCTATAGTACTCATAAGGCGCCCGGTCCGTATAACGGTCGCCCAGATAGACTCTGGACGCACTGATACGGTCCATGATCATTTCCGCCACATACTTTCTGGGCATCGGAACGCCCTCGATCACAGTGTTGCAGTTGATCCCGTAATCGATCCAGTACTCAAAATGATGTTTATTTCTCCCTTTGTGATGCAGCCAGGAGGTCGACAAGCCCGTCGCCTCCCGCTCCGCATTGTTGGGACTGCGGCTACCCTGATAATATTTCGCCCCCACAAGAAATTCTGTCGGTGAATACTTGGACAGATCGTGCAGCAGTCCCTGTTTATAAAGACCGATGCGGAAACAATAACGCAACACCAGAAGTTTATGTTTCGTAATCGTCTCAAAGTGTTTCCATGGATGCATCTTTTTACTCCTGCCTTCCAACTAAGATCACCGCCGAGCGCGGCGAGACAACGATGCTCTTTCCCTCCACCACTTCTGCCTCATCCCCGAGAAAGCTTTTCTCCAGGCTGGTATCGGCCACTTTCCGCCAGATACATTTTTCGGGAAGAGACGGAAGCGCCAGCTCATGGGAATTCCAGTGCATATTGAATCCCACATAGAGATAATCATCCGTTTCCCCATTTTCCTTCTCAGCATAATCGCCGCAGTACATAACGCCGATAAACCGGCAGGTATTTTCCATCTGGGAAAACCACGCTCTCTGGCTGTGGTAAGAGAGATCCGGACATCCGACCCCTTTATAATCCATCAGCCTCGGTTCCCTGGAACCGTGAAGAACGGGATGCTCTTTGCGGAACTGTATCGCATGCTTTACAAATTCCAGAAGTTCCTGTCCGTCTTTTCCGTTCTTCCAGTTGATCCATCCGATCCGGTTGTCCTGACACCAGGCATTGTTATTTCCCTTCTGGCTGTTCAGAAACTCATCGCCGCCGTAGATCATCGGGGTTCCCTGGCTGGTCATCAGCATCAGATACGCGTTTTTCAGCTGCTGCATCCTGAGATGCAGCACAGCTTTTCTCCTCGTAGCGCCCTCGGCGCCACAATTCCAGCTGTAATTCCTGCTGCTTCCGTCCGTATTGTCATCACCGTTTTCCATATTATGCTTTCTGTCGTAGGAAACCATATCCGCCATCGTAAATCCATCGTGATCGGCAAAAAAATTAATCACTCCGTGGGTCGCCGGATTCTTCCTGAGATAATAGGTGAAACCGCTGATACAGCCCTCATCCCCTTTCAGGTAGCGCCGCATCATCTCCTCATATCCCTGATTATGTTCCCCGAGGCTCCGGCAGCGCGGTACACTTCCGCCATATATGCCGGCAGCGTCAAATCCTACAAAGATCAGCTTCGTCTTTTTCAGAAGATCGTCTTTCACGATCTCCTCCACCTTTGCCCCTTCACCGATCAGATGGAAACCGTCCACGCCAAACGTAAGCTGCCAGTAATGAAGGACATTCAGGATAAAATAGGTCGACAGCTCCGGTCCGAAATAAAACTCCAGGATACATTCAATGCCCGCTTCATGGAGTGCATCCACAAGTTCCGCAAATTCCTGCACTGGGCGATCCGTCGCGGAGTACGATTCCTTGGGGGCAAAATACAGCGCCCTGGAAGCGTATCCCCAATAATTGACTCTTTCCTGATGTTCCACATCACACAGAACTCCATTCTCATCCGGAATCCTGAGCACTTCCGTCTCCGGAGTCTCAAAGAACTCATAGACCGGCATCAGCTCCAGAGCATTGATCCCCAGTTCTTTCAGATACGGGATTTTCTCGATGACGCCCCGGAAGGTTCCCTTCGCCCGGACTTTCGAACCGGAGTCCCTGGTAAATCCGCGCACATGCGTCTTATACAGCACCATCTGTTCATAAGGCAGCTTCAAAGGCCGTGTCTTCATCACAGGAGTCTCAGGTATCACAGATGCGATACTGTCGGGGTTTTCCGGCATCTTCTGGCCGAATTTTTCCCGTCCGTACAGTTCTCTCGTATTGATATCCTGCTGAACTTTCCCGTCGATCCTGTAATTATACGCGAATGTCTCGGCAGTAAGGCCCTTTACCAGTACGCTGCTGACATTTCCGATCCGGTCTTCTTCCCGCAGCGGGATCTCCTGCCAGACGTCCTTCCGCCTTTTTTTATATAACAGCAGGCTTGCTTCCTTTCCCTCCGGTACCGCCACAGTAAAATTACATCCTTCCATCGTCTGCACCGCGCCCCAGAGCGCCGGATTTCCCGGTTCCACATGGAGGTTTCTCATTCCTGTACTCATCCTTCTCTACCTGCCTTTCCCTTCGACCCCGGATAATCCAGGGGTGTTCTGTTGTATTTTTCAGCCATTTCTGTTTTACGTCATTCCTTAAAAGTCTTTGGCCTGCCGGTGATCTCCATACTTGCCCGGATCCGGCCTGCCGGATCTACGCTTCCTTCAGATCCAGTTCCACAGGACAGTGATCCGAACCTAACACCTCCGTATGGATCTTTGCGTCCTCCAGACGTGCCTCCAGATCTTCTGACACGCAAAAATAGTCAATCCGCCATCCGGCATTCTTCGCCCGGGCAGAAAAACGGTAGGACCACCAGGAATAAATCTGTTCCTGATCCGGATAAAAATACCGAAAGGTATCGATAAATCCGTTTTCCAGAAGCACTGTGAATTTACCGCGCTCCTCATCGGTAAATCCTGCATTTTTATGATTTGTCTTTGGATTTTTCAGATCTATTTCTTTGTGGGCGACGTTCAGGTCTCCGCAAAAAATCACCGGCCGTTTTTCTTCCAGTTTTTTCAGGTAGGAGAGGAACGCGTCCTCCCACTCCATCCTGTAATCCAGCCGGGCCAGTTCATTCTGAGAATTGGGCGTATAGACAGTAACCAGATAAAACTCGGGGAATTCCAGGGTGATGACACGTCCTTCCTTATCATGTTCCGGAATTCCGATCCCGTAAGCGACGCTCAGCGGCTCCTTTTTGGTGAAAACTGCGGTTCCGGAATATCCTTTTCTCTCTGCGTAATTCCAGTACTGGTAATATCCGGGAAGATCCAGTTCGATCTGGCCTTCCTGCAGTTTTGTCTCCTGAATACAAAAGATATCCGCATCGGCTTCTTTAAAATATTCAAGAAATCCTTTGGTCACACAAGCGCGCAGGCCATTCACATTCCACGAAATAAGTTTCATCTGTTCCTCCTGTTATTTTGATCTATCTTATGCTGTGAACTGTACACACTCGTCTGAGTTTTCAGACAATAATACATTTTTAATTATAGCATAGAAATCTATGGAATAAAACCTTTTTTACAAAAAGAAACCTGTCGGCGAAGCGTTCAGCCGGCCGAACGCTTCGCCGTGCCTGTAACCGCCATGACCCGCAGGGTCTTTACGGTCCTGTCGGCAGTTCCGTGGAATTCACAGCGCGCTTCCCGATATTTTTGGATCGCACGGATGTGTTCGCCGGTGACGATCTCTCCCGGACAGAGAAGTGGAATTCCGGGCGGATAAGGAACCACCATCTCTTTTGTAACTCTCCCTGCGGTTTCTTCCAGAGGGAGTGTCTCCCATGTCTGTGAAAAATATGCCTCCCGCGGCGTCATCGCCTGCCGCGGCATCGAAAAGATCTGGAACTCCCGTCCCGCTTTCCGATCCGGATCTTCCACTCTTTCCTTTTGAGGTACACTGCCGCTGGCGGTCCCCGCCGCGAGACTTTCGCCGGCCAGCGTCTCCACTCCTTTCACCAGACGGCTGACGTCCTCCGGTTCATTGGCAAAAGTGATGACGGCCACTACGTTCTCTTCGTCAGTCAGTTCGGGACTGACGCGAAAGCGTTCATAGAGAAGTTCTCCCAGACGGTAACCGGAGATCCCTGCATCGGATGCGGAAAAGACCAGCCGGGTGGCGTCTTTGTCAAACATGGCCGGAACGCCCGCTGCCTGGTCGTCCAGTACACGGACTCCCGGAATCTTTTCCAGTCCCTCCTGCGCCTGCCGTGCAAGCCGGAGCGCTTTTTCCATCATCGCCGTTCCGTTCACCGCCAGTTCTCTTCTCGCGGCGTCCAGGGATGCCATCAGCAGATACGACGGAGAAGTACTTTGTACCAGATGGAGATTCTCTGCCACTCTCTGACTGTCGATCCGGTCCGTTCCCAGATGCAGCAGGGAACTCTGAGTAAAGGAGCCGGCAGTCTTATGGAAGCTCTGCGCCACTGCGTCGGCGCCGCAGGCGAGTGCACCTTTGGGAAGACGGTCGGAGAAATACAGATGAGAGCCGTGCGCTTCATCCACCAGAAGAAGCGCGCCGTGCCGGCGGCAAATCCCGGCGATCCGTTCCAGGTCGCTGGTGATCCCGTAATAGGTCGGACTGACCAGAAGCACCGCCCGGCTTTCCGGCTCCCGGCAAAAGGCTTCCTCGACAGCCTCCGGTGTGACGCTCCCCCACAAATCCCATTCTTCCAGATATTCCGGCATAATATAGACCGGTGTCGCTCCACTCATGATCAGTCCCATCAATACCGATTTGTGAACATTTCTCGGGACAATAATTTTTTCTCCCTCGCAGACAGCGGACAGTACCATCGCCTCATTGCCGCAGGTAGTTCCGTTGACGAGAAAAAAAGTCTGTCTGGCGTGAAACAGTCCGGCGGCCAGATCCTGGGCTTCCCGGATCGGCCCGGAAGCCTGGTGGAGATCATCCAGCCCCTCCGCCTCGGACAGATCCAGAGCCGCCAGATCTTTCCCGCACAGCGCCGGGTTCAGTCCTCTCAGAAAGCGGTGTGCCGGAATGCGAAAATAGGCTGGAGATCCGTCTCTGAAAGCTTCCAGTGCCTCGAGCAGAGGCATACGTTCCTGATTATTCATGTAGTTTCCTCTCTGATTCTGATTTCTTATCCTATCAACGGCTTGTGGCTGCAGTCATAAAAATTTCCGATCCCACAATTCCCTTCCCGGAGTATCCGGATACAGAACTGTGAAATCGGAAATTTATGACAGTTCAGACTGCTCTGTACAGACCATTTCCGGTGTCTGTACAGAACATTCCGTCTCTTTTCTGTTCAGCGCTGCCGCCCGGATCAATCTACCGGTACGATCCAGCCATACTTGTCCTCGATACGGCCCCACTGAATACCGGTCAGTGTGTCGTAAAGTTTCTGGGTCAGTTCGCCGATCTTAAAGTCGTTGACCGTCACTTTGTCATCTTTGTATACCAGCTCTCCGACCGGTGATACTACGGCCGCAGTTCCTGTTCCGAACGCCTCTTCCAGCGTGCCGTCATGGCCTGCTTTCATCAGGTCGTCGATCGAAAGATGCGTCTCGTTTACTTTATATCCCCAGTCTCTCAGAATGTGGATCAGGGAATCACGGGTCACACCCGGAAGAACCGTTCCTTCCAGCGGTGCAGTGTAGATCTCGCCGGCGATCTTGAACATGATGTTCATAGTTCCGACTTCCTCCACATATTTGCGGTGAACACCGTCCAGCCACAGAACCTGGGTACATCCCATCTTCTCCGCTTTTACCTGGCCGGCGATGGAACTTGCATAGTTTCCGCCGCATTTTGTAAAGCCGGTGCCGCCCTGTACCGCACGGACATATTCATCTTCCACAAGGATCTTTACCGGATCGATGCCTTCCGGATAGTAAGCACCTACCGGACTTGTGATAATCACAAATTTATAGGATTTCGCCATATGTACGCCCAGGCTGTACTCTGTCGCGAACATGAACGGACGGATGTAAAGAGAGGTATCCGGCTCAGACGGTACCCAGTCTTCCTGAACACGCACCAGTTCTTTTACCGCTTCCACAAACATCTCCTCCGGAAGCGCCGGCATACACAGACGCTCATTGGACTTGATCATACGGCGTGCATTCATCTCCGGGCGGAACAGCTGAACCTTTCCTTCTGCGGTCCGGTACGCTTTCAGTCCCTCAAAAGTCTCCTGCGCATAGTGAAGCACCATCGTCGCAGGGTCCATGGCGATCGGCGCATACGGTACGATACGCGCATCATGCCACTCCTGTCCCTGGTCCCAGTCCATCACAAACATATAGTCGGTGAAATACTTACCGAAGCCGAGATGTTTCTGATCCGGTTTCTCCAGCGGCTGTTCTCTTTTTTCGAATCTGATTTCCATAATCTTTCCTCCCCGGCAGATTCTGCCTTTTTCTTTAAAATTTTTATTGTAATCAGTATAAAACCGCAATTCTTCCGCGTCAATAGAAAATACACCCAAACAGCAAAAGATTTATTGTTTTTTTTCCGATAATCTGTTAAAATTTCAGGACAAGTATTCATCTAATATAATCAAAAGAAAGAAGGATTTTGTTATGGAAGAGAAATTCACACAATCCGCTGCCTGTGCCGGCGACTGCTCCTCCTGCGGAAGCGACTGCAGTATCGATGTAAGCCAGCCGACTGTCACCCTTACGCTGGACGATGATACAGAGGTTGTCTGTGCGGTGCTCAACATTTTTCCTGCGTCGAACAACAGGGAATACATTGCGCTCCTCCCGCTGGACGAGAACGGACAGAATCAGGACGGAGAGGTTTATCTCTACCGCTATTCCGAGACAGACGGCGGCCAGCCGATGCTCGCCAATATCGAAGAAGACGAAGAATACACGGCTGCAGCTGACGCTTTCAACAGACTGCTGGACAGCCTACAGGCGGATGAGGCAGAGCAGGAGGGCTGATACGGCAGCCCGGGCTGTCAGCAGCCATGTAACAGTTCAATCAAAGTGCCCGTTCGCTGGCCGAACAGGCACCCATCAGGTCTGTGTTCGCTTATGAGCACTGCTCCTGATAACAAAAGAGTGTCCGACATGAAAACAGGGACACTCTTTTTTATTTCTTAATTGCGACTGTTTTTTATCACTCTTTTTAACATCTGTTTCGCAAATCTTATACAAGTATAATGAAAATAAGTAACAGTAAAAACCGAGGTGAATTATGCGAGATACAGATGTTATTCAGCACATCCAGGATCTGTGTAAAGAACGCAACTGGAGTTATTATCGTCTGGCAAAGGAATCGGACATTCCCTATTCCACACTGAACAATATGATGAACCGCACCAACATTCCCACGATCCCGACTCTGCAGAAGCTCTGTGATGGTTTCGGTATCACGCTGTCCGATTTTTTCCAGGACCAGATGGAACACCCGCAGCTGACAGACGGACAGCAGGAAGTCATCGATCTCTATAACCGCCTGGACCACGAAAAAAAGACTGTCCTGAAAGCCTATATGAAAGGACTGCTGATGGAACTATAAGCGCCGCCCGAGCCAATTCGGGCGGCACTTTTTTTATCGTCTGCCGCATGGATCAGAAGGTAAATCCTCCGTCTTCCGCGTGCAGCGGCGTCTCATAAAATTTTCTGGAAAACTGTACCAGATACTCTGTGTCGAGCGTTCCGGCCGTCTCATACGGCGAATGCATGGCCAGCTGCGCCAGGCCGATATCCACGCTGGCAGCAGACACCTGGGAAGAGGAAATTCCGCCCAGCGTCGATCCGCCCGGTATGTTGGAATGGTTGGCAAAGATCTGGCAGGGTACGCCGGCATCCTGGCAGATCTTTTTGGTCACCGCCTCGGACATTGCATCTGTGGTATATTTCTGATTGGCACTCTGCTTAATGACAATTCCCTTGTTCATATAGACACGGCTGTTCGGGTCGTATTTATCCGGATGTGCCGGATGCTGGGCGTGCGCATTGTCCGCAGACACGAGAAAGCTGTCCGCCACCGCGCATTTCAGGGAAAGTGCATCGCCGCCAAGTCCGTTCCAGATCCGTTCCAGCGTGTCCGCCAGGAACGTGGACGCTGCCCCCTGTTTTGTACTGCTTCCGACTTCCTCGTTGTCAAACACACAGTAAACAGAGATCTTCTCTCCGCCCTGCGCCGCCAGAAATCCTTCCAGCGTGCCGTATGCGCACTGAAGGTCGTCCAGTTTCGCACTTCCCACATATTCCTCATCCGTTCCGTAAAGCGTACCCGGAACACGGTTGTACAGGTACAGATCCATTCCGAGGATCTGATCCGCGGATGCGCTGCACCCGATCGCCTCAAAAAAGTGTTCCTTCGCATCCGGACCGCCGATGACCGGCAGCATCTCTTTCTGAGTGTCATAGCTGAGACTCTCGTTCATCTGACGGCTCAGATGGATCGGCATATTCGGGATCACGGCCAGATTTTTCCCGGAATCCACCAGCTCCGCACGCACACCGTTCTCTGTCCGGACGATCACACGGCCCGCGATTCCCAGCGGACGGTCCAGCCACGGAGCCATAATCATTCCGCCGTAGCGTTCCACATTCAGACGGGTATAGTTTGCATCCGTCACAAATGGGTTCTCTCCCTTGATCTTAAAACAGGGGGAATCGCTGTGGCTCGCCATCATCTGGAAGCCGCCTTTCGGGTTCTCCGGAATACGGAAGGCGATGATGGAAGATCCGTTGCGCTGTGTATAATATTTTCCGCCGCGGACCACCTGAAACGGCTTCGTCTCCGGCAGATACTCAAATCCCTCCTGCTCCAGCCGGCCGGAAATCTCGCGGACTGCATGGAACGGGCTGGGACTCTTTTCTATGAACGACAGTAATGCCTGTGTTCTCTCCTTTGCTGTCATGGTATTGCAGTACCTCCTTAAATTTTTCTGACATTAATATAGTAAAAAAAACAAAAGATGTCAATACGGAAGGTCACTCACTTCCTGCAGTCCGTCTTCTGTCAGGCGGTACACTTTTGTACATACTTCCCCGATGTATTTCCGGTCATGGGAAATGCTGAGAATGGCGCCCTGATAATCGGCGAGAAGCTGACGGATCACCGGGTTGGACATAGGCGAAAAGTTCCGCGTCGGCTCGTCCAGGATCAACACATCATTCTCCTCCAGGCTCATCTTCATGAAAAACAGCTTGGCTTTCTGTCCCCCGGAAAGCTCCCGGATCGGATGTTCCATCTCATCCGCGGTAAATTTCATACTGCCCAGCCAGGTACGGATCCTGGTAAGCTCCTCTTTATCTCCCGCAGTCTGCAGGAACGCGAGCGGCGTCTCCTCTGCCGGAAGGAGTTCGCTGTAATTCTGCGGCATATAAGCGGCGTGAAGATCCTTTCGTTCCAGCAATCCCTTCGCGATCTTTTTCAGCAATGTCGTCTTTCCGGCTCCGTTTTTCCCGATGATACAGATTTTTTCCGGGCCGCGGATCCGCAGATGAATGTTCCGCGCCAGCACACGGTCTCCCACTGTCAGACAGTCCAGTTTATAATCGAGAACTTCTTTCCCCCTGGGCATCGGGATCTGCCGTCCGAGACGCAGATAAATAGCGTCCTCCGTGTCCGGCACCTCCGTCCGGTTTTCCCATTGTTTCTCGAAACGCCGCTCCTGCGCTTTTACCGCATGCATTTTCTTTTTCAGAAGTCTGCCGCCGGAAGGGTTCTGGCGGCTGATCGCCGCCTGCTGATATTCCACAGACTGTTGGATCCGACGGAATTTTTCCTGCTGTTTCTCATATTCCCTCTTCTCACTGCGTGCCTGCTCTTCCTGTCTCCGAAGACTGCGGAAACGTTCCTCCATATACTGCCGGTACGGTACTCTTGCCACCGTCCACCGCGGTTTTGTCTTTCGCATCGTCTGTTCCAGATGAATCACGGAATTCGCCGTCCGCTCCAGCAGATATTCATCGTGGGAGATAAACAGCACCGGAAGCTCCGTTCCGCGGATAAACGTCTCCATCCACTCCAGCGTTTCCAGATCCACGTCGTTGGAAGGTTCATCCAGCAGCAGGAAATCCGGCCGCTCCAGCAGCACGCGGGCAAGCTGCAGTTTTACTTTCTCTCCGCCGGACAATGTAGAGATTTTCTGATCCGAGTAAAAAAACTCTGTGGAAAAGCCAAAATTTCTGCCCATCTGCGCCAGCTCCTTCGGCGTCCAGTCATAAAACAGCGGATTTTCCGCAAAATATTCGTACACCCGGCACCCCGTCACGTCCTCTCCCGGCTCCTGCGCCAGATAACCGCTGCGCATCCCATTCTTAATCACGTGGCCGCTACAGCTGACATATCCCTCTACCAACCGCTCATCGTGCAGCAGTTTCAGAAGCGTGGACTTTCCATTGCCTTCCTCCCCGATCAGCGCAGTCTTATCCCCGGGCCGCAGAACGAACGAGAAATCCTCGATCAGATTCCGCAGGTCCTTTTTGTGTGTAATGGTCAGATTCTGAATCTGAAGCATAAGTTTCATCCCTCCTGTCATCGGCGGGACCGCAGCGGGCAGACAGGGAAGATTCCTTCCCTGTCCGTCACCCGGCAGAACAGTTCACAACATTCTCTGTCCGTTGCCCGGCAAAAAGATCCGCTTTTCCGTATGCCGGGAAAAGCGGATCTCCGTTCGCAAAGAGTCCGGCCGGCATCCGGCTGCCTGTTTTCGCAGCTTCCGGACACAGACCGGTGAGCAGAGACTCTTTCGTCTCTGCTGCGGCGACAGAAAATCCATTTTTCAAAAGCATACGAAAACAGTTCCGCCCGTCTGATACAGCCTTCCGAAAACAACGCTGTATCAGCGAAAATACTTCTGTTCTCTGTTGTCTTCTGAAAAATGATTATTTTGTCGTCATGCTCTCTTTGATACTCCTTTTTCTGTTTGATGTATCCAGTCTACTACAGAAAAATAAAAATTGCAATACCATTTTGGTTACAGTTCCGCCGGCAATTTCCCGCGGGGAAGCAGAAGGATGGCTTTGAACTGATCGCAGTCGATCCGGAGATCAAACGTTCCGCCCAGCGCCTCCGCGTACGTACTGACGATAGCCAGCCCGAGACCGTTCCCCTCCGTCGTCCTGGCTGCATCGCCTCTCGCAAACCGCTCCACAATGTCCTCTTTTCGAAAATTCATCAGGTAATTCGCCGTGTTGGTGATCTCCAGTTTCACCTGATCCTCCGCAGTCACGCACGTCTTTACAAACACATGTGTGCCTTTCGCGGAGTATTTCAGCGTATTTTCCATCAGGTTCTGACAGATCCGGTACAGATACCTGTGATCTGTGACGATCTGTGTGTCCTCCTCGCAGAGCCACTGAATGTATTTCAGCCCGGACTTCCTGATCTGATCATCCATGTCAGCGAAGATCTGCCCGATCAGGCGGTTCATGGACAGTTTCTCCTGTTCCAGTTCTACATTCCCGCTGCTGACCTTCGCCAGGGAAAAAAGGCTTTCGATCATCTCCTTCAGTTTATCCACCCGCCGGGAGATCACGTCCAGATAATCCTTCGCCGTGTCGCCAAGTTCCTCCTTCTTCAGGAGCTCCAGATAGCCTACCACAGACGTCAGCGGCGTCTTCAGATCGTGAGATACATTGGTGATCAGATCCATCCGCAGCTTGTCGCTTCTGGAAACTTTTTCCATGCTCTCCCTCTCAATCTTCAGCGCCTGCGCCAGCGCTTCCTCCTTTTCTGTCCGGCTGTTTTCCCGGATCTGCTCCACATAACGTCTCACACGTTCTTTCCGCCAGCGGTCCTGCACCCACCGGCAGACGCGGTACTGCAGAAAAACTGTCGCAAAGAGCAGGTAATTGGGCGCGTAATTTTGAAGAGATACGACACCTGCATCCGGATCTCGCACAAGAAAGAGACAGAATGCCAGCAGCAGGAATGCAGCCAGGACCACACGGGTCATCCGCTGCACTTTGTTCCACTGCTCCACCCAGGCTTCAAAACCTGTCTCCCCGTCTTCTCCGTGTTTCTGAAAATACCGTTCCAGAAACAGCTGCATTCCCATCGTACTTCCTGCCGTCAGGATAAGGTTCACAAAAAAACCGATGACCCATACGGTTCCCGTCGTGTAAGATGCTTTCAGCAGATGGATCAAGACCGCGGAGCATACCATAACGATCACAGAGATGCCCATTATGATCTCTTTCTCTCCGCAGTTTTCTTTGATCTTCTCCCGGATTTTTTCATAAATATCGTTCCATTTTGTATCCAATCCCCCACACCACCTTTATATATCTTGGATTCTTTGCATCAATCTCAATCTGTTCCCGGATATGACGGATATGAACCATGACGGTATTTTCCACGGTGTAATCTGCGTCCTGTTCCCAGACACATTCATAAATCTGTTCCGCCGCATTGTAAGGCTTGCCGATATAATCGTCCGCTCCCAGCGTCAGGCCGGACACTTTATCGCTCTCCTCTGTCTTCGCCGACAGAATGATCACCGGGATTTTCCACCGCTCCCGCAGTTTCATCAGCGCGGACAGTCCGTTCAGGCTCGGCATCATCACATCCAGAAGGATCAGATCCACTTCCTCCCGCTCCAACACCTCCAGCGCCTCCAGGCCATCATAGGCATTGACCACCCGGTATCCTTCATACCGGAGCAGCTCACTGATGGAAAACACGATCTCCCGGTTATCATCCACCACCAGGATCGTTTCCTGCTTCATATTTCTTCTCCCCTCCTTTCCTTCCATTTACACCATACACAATACCGTTTAAAAAAATCCGCGGAATCTCTTAAAAAATTCTTAACCGTCGATCTGCCGCAGCAGGTATCTGCCGACCGTCCCGGCAAAATTCCGGATATCCCGGATATACGCGAAATCCTTCCCGAAGATCTTCCGCTCCGCCGGAAGCTCCCGCTCTTCCCCGGCGAACACGCCGAGAACTGACACTCCCTGCTGCCTCAGCCGCAGCACCTCCCGCGCAGTGTCTTTCACCGCATACTCACCGCGGTAAGGCTCCGGATTCCTGCTCCCGGGACGGTTCATCAGTACATCGTAAGGTTTTCCGTCGCTTAACACGATCATCAGTTTTCTGGCTTCCTCCCTGGCCATCAGATCCGTTCCCGCCGCCCGGATCGCCAGACCGTCCCGGTTGTTGGAGGAGGTCATATACTCGAAAAGATTCCCGTTGTTCTTCCTGTCATCGTCATAATCCCGGAATCTGTGGAGGATCGTATAATCCCAGAACGTACAGAAACTTATCACCCGGAACGGAATCCTGAGATTACTCAGAGTCTCGCTGAGGATAAAACCCTGCATCGCCACCTGCGCCTGCCGCGTCCGCTGAGAACCGCTGGCATCGATCAGAACATCCACGACAAAATCCATCGCATCATTTTTCTGTTCTCTCAGGAACAGCATTCCATGGGGACATCTCCCTGCTTTCCACAGCCAGGAAGGTACGATCTTCCCGGAATCCGCCGGCGTATACTGCACTTCTTCCCGGAGGATCAGCGCCTTGCGCAGCATTCCGGTCAGCTGACGGATGTTCTGTTTTACCTCCCTGTGGGCGTCATAGTAGGCATGGAGATTCTTGTCCTTCTGCTTTTGCGCGTAGACAAGCTGGTAATTCTTCTTCACCGGATGCTTCAGGATCCCTTCCGTATAGTACAGACTGCAGTCCCCGTGCATTCCGCGGCAGAGTTTTCGGTTCCTCTGCTTTTCCTGGGCGGGACTCAGCCAGGTTTTTCCGTAGTTCAGTTCCACATAACTGTGCATTTTGGAAAGCGCGTCCTCGTCGACGACGACGATCTTCTTCTTTTTCGGACGTTTTTCCTCTCCCTCTGTGTCCTGATCTTCGCCCTGCTCCGGCGCTTCCGGCAGAGAATTCATATCGAGAGAAAGCTTCTCCAGATATGTTTCCAGCGCGTCCTCATACATCTCCTCCGACAGAAAATCCTGCCAGGAAAATTCTTTCAGTTCCTCTACGGTCACCGCCAGGATCTGTTCCAGTGTTCCGTTTTTCCGCTCAAAGTCCGGCTCCATCATCTGATTATACAGCGTGTCCGTCAGGCGGATCAGCGCGCCGGTATCCTCCGCCGCCTCCGCAGTTACCAGAAGCTTCAGCCATTTTCCCGTGTTGCCGCCCGCACGGTAATCCGGATCCATCAGCCTGCGGATCCAGGCAAGCTGAAGCTGTCCCGGCGCACTGGCACACAGCATGGAAAACTCATGATCCAGCAATTCCTCACAGGCCATCCGCCGGATCGCGGCGACGCCTTTGCGTTCCTCCAGCAGTCTCCGGCCGACCGCCGCCTCCGTCACCAGCGACGCGGTCATCTTCAGAGGCGCCTCCATCGCGTGGCAGTAAATCTTTTTGACAAGATAAAGCTGATACGCTTCCTGGTCGAACCACTTTGCAAACGCACCCTGCCGGATGCAGTCGTACAGCACACAATATTTTTCTCTCTCGAAACGTTCCACATCCGGGCGCACATTCATCGTATAATCCCCGCTCACCGTCCAGACCAGGTTCCGGATCCGGTTCTCCGTCTGCAGACGGTTTTCATCCGCTGCCGGATGAAAGTCTTCCGCTGCAAATCCCTCTGCCATATCCGTCCAGCAGTTCTTCCCAAAAGTCGGGAGCATCTCCTCTTCTTCCGGATCCTGTTCTGCTCCAACCGCATGTTCCGGCAACTTTCTTTCCATCAGAACACGTCTCCTTTCGACCAGTCCACAGGGATTCGCGTCATCGCCACATCCTGGACAATCTCCTTCTCATAAAGATCAAAACATTTGTTGACGATCCCCATCTTTACCGCCTGCCACGGAGACAGACCCGCCCGCACCGTCCGAAGGGCGCCAATCAGCCCCCTCAGATCCAGAGCCTTCGTCGAGATCTCCGCCTGGGCTGCTTTTTTCTGCAGATCGAGATACAGGCCGACAAACGCCTTTTTCGCCTCCCCGTTCATCCCCGGGAACATGGTATCCATCAAGTAATTCAGCGTTTCCTCATTCTGCATCGGCATATCGATCACAAGAAAACGGGAAACCAGCGCCTCGTTCAGTTCTCTCGTTCCCGCGTATCCGTAATTCATCGTGCCGATAAAGCGGGAAGCCGGGTGAATCGCGATCCTATCATAGCCCGGCACATCGATCATTCTCCGGTCATCCAGGACCGCATGGAGAACACTGACCGCATCATTTTTCGCCATATTGATCTCGTCCAGAATCCCGAATCCTCCTGCCCGGGCGCACCTTGAGATACTGCCTTCCCGGAGCGTCACCTCATTGTTCCGAAATGTGTCTGTCCCGATCAGTTCCGCGCTTCCCATATCCACATGAAAAGAAACTGTATACGCCGGCCGCTCAAAAATCCACGCCAGGGTTTCCGCCAGCACATTCTTCCCGGTCGCTTTCTCGCCCGTCAGCAGCAGATTCTCTCCTTCCAGCAGCGCGGCGACCGCCATCTCCAGGATCTCTCTGCCGTAAAACAATACCTCCGGTTTCTGTACCCGGTCCGTCTCCGTCTTCTGCCCCTCATAGGCACGGCAAAAATCCTCCACTCCTCTCAGCAGTCCCTCACTGACTCCCTGTCTTCTCAAAAAATTCAAACGCTCCACAGCCATGTTTACCTCCTCCTGACGCATTTACTGCGTCAATAATGGTAGATTTGGAAATTTACTTCCAAACTTCCTTCTTTCTTATCAGTTGTCTCATTCCTATCATTGTAACAGAAAACCCTGTCAAAAACCATATCAACGATCTTCCATTCTCTCTGCGCAAAAACTGCAACCGGAAATTTGTACTGTTGTTCAGCTACGCATTTTATGCTCCCGCACATAAATTTTCACAGTCTTACATAAACTGATGGCAAAGAGAACCGACAGGTACGCCCATGTTTCTGAAAAAGAAAATCCAACCGCTGAGCAAACAGATCCCCTCTGCTCTCTCAGCGCTGCAGCCACGGGTATGTCTGAAGCTGCTCCTCCTGTTTGCCGCAGCTTTTCTGACAGGTCACTTGCTGGCAAGGGGAGTCGCCGCGCTTGAAACCGCCGTGTCTCCGGCTTCCGCCGGGGAAAACTGGGGACTCGGATTTTCCGGGGAGGGAAAACGGCCTACGGGAAATGCAACGATCGAGGAATTGAAAGAATACAATGCATATTTTGCCCAGGATACGGACGAGAAAATTCTGTATCTTACCTTTGACTGCGGGTACGAAAACGGAAACACTCCCGAAATCCTCGACGCTCTGGAAACGCATAACGCACCCGCAACCTTCTTTGTCGTCGGAAACTTTGTCCGGGACAATCCAGATCTGATCCGTCAGATGGTCTCCCAGGGCCACATCGTCGGGAATCACACCTACAGTCATCCGGATATGTCTCAGATTTCTTCGATCGACGCCTTCCGCGAAGAATTGTCCAAAGTGGAAGACCTCTACCAGGAGATCACCGGCGAGGAAATGACCCGCTACTACCGCCCTCCCAGAGGTATTTACAGCACGGAAAACCTGAGCATGGCCAAGGAACTGGGCTATCAGACGTTCTTCTGGAGCCTCGCGTATGTCGACTGGCTTCAGGATGAGCAGCCGACCCATGAGGAAGCTTTTGAAAAACTCCTTGGCAGAATCCATCCAGGGGCGATCGTGCTGCTCCACAACACTTCCCGCACAAACGCAGAGATCCTGGAGGAACTTCTGACACGGTGGGAAGAGATGGGGTATTCTTTTGGTTCACTGGAAGACCTTGTCACAAATAAAAACGCATGACACTTTTCCGCATTTTCCGTTTACTACATAAGCTGTAATGATATATTTGAACGCCGCTTCCTGAGAAAAAACACATAAAAACAGCCCGAAAGCGGCCTGGCGTACATGATATACAGGTACACCGGCCGCTCCAGGCTGTTTTTCTCCCTTGATCCATAAAGCCTAAAGTTACAGTTCCGCTGGTTGAATTGTTACAGACTAAAGTTCACAGTAAACGTGTCCGCTTGACCCGCTGCCCGCGGAACTCCTCTCAATCAACACACTGCTGCACACTGTCTCTCCAGGATTTCGTTCAGAGCGTTCGCGCTGCTGGTATGACATCTGACAATCTCGGTATCGCATTTCTTCGCCTCGTCGACTGCCGTCTTGATCATTTTATGGGATACTGTATTGGTAAACAGCACCAGTAAATCAGGAGAACCGATCTGTTTGTTCAGATCCGCAGACATCTGGGTAAATACTTTAGCCTTGCAGTTATATTTTTTACAGATTTGCTTATACTTTGTCACCATTCTGTCATGGCCGCCAACAATCACAACACTCATACACGATCTCCTTTCTCTTTATGCTTCTGCCAATTTCACGCCGAGTTTCTCACACGCGGCGATCCCTTCCTCATCCGGTGTATTGTTGCAGATCAGTCCTTCGCCTCCCACAATCTCGGCGCCTGCCTTTTCCATCCGCTCCGTCCAGGTGCGCATCCACTCGCCGTCGCCCCAGTCATAGGAGCCAAACAGAGCGATCTTCTTGCCGGACACAGAGCCTTCCAGGTCCGCCACCAGCGGCTCCACAACGGAATCCTCCAGTTCCTCGGCGCCCATCGCCGGGCATCCCAGCGCAAATACCGCATCATCTTTCAGATCCTCCGCCGAAACATTGTCTGCCTCCAGCAGTTCCGCTTCACTCCCTGCGGACTCAATTCCTTTGGCGATTGCCTGCGCCATAGCCTCTGTATTTCCCGTGCTGCTCCAATATACTACTTTGATCTTGCTCATTGCTGAAATCCTCCTTGCATTTTATTTTGTAATCGTTCAGCCTGCCAGACAGTCCGCAAGCATCTGTTCTCTTGCTCTGTCATAGCTCCGGAAAAGCTGTCTCGCTTTTTCCACATCCCCGTATACTTTCCAGTATCCGGAATAAAGGTAATTTTTCCCCTTATTGCGTATGAACCCCTGCACATCCTCCAGCGGATATCCCAGAAGAATTCCCAACTCATGGGGATACTCACCTTTTCCGTCCCGATGGGCCGTCAGCCGCATCCGGACTTTATTGAGAACTGCCGGAAGCGAAAATGAATCGTAACCCATTGTCCGGAAAAACAGACGGTTCTCCTCTTTTTTCAGGATTTTTTCCAGTTCCTCCTCCCGGTACAGCAGCCACATATCTCTCTGGTTTCCCCGGCAGAGCCGCCGTCCCGAGACACCTGACTTCGTGATCTGCCGCTCCAGAACCTCGATATCTTCCGGACAGATCATCACCAGACTGGCAGGTTTCAGCCGCTGAAAAGTCGGCGCACACTGGAAGGCCATCTGCAGGGACACTTTTTTCCTTCTTTCTTCCGACATACGTTCCTCCTTGCGATAGTTAGTTTTCGCTAACCAACGGGTGAAAAATCAGGATACCTGATCAGGTATCCTATTTTTCCGACTTTGATTGCTTCGCTTGGCCGCTGGTTATCGGATGACAGCCAGTACATCCCACACAGCTGCCACAGCAGCCGCCGCAGGCCTTCGCGGATTTTTTCTGTCGAACGATCGAGCGTATAGCAAGCGCCACCACACCGATCAGTATCAATAAAACAAT
The DNA here is from genome assembly GCA_019115005.1 of Candidatus Fusicatenibacter merdavium. Taxonomy (GTDB): domain Bacteria; phylum Bacillota; class Clostridia; order Lachnospirales; family Lachnospiraceae; genus Fusicatenibacter; species Fusicatenibacter merdavium. Next base: position 17,456 of record DXEK01000137.1, on the reverse strand, counting down.
CACTGTTCCCACAGTCATAACCACACCTCACTTTCAAAGTCCGGGCTCTGATCCTCCGGCGTCCATGCTGTTGCCGCACAGACGCCGGAAAACCAAAAATCATAATTATATCATACATCATTTCTTCCGTTCCTGCCACTTTTTCTTTAAAAGCCGCACCAGAGAGGAAATGCCCACTCCTGCAAGATACAGGACGATCAGAAACAGAATCATGAAGCCCATAGATGTCACAGATTCCGTTCCGCCCATAAGCTTACGCCTTCGCTACAGAACGTTTTGCCTTAAACTGCTGACCTTTATACGGATCCGGCCGGAACAACAGGAACAAGAACGCAATCACAAAGACGATCGCAATCACAGTACCTGCGCCGAAACTTACTGCACCGGTTGCAACGACGCCGATCTGATATACCGTAAAGGTTACAATGTAAGCAAAGAGATTCTGGAAGAGGATCGCGAACCAGAACCATTTCCTGTCGTTCATCTCTTTTGCCATCGTAGAGATCGCCGCCAGACACGGAGAGTCCAAAAGGTTGAACAGCAGGAAGCTGAATGCAGCGATCGCTGACGGGAACCATGCTCCCACTGCGTCTGCCACGGTACCTGCATCCTCTACATCACCGGCTACGTTCGCCAGCGTACCCATCGTACTTACGATCGCCTCTTTTGCGGAGAATCCGGAAATTGAAGCAGCAACAGATGCCCATGCATGCTCACCCATGCCGAATCCGAGAGGTGCAAAGATCACTGCGATCGCACCGCCGATTGCAGCCAGAAGGCTGTCGCTCGCATTTTCTACTGCGCCAAATCCGCCGTCAGTAAATCCGTAACCTGCCAGGAACCACATAACGATGCAGGCAAGAAGCAGGATCGTACCTGCCTTGATGATAAAACCTTTCAGTCTCTCCCATACGTGGAGCAGAACGGTCTTTACCTGCGGGATATGGTAAGCCGGAAGCTCCATGACGAACGGAGCAGCCTCGCCGTGGAACGGTTTCGTCTTTTTCAGGATGATCGCAGAGACAAGAACTGCGGCAATTCCGATCACATACATAATAAAGGTAAGAGCCCCTGCCGGAAAACCGGTGATCTTCGCTCCGATCACACCGCCCATCAGCGCGATGACCGGAAGCTTCGCTCCGCAGGGAATAAAGGTAGCCGTCATAATCGTAAGACGTCTGTCATTGTCATTCTCAATGGTCTTGGATGCCATAATCCCCGGGATTCCGCATCCGGAGGAGATCAGCAGCGGAATAAAGCTCTTTCCGGAAAGACCGAATTTGCGGAACACACGGTCCATGACAAACGCGATACGAACCATGTAACCGCAGTCTTCCAGGATGGAAAGCAGCAGGAACAGGATCGCCATTTGGGGAACAAATCCCAGGACCGCGCCGAGACCGCCGATGATACCGTTTACGATCAGGTCTGTCAGGAACGCCGCCGCACCGATCGCTTCCAGGCCGCCGGTCACGGCATCCTGGATCGCCACAACGAACACATCATTGGTCCAGTCTGTCACGTAGGTGCCGAGAGTTGTCACGGCAATCGCATAGACAACGTACATAACCACAAGGAAGATCGGAATACCGAGAACACGGTTCGTAACGATCCGGTCGATCTTATCGGAGGTACTCATCTTCTCCTTCGGTTTCTTTACATATTTAGCGATCAGAGTGGTGATATACTCATATCGCTCATTGGTGATGATGGATTCCGTATCGTCGTCCATCTGTTTTTCCAGATCCGCGATCACCGCATCCGCTTTGTTCTTTGTGGAAACCGGAAGTTTCAGTTCCTCCAGAACCTTGCTGTCGCGTTCCAGCACCTTGATCGCATACCACCGTCTCTGCTCCTGGGGAATGCCGGCGGGAAGCAGATCTTCCACAGCGCTGATCGCCGTCTCTACTTTCGGAGAAAAGCATGTTTTCGGCTGCGTCGCTTTCTTTTTCGCGGCTTCTGCAACCGCTGTTTTTACCGCTTCCTGTACACCCGTACCTTTCAGCGCGGAGGTCTTTACGATCGTGCATCCCAGAGCTTTCTCCAGCCCCTTCACATCGATCTTAATCCCGCTCTTATCCAGGAGATCCGCCATATTCAGGGCGACCACTACCGGGACGCCGAGTTCCAGCACCTGCGTGGTAAGATACAGATTTCTCTCGATGTTCGTCGCATCCACCAGATTCAGGACCGCATCCGGATGATCCTTCATCAGATAATCACGGCTGACGACTTCTTCCAATGTATATGGGGAGAGGGAATAAATACCCGGAAGGTCTGTGATAACGACATCCTTCTGCCCTTTCCATCTTCCTTCTTTCTTTTCCACGGTAACGCCCGGCCAGTTTCCGACATACTGATTTGCGCCTGTCAGAGCATTAAACATGGTAGTTTTTCCGCAGTTCGGGTTTCCTGCCAACGCAATTTTAGTTGCCATAACCATTTACCTCTTTTTTCTTATTCCATTTCAATACAATCTGCATCATTTTTCCTGAGCGAAAGTTCATATCCGCGGATCGTCACTTCCACCGGATCGCCGAGCGGAGCAACTTTGCGGACATAAATCTCACTGCCTTTTGTGATGCCCATATCCATAATCCGGCGTTTCAGCGCGCCCTCGCCGTGAAGCTTCTTCACGCGTGCCGTGCTGCCGACAGGAATGTCTCGTAAGGTCTTCAATTTCTGTCCCCTCCTTAAACCATAATCTTGTTAGCCATTTCCTTACTGATAGCCACACGGGAATCTTTGACGTTGACGATCAGATTTCCATTCAGACTGGAGATCACCGTCACCTGTCCTCCGACCACAAAACCAAGGGTTTCCAGATGGCGCTTGGTCTCTTCGTTACCTCCAACTTTTTTTATGTAATTCGTTTCTCCGGCTTTTGCCATTGTCAAAGGCATTATCTCTCACTCCTTTCCGGCACCCTTTTCTCTCTGTGTCTGTTCCCAAAATCGTTAGTTAGCATTTTCTAACTGAATATATGTTAGCAGCTGCTAACTTCTTTGTCAACTACTTTTTCAAAAATTTTTATATTCTTTTCATTTTTTGATTATTCCTGGAGATATGGACAAAAACGGCGCCGTACAGATAACCACTGCACGGCGCCGGCAACAGATTTTAATTATTACAGATCAAATAAGACAAGCTTTCGGCCGCTCCCGCATTCAGAAGCGGATTCACATTTGGGAGTTACCTGGAGATTTTCCCCTTCCATCAGAACAGCCCGGACAGGACTGCCATCCATCCCTTTCATACGCAGAGGAGCTGCGACGAGAACATATTGTCCCGGCGCGGGCCTGGACATATCCAGATTTTCCAGAATGACCATTCCTGTCTCCAGCAGGGTTCTGTGTATCTGATCCGTGGTCTCTTCGCTGCCCACGGTCATCCCCTCCACTCCCAGCAGCTGGAGCTTCCTCCCGGCCAGATAGCCGGCTCCTTCGCAGGTAAGTTCGATCTCCCCGTGGATCAGGAGCCGCTCACAGCCCTCCGGAACTGCGGTTTCCAGCATTTCTCTGGTCACTTTTCCCTCCATCGACACGACATGGCAGGGGCCGATCGTCTGTTCCAGCGTCACCGCCTCGATCGTCTTTCCTTCCGGAATGTAATGCCATGGCGCATCCATATGCGTCCCACTGTGTGTTCCCAGAGTAATCCTTGTGAGATTAAATGCATCTCCCTTTTGTATCTCGCTCACGGGCTCCGCCGTCGGCTCGGGGTCGCCCGGATACACTGCTGTGGAAAACAACTCTCTGGTAATGTCATACAGTTTCATGATCCTACCTCGTTAAGAATAAATTTGCTTTTATGAGTATACCGCTTTTCCCTTTGCGATACAAGTACTTTTTGCCGGATGCTGCGGTGCTTATATTCTCCGCAAAAGACTTTCCGGCAGAACAGAAAAAGAACCGAAAGATTCTCTTTTCTCTTCCGGTTCCTCTCTCAGATCACGTACCCGCCGTCGGATCAGTCGTCCACGTACGGCATGATCGCCATATGACGTGCTCTCTTCACTGCTACAGTGATGGCTCTCTGGTGCTTCGCGCAGGTTCCTGTCACTCTTCTCGGCAGGATCTTTCCACGCTCAGAAACATATTTTTTCAGTTTGTTCGCATCTTTGTAGTCGATGACATTGTCTTTTCCACAGAAAACACATACTTTTCTTCTTCTGCCCGGACGTCTTCTCGGTGCGCCTTCGGGTCTTTCGCTCTTATTAAAAGCCATTTGCTTTTCCTCCTTCTATTTTACTCAATCTGCACATTCTTTTCAGACTCAGGCATCCTTGCGGACAACCAGATATCTCAGTACGTTGTCCATGATACGCATATGTCTCTCGACTTCTGCCGGACAGGTGCTGTCTGCTTCAAACTGAATAAAATAGTAGAAGCCTTCGCGCATGTGCTGAATTTCGTAAGCTAATCTCTTCTTACCCCATTCTTCCACTTCGGTGATCACGCCATTGTAACGGGTAATGTAGCCTTTTGCTTTTTCAACAACTGCTGCTCTTTCCTCGTCTTCCAGCTTAGCGTTTACGACCAGCGCTAATTCATACTTGTTCATGCTGTTTCCTCCTTATGGTCTTTTGGCTCCCTGTTCTTGTTTTCCACCGACAGGGAACAAGGATCTGTGAATTTGTCTCACAGCTGACGACTATACCACATAATCTGTGATCTTGTCAAGAACTTTTGCATGTATTTTGTAGATTTTAGGTAACAGTTCAGATGGCTGAACTGTTACGATTTTAAAGAGGCAGTTCAATCATCTGAACTGCCGCATACTTCCAAAAGCACTACTTCATTGTCTGTGCCAATCCGCAGTCCCGGCCCCCAGAAACCGGCCCCGGACGTTACGACGCTGTACATCGGCCCGACCTTTTTCAGTCCGCAGGGATTTTTCCACATCAGTCTCAAAAAGAGATTTCCCGGGAAGACCTGTCCGTTGTGCGTATGCCCTGACAGATCCAGATCAGCTCCCGCAGCCGCCAGCTCCCTCAACTGTCTGGGCTGATGATCGATAACGATGACCGGCAGCGTATGGTTCAGGCCCTCCAGCAGTTCCGCCGGCTCCAATCGGGTTTCACCCGTTTTCTCGATCCTTTGCGGATCTTTCCGCCCGGCAAGATAAAAACTGTTGTCAATCAGGCGAACTTCATCGTTCATCATATGGATCTTCGCCTGCTGGAGAAAGACGTCAAACCGCGGATCCATCTCCACCCCGCCCGGCACCGGAAAGGTAAATCCCGCAAGGATCCTCTCGTTGATGTCGTGATTTCCCCAGCAGGCCCACGTGCCAAAGCGGCTCTTCATCCCGGCCAAAAGACGGGCGGTCCCTTCGGGATCATCGATAGACGAGAAATCATTGTCAAAAAGATCCCCGGCAATGACCACCAGATCCGGTTCACATCGGTTGACCAGATCCACCATCTGTTTCACCTGCTTTTTTCCAACACTGCTTCCCAGGTGAAGATCCGCCAGAAGAGCGATCTTCCATATTCGGTCTCCGCCGCCAGACGGTTTCGACAGGTTTATCCTGTATCTGGTCAGAGAAATCTGTTTTGCATGGTGAATTCCATAAAAGACGACGCCAGCCATCCCGACGGCAGCCGCCGTTCCTGCCAGCGCCATCCCGCTCCTGGAATACAGCCGGGTATCCGCCAGCCAGGTCAGGCGCAAAAGTCTATGTATCAGATCCAGAAGAAATGTTATTCCGAGAATATAAGCGAAGCTTCCCAGCCACTGATCGCTGATCTTTTTCATGTACCGTTTTGCCGGATAACTCTGAATCAGGAAGCTGGTCAGCAGAGAGAGCATCAGAAAAAAATAAACCGCCAGAACCACGGCCAGCCCCGCTCCTGCTCCAAGTGCGGGAACCGCTGCCCGAAGCCAGCGGATCATCCAATAAACAATATACGCGTTACAGAGCAGATAAAGCGGGGCCAGAAAAACTGCAGCCATAAATTATGATCCTCCCATTGACCGTTACAATTTATTTTCAATGATCTGTTCCAGCTCCCGGCGGCGTTTTCTCCCCCTCCAGCCGTTCGCCATCTTATTATAAACATAAAAGGAATCCACGACCACTTCGTTCAGTCTGCCGATCTTTCCTTTCGTCGTTCTCTCATAGTGTGTACCGCCGCACGCGATCTCCGGACAGGTCTTCACAAACGCGATCAGGTCATCCTCGCTGCGGACATAGTCCGGAAATTCACTGTAGGCCATACCGATACAGTCCAGCCGGTGCGCGTCGCTTCCACCAAATCCCGGTTTTCTGTATTCTTCCGCCAGCTTTCTCGCCTTCGCATTGGTCTCCTCGCTCTCGCAGGCATTGTATATCTCCACGAAGTCAAACTGCGGCATCAAAGCCGTGATCTTTTCTTTGTATTTCTCCTTACGCATGGTAGTCGTGATCATACTCATAAACTTCTCACCGTATGGATGCGCCGGACCGAGGATCCCTCCGTAAGCATGTACGATCTTGATCAGCAGAGAAGCCGGAAGTCCCCGCAGTTCCAGAATTTTCAGTTTTACCCCGAACGGCATGATCACAAGAATGTGTCCGCAGTCGCAGGTATCATATTCCACGCCTTTCAGAACAATAAAATCCTGATGCGCCTTGCCTTTGATTGATTTTTTCCACTCCCGATATCCGTCGTAGGAATTGTGATCCGAAACCAGCATTCCGCCAAATCCTTTTTTCTTGAGTGCACAGATATATTCTTCGATCATAACCTTGCCATCCATAGAACCCTCTTTGGTATGGCAGTGCATATCAAACTTCATCATGATACCTCCTTTCGATTTGGGGTGTTTTCTCATCAGTTTGTACTAACTATATCATACCACTTTTTCCTCAATTTCAAAAGCAATATTTAAAGCAGAAGATTGAAGAATTCCGTCAAACCGACCGGAGCAAGAAGTTTTTCCAGATAAATCAGATTAGGGTCAGAATGTTCAATTTCTTTTGACAGACGGTGAGCCGTCCAGATGTAAGTTTCCAGAGCCATGGGCCGGCCGCTGTTTTCCCATCGGGCGGCGGTGAGTTCATCGGTCAGGAATGTAAGTGCTGCGGCAAGTTTCATCTTGTCATAGGCACGGGTATCGTAGACGGCGCCCGCAAAGTAAGTATACGTGTAATAGACCATCATCTGTTCCCGCAGAATTTCCGGATTCACATGATTTTCCAGGCAATTCTGCTTCCATTCCCTTTTTATGCTGCGGTAAGCCGATTCACCCTTTCCATACAAGATGTGCCTGGCCATCCGTACCTCTTCCGGCCAGTCTTCCTGAAGGATTTCCATTTTTTCCAACATCCGGAAGATTTTGACAGCTGTCTCCATTTTTTCTCCTTCCCGGTACTGTTCCATATTTTTCCGGAAGCGCCGGTCGGCGCCCCGGGTCCGGTAACGGGTCAGCAGATCCTGTGTCTCCCCGAGCCGTCGTCCACGGATCCTCCCCTGAAAATCATGGGCCAGAGACAGCGCCATACAGCTTCTCGTCCCCGCGTCCAAAGACCTGTTCTGGAGGATTTCAAACAGGACCTCCCGCACGTCCAGGAGATTGGTAAACAGAAAATAGTCAAACTCTCTGTAATCTTCTTCGTGTTTTACGGGAATCTCCCGATGCAGAAAGCGTACCTTTTCATCGGTTCCGAGTATGATCTCCGCAGCCGCCATACAGGACAGAGACAGGGAAATCTCGCGGCAGTCCTCAAACTCTTCGATATGTCTCGGATAGAGGCGGCAGGTCCTGCAGAAATAACCGCTGCCTCCTTCCAGGCAGAGATCACAGAGATGCTCTTTATTAAGGAATACACATCTCCGTTTTTTCTGCCGGAAAGTTTTCTTTTTCCAGTCGACGCCGGACCGCAGGCGTTTTCCGAACGCTCCTCTGGTTTTCCGGTATTTTTTCAATGTTTTATCGTCAATCACAATCTCCCAGCCGGCACAGCAGGTATCCGGGCATGCCGACGCAGTACACTGAAACCGCTGGTAATAATGTGGGATCGTCAGTTCCATAGGATTCCTCTTTCGTACTTTTTTATTTTTACTTTTCTTTCAGCCGTTTCTCCAGCGCATCCACAACGGTCTGCAGAACTTTGATCCTGGCATAGTATTTGCAGTTTCCCTCAACGATGATCCAGGGAGCATAGGAAGTGGATGTCCGGATCAGCATTTCATTGACTGCCTCCTCGTACTGGTCCCACTTGGCCCTGTTGCGCCAGTCTTCCTCTGTGATCTTCCACTGTTTGTCCGGGTCTTCCTGGCGGGCTTTAAAGCGGCGGGCCTGCTCCTCCTTATCGATCTGCATCCAGAATTTCAGGACCACGGCTCCCTCTCTCGCCAGATCTCTCTCCATCTCATTGATCTCGCGGTAAGCCCGCTGCCATTCCCTGGTGGTACAGAACCCTTCGATCCGCTCGACCATCACCCGTCCGTACCAGGTCCTGTCAAAGACTGCAATATGACCGGCCTTTGGCATCGCCCGCCAGAACCGCCAGAGATAATGATGTGCACGCTCGATGTCATTGGGAGAAGCGGTGGGATTTACCATATAGCCTCTCGGATCCATTTTTTCGGTCAGACGCTTGATGGCACCGCCTTTTCCTCCCGCATCCCAGCCTTCAAATCCGAGAACAACGGGAATCCGTTTCCGATACAGCTGTCCGTGAAGTTCCTCTATGCGATCCTGAAGCTTTTTCAGCTTCTTTTTATAAGTCTCTTTGTCCATGGAAAGCGTGAGATCTACTTTAGACAGCGTAGATTCCTGCAGTCCCGCATCGGACGGCGTATGGAGCGGTACCGGTTCCGGCTGTTTCACAGGCGCATCGGATCTTTGAATCGCCAGTTCCAGAGCCTCCGTCACCAGTGTATAAATCTTCACCGTCGCAAATCTACGGTCGACCGCCTCAATAATATTCCAGGGCGCATAATCGGTATCCGTCCGGAGGATCATCTCCTCGTTCATCTGCTGATAACGGTCGAATTCCTCGTTGCGCTTCAGATCCTGCCGGGTAACCCTCCATGCAGTGTCTTCCGATTCCAGAAGTTTTTTAAAACGTTTTTTCTGCTCTTTTTTATCGATATCCAGGAAAAATTTCAGCAGGACGATTCCGCCGTCCGTCAGCTGCCGCTCAAAGGCCAGGATCGAATCAAACGCCTCCGTAACCTTCGATTCACCGATTTTCTGGTCGAAACGGTCGTTCAACACACGGCGATACCAGCTGCTGTCATACAGCGCGATCCTTCCCTGTTCCGGAAGCTTGGTCCAGAAGCGCCACAGATAGGGATGCAGCTTTTCCTCCTCCGTCTCATTCTTCACCGGATAGACCGTAAATCCTCTCGGATCCAAGGCATGGATCAATGCCCCGATCTGCGCGCCTTTTCCGGAAGCCCCGTAGCCTTCAAAAACGATCATCACCGGAAGTTTCCGCTCCCGGCATTCTCTTTGAAGTCTTCCAAGTCTGGGCTCCAGTTCTTTCATCCGTTTTTCATATTCCTCTTTCTCGAGTTTCTTCGTCAAATCGATCTTCTCCAGCATCCGTTTTCCCTCCTTTTCCCCTCTGCCATATTTTTACCGGAAGATGCAAAAACATGTATCTGCCAACGACAAAACTGCACTGCGAGATCCGCCGTCATGCCGTAGAGATCCCTGTCCGGCCGTTCTCAGCGATGCGGAAGAACCTCCCTCAGGATCCGCTCTCCGTTTCCGTGCCACATACCCTCCAGTTCTGTCTCAGACAGCCCTGCCTTATGCAGTGCTTCCCAAAGAAGGACAAATTTGTCCGGTCCGTCGATCTCCAGTTTTCCCCGGATCCCGTCAAAGTCACTGCCCAGGGCAAGTACTTCCGATCCGCCTTTTTCGCGCAGATGCAGCACATGACGGACCATATCGCTGACACGGCTCTGCTCATCTTCACCGAGAAATCCCGGCGCAAAATTCAGGCCGATAATCCCTCCTGCCTCACCGATCGCCCGGATCATCTCGTCCGTAAGATTTCTCTGATGCCCGGTCACTGCGCGGGCATTGGAATGAGACGCCAGGAACGGACGCTTACTGTATTTCCGGACATCCCAGAACCCATCGTCCGACAAATGAGAAACATCCACAAGAATCCCCAGACGGTTCATCTCCTCCACCGCCTCAATCCCCAACGGTTTCAGGCCGCCTTGGCTCCCATTCGGATAGGCAAAGGCATTCTCGTAGTTCCAGGTCAGTGTGATCAGCCGCACGCCCAGATCAAACACTTTCTGTACATTGGACAGTTCCGCGCCGCAGACCCCTCCATCCTCAATGGTCAGCAAAAGCCCTGTCTTCTTTTCACGGAAACACTGTTCCATATCCTCCACATACTGTACCGGCAGCACACGGTCCGGATATTGCTTCAGCACAGAATCCCAGACGCTCCGGATCCTCAGAAACTCCTCCATGCTCTTCTGATCTCTCTCCTCCTGCGAGAATCTGCCGGTCGGCACAAACGCCGCGCAGCACTGAACTCTGACTTCCGCCTTCTCCAGCCGCTCCAGATCCACCATATGTGTATTCTTTTCAAAACTTTCCTGTTCCGGTTTCAGCATTGTGAGCGTGTCACAATGAAAATCCATTGTATTCATCCTGTTCACCCTTTCTCCGTAAAAATTCCTGTTGCTTTTTCTATTTTAACACATACACTGTGAAAAGAACAGCCGGATCACACAAAGACCCCGCAGCGAACTGTGGGGTCTCTGTCTTCTTATTGAATTTATGTCATTGCATCGATTCTCAGGAATGATACAAACCGGTGAGAATGTCCACACATCTGTCCGTTCCCAGCTGTCCGCTGTCCAGAGTAATATGATAATTATGAACGTCTCCCCATTTCAGATTCGTATAAAACTGATAGTAAGTAATTCGGCGCTTATCCTTATCCCGGATCCGCTTTTCCGGTGAATCGCTCCGCTCTCCGTAATGTTCCACGATCCGTTTTGCCCTCAGAGCAGGATCTGCATGGACAAATACTCTCAGGCAGTCCTCTCTGTCCCTGAGGATATAATCCGCGCATCTCCCGACAATCACGCAAGGTTCCTTTTCGGCAAGTTCAAGAATGATCTTTCTCTGAACTGCCCAGAGATCATCCCGATAGGAATGCCCCTGGTAATCTCTGGCAGAAAACACCTGGAAGATCCAGCCTTTTCCCACAGATTCCTCTCCATGCTCCTCTACATATTCCTTGACAAATCCGCTTTCTTCCGCAATTTTTTCCAGCAGTTCCGCATCATAAGAGATCACTGTGGAAGCAATCGCTTTGCCCAGCGCCTACCCGAACATATAGAAAGGAACTCCAAGCGCGATCCAGAAAAAGTATTCCTGCTCCAAGGCTGATACTCACAAAGGCACAGCAGCCGTCGCCGATCATAACAGCAATCGCCAGAGCGACAACCGTCAGCGGGAATACGACTGTATTTGCAGCGTTACCATAGGATCCAAGGTAATCTGCATTTGCGATAAAGATCTGGTCCACGATGTTATAAAGAGCCGCCACCACCAGTGAAATGATGCATGGCACAGAATACTTTCGCATCAGCCTCCCGATCTTTTCGGTTTCAAGAAAATTATTCGCTTTCTCTTCCAAAATCTTTACCTCCTGATTCCAAATCATCGGAACACGCCCAACTGCAGGAATGAGTTTGTTCTTTTCGGAGAACTCGCGTTTTTCTCCAAAAGAAAAACAGCGTGCAGAGATGGGCTGGTTTTACGCTCATCGCTACACGCTGTCTTGTTTATAAATTAACACAATTTTTCAAAAATGTCAAGGTGCCTTGAGTTTTTGTTTTTAAAAGCAAAAAAGACGCCTGCAAAACAGGCGTCCAGCAACAGTCAATAGGGGAATCGAACCCCTGTTTCCGCCGTGAGAGGGCGGCGTCTTAACCGCTTGACCAATTGACCGCATCGACATGTATTATAATACACGATCGCAAGCCAAAATGCAAGTACTTTTTTAATTTTTTGAATTTTTTTGAAAATAGCATTTTTCAGGCAATTACCAGGTTTCCAGGATCTCGATCATTTCTTTTTCATAATCGCCCGTCAGATCTTCAGATCGTCCGCTGGTACGCAGATTTGTCTCCACGCCGCTGATATCGCCGTCCTGAAACTCCCAGATATGGTACTTCAGACCGCGATGGTCAAAATCAATACTTCCCATACCATCCTCTTCCGTATAAGTATAAGAATAACCTTTGTCCTTCAGATACCGCTGTGTTTTTTCCAATCTCATTTCCGTCTCCCCGCTGCTGTTCTTCAGCCAGAATATTTTACTCGTATTATCCTATACCTTTGATCTTAAGTCAAGAGATTCCATTTTAACCTGTTTGGGGTAGTTACAGTTCAACCGCTGAACTGTAGCTTGGGGTTTAACCGTTCAGCCGGGTCTTGTGCTTCCCCTTGCGGGAAGGTATAATGGAAACATGAATTTTTGAGAAATAAGCAGGAGGTTATTTGAAATGAAATATGTTGTGATCGGCGCCGGAGGAACAGGCGGGTGCCTGGGAGGTTTTCTTGCGGAACAGGGCCATGATGTAACCCTGATCGCCAGAAACAGACATCTGGAGGCCATCCGTGAAAACGGACTGATCTTGAAAAGCTGCAGCCTCGGAGAGCGGCAGATCCGCTCTGTAAAAGCGTGTACCATGGATGAATATTCCGATTCCCCGGACGTTATTTTTGTCTGTGTGAAATTTTACTCGCTGGAGGAAACCGTTCCGTTTCTTCGCCGTGCCGCCACGAAAAACACACTGGTGATCCCGATCCTGAATGTCTTCGGCACCGGAGGAATTCTGGAAAAATCCTGTCCGGTACCGGTCATCCTTGATGGATGCATCTACATCTACAGTATGATCGAGGCGCCGGGCATCGTCATACAGCCCCGTCCGATTTTCCGGGTATTTTTCGGTTACCGCAAAGGACAGCCCCGCCGTCTGGAAACACTGGCCGCTCAGGTAGAACGGGATCTCTGCGGTGCAGGAATCGACGCCGCATTCACAGATGAGATTCAAAAGGAAGCTCTGACAAAATTCAGCTATGTCTCTCCGATCGGAGCAGCCGGCATTTATCTGAATGAAACCGGCGGCGCATTCAAGCATTCCGGTGAAGCGCAGGATCTTTTTCTTACATTAGTTCATGAAATAGAAGAACTGGGACACGCCATGGGGATTACTTTCGATGAGGATCTTGGGGAGCGGAATCTGAAGATCCTCGACGGCCTGGATGACGACTCCACGACTTCCATGCAGCGGGATGTTCAGCACGGCGGTCCCAGTGAGATGGACGGCCTAGTTCACCGGATCGTCCGTCTGGCGGACGAGTATGGGCTGGAACTTCCCGCCTACCGGAAGATCAGCAGCTGGGCAAAGGAGCGTGGATTGCTGTAAGTCCTGAAAAAGAAAGGAGATATGTCCTGTGCGGATTTTAATTGCCGAAGATGAAAAAGATCTGAACCGCCTGCTGAAAAAGCGGCTGGAAGAACATTCCTACAGTGTCGATGCCTGTCTGGACGGGGAAGAAGCGCTGTCCTGTCTGGAAATGGCGGAATATGACGCTGTGATCCTTGATATCATGATGCCGAAAAAAGACGGACTCGCCGTCCTGCGCGAACTTCGCGCTGGCGGAAACCGGGTGCCCGTGCTGCTGCTGACTGCCCGCGATACCATCGAAGACCGGGTTACGGGACTGGACGCCGGCGCGGACGACTATCTGGTAAAGCCTTTTGCTTTCGAGGAACTGCTGGCGCGGATCCGTGTCATGCTCAGAAAAAACACGGCGGCCAGCGATAATATCTGCCGGGCCGCCAATCTGACCGTCTATCTGGATTCCCACAGAGTCTTCCGCGATGACACGGAGATTCTCCTGTCCAGCAAGGAATTCGCCGTACTGCGCTATCTGATCCTGAACCAGGGGATCGTGCTGTCCAGAGAAAAAATCGAACAGCACATCTGGAACTATGACTATTACGGCGGCTCCAATGTCGTCGACGTTTATATCCGTTATCTGCGCAAAAAACTGGACCAGAATTTCGAACCGAAACTGATCCACACCGTGCGCGGAGCGGGATATGTCCTGAAAGCGGAGGTGTAGATTGCATTCAGTCAAATGGAAATTAACCCTGCTTTACACATTTTTCATGACACTGCTTGTCTGCCTTCTTCTGGCAATCCTTCTGTCCCTCAGCAGCAGTGAACTCCTCTCCTCTGTCCAGCAGCAGATCAAAGAACATGTCTACGACAGCCTAGAGGATATTCGCTACGACGGTCAGGAACTTTACATTGATTCCAATATCATGGATGTGAATAACGGTATCTATATGTCCGTCTATGATTCTAACGGAAAATTTATTTACGGGCGTCTGCCTTACTCTTTTTCCGCCCGTCCGGCTTTTCAGGATGGAAACCTCCAGACCATCGACGACGGCAGTACCCGATGGTATATCTTCGATGTCGTTCAAACCATCAACGGATACGGTTCTCTGTTTGTGCGTGGGATCGTCTCAGTTTCGGACGCGGAGCAGAGTATGCGTATCCTGCTCCGCACCTCCCTGATCATTCTTCCCGCGCTGGTGATTCTGGCTGCGATTTTCGGATACCTGTTCATCGGCAGAACCCTGCGCCCGGTCAATACGATGATCAAGACGGTTCAGGAAATCCAGGAAGGCTCTGACCTGTCAAAACGGATCCCTCTGACCAGAGGGGGCGATGAGTTTCACCGGTTGGCAGAATGTTTTAACCAGATGCTTTCCAGCCTGGAAAGCGCCTTTCAGCGGGAGCGGCAGTTTACTTCCGACGTATCCCATGAACTGCGCACACCGGTAGCAGTCATCCTGTCCCACTGTGAGTACCTGCTGGAACAGAAAACACTTCCTTCGGAGATCCGGCAGGAACTGGAGATCATTCAGACAAGGGCAAAAGGGATGGCACAGATGAACGCGCAGCTGCTCCTTCTCTCCCGCGCCGACCAGAATCGTCAGCCGCTCCACTTCGAACAGGTAAACCTGACGGATCTTCTTGAAATCATTCTCGAAGAGCAGCAGGAAGACGCCGGCGAAAAGCAGATAGAACTGCAGTCCCGCCTTGCTCCGGACGTCACCATGACCGCCGACGAAACGATGATGATCCGCCTGTTTGAAAACCTGTTGACCAATGCCATCCGTTACGGCCGGGAGCACGGATGGGTGCAGGTAACCATGAACACCGACGGAGAAGCTGCCGAAGTCTCAGTAAAAGACAACGGCATCGGGATCTCGAAAGAACATCTTCCCCATATCTGGGAACGTTTCTATCAGGCGGATCCATCCCGCTCCGACAGCCGTCAGGGCGCAGGCCTGGGGCTGCCCATGGTCCAATGGATCGTCCGCGCCCACCATGGAACGATCCAGGTGCAAAGCCTGGAAGGCGTCGGAACAGAATTCATCCTTCGTCTGCCCCTCCGACAGCCGACGGACAAAGTTCCGGATGCGTTCCCGCCTTCACAAAGACAGGGAGTTCCGCCAGCGGAGCCGCCACAGTAATCCGGCGGCCTCCGTCGTACTTCTGTCCGTCATTGATATTGCTCCAGACTCCCTGCGGCAGATACAGCTCCCGCTCTCTCATATTTTCATACAAAACAGGCGCGACCATCAGATCCGGTCCGAACATATACTGATCCTCAATCTCCCATGCCGCCGGATCCTGCGGAAAATCGTAGAACAGCGGGCGCATCGGCGGCGTCCCCTTCTCATGGGCCTCCCGCATCAATTCCCGGACATAAGGGCGGAGTTTTTCCCGGAGCAGCAGATACTTCCGGCAGATCTCATAGACCTTCTCTCCATAACTCCATACTTCGTTGGCCGCTCCGCTGTTCGTTTTTCCTCCGCCGGTTGTCCCCAGCGGCTCCTGAAACGGTTCCCGGTACCCGTGCAGCCGCATGACCGGACAGAAGGTCCCGAATTCAAACCAGCGGACAAGAATTTCATGAAACTTTTCATCGTATATATTTCCGCCATGAAAACCGCCGATATCCGTTGTCCACCAGACGATGCCTGCAATTCCCATGTTCAGTCCCGCAGCAAGCTGGTTCCGCAGAGACCGGAAGGAAGAATCAATATCTCCGGACCAGACAAGAGCGCCGTATCTCTGGCTGCCCGCCCACGCGCACCGGAGCAGATTGACAATCTGTTTCTGTCCCTGAGCTTCCATTCCCTCATACACCATCCGTGCATACTCTTTCGGATAGATGTTGCCAACCTCCATATCCGCTCCCCGGAAGAAACGATAGTTCCAGGGTGCATCCCTTCAGGTCAAGATAAGGCTGCTGATACTGTCCCATTCCATAGATCTTCTCTCCGTCTACCGGTTCAAACCGAACTGTCAGGCGGTAATTGTCCATACACGCATGCGGTTCAAATGTCCTTGGCACAAGTTCCAGGGCGCTGTTGAACTCTTTTCTCCCTTCCTCCTGCATTCCGCGGATCCTCTCATACTCTTCCAGCAAAAGTTTTCCGCTCTGATTCAGAAAACGGAGTTTTCCTGTCCGTGTGATCTCACATCGCAACTTTCCGTTTTCTATCACTGTATCCGTTCCTTCCCGGAAGATCCGGACCTCACAGGATTCGGGCGGCAGCAACGCCGACAGGTCCTCCCCGGTAAATTCATGGCGCTGTGTCGCCCGAACCCGAAAACTGTTTTCTCCCCACGGTTCAATACACAGCAGTTCTTCGTCCATCCGCCGATATACTTTGTTTCCATCCTGTCTGATCATAAGCCATGTTCTCCTTCTATCTTATTTCATTTACTCTTCAGAAATCCTTTATTCTTCCGACACACTCTGAACACATTTTTCTTCTATACTGTTCTTATCAACAGAGGAACGGCAGATAGTTTTACAGCCAGGCGCAAGTCGGAAAAGCGCCGGAAAAAATTTTGTGTTTCCTGGATTGCCGTCCCCACCCATGTTATTAAAGTTTACATATATCACTTTCTTTTTCACAAATGCCGGAGCCCGACAGGACTCCGGCACCTCCATGTCCGGAAAAAATGCAAAAAATCTTCACAAAACCTTCAGTATTCGGACACACTCTGAACATATTTTCCAAGTATACTGAATCTGTAAACAGAAAGGGAACGACAGAACAGCCAAACTGTTGTTACTCAGAAGCCATTACACCATTTTATATAACATTTTTTCTTTTTCATAACTGCCGGGGCCCAAGCCCCGGCCCTCCTTTTTTTACGGCGCCTCCCGAAATTTTGCTCCTATCTTTCATAACATATCCCCGGAAGTCTGATCTTTGAAAAAAATCTGTGTTTTTAATCTTGTTTGTAACTGTTCAGGACTCCTGTTTTTAACGCATCGTTTTTTCGTCAAAACAGAGAAAATTATTTTTTTATTTTGCCTTGAAATTTCAATGTTTGTGGACAACTCAGGCTCATATTTATACATGAAACCGTA
>DXEK01000015.1 GCA_019115005.1 Candidatus Fusicatenibacter merdavium | reverse complement strand
GGGGAATCGCCTGGCTGGAGAGTCTGGAGCGAAGCGGGAAAGAGCTGGAACTTTGCTTTGAACTGCCTGCGGACAGAGAGAGCTACAGTGTGCTGACAAGGACCGTGGATGAGGAAACCTGCAATCCCCTTTCTCTGTGGCATGGAATGGGAGAACCCGCCAGCCTGAGCGGCAGCCAGAAAAAAACTCTTCGGGAAGCGGCGGTTCCGGCGGTAAATGCCGGACTGCGGAAACCGGAGGACGGGATCTTGCGTCTGGAGATTTGTGTGAAGGAACACGGAGTCGTTTATTTTGAAGTTTCTCCTGTGAAGTTTCGTCCGGATCGCGGGTATGATTATCCGAGAGTCATCCGGTAGCCATCCGGTGATTATGGGGAAAACCGTCTGCCGGATGACAGAGGACAGATGATGGAAGCAAAAGGAAAAGGCGCTGCATGAAACGATGCGGCGCCTTTTCCTTTCTGCTGAACTATAGCGTTCCAAGAAAATATCGCATCAAATTCAGTACATCAGAATCTGAAATCCAGCGTCAGCCAGCGAATGCTATAAGTCAGAAATCCGGATCCACAGGATCGGAAGCAGTTCAACCGGCCGAACCGTTGCCGGGATTGGAATCCGCAGCGGTGCCGGAAGCTTCTGCGGGATTTATGGGTTCGGCAGTTTTTGCCGGAGCAGCGTTTTTTCCGGTGCTGAAAGTCCCGGCATCGGCAGGAATTTTATCGCTTTTTGTATGCGCAGCAGCCGCTTTCCACTCACTGCGGTGTACATCATCTGAGATCATCTGATAGATCGCTGCCGCAAGAGGAACCCCTACCAGCATGCCCGGAATGCCTGCCAGTCCGCCGCCTATGGTGACTGCAGCGATCACCCAGATCCCCGGAAGACCAATGGATGAACCGACTGTTTTCGGGTAGATCAGGTTCCCTTCCAGCTGCTGCAGCACGACGATGAATACAAGAAATCCCAGCGCCCGGAGAGGGCTTTCCGTGAAAATCATAAATGCGCCGATCGCCGCGCCGAGATATGCGCCGAGGATCGGAATCAGCGCGGTGGCCGATATCGTAGCGCCAACCATTAGGGCATAGGGAAAACGGAAAACCAGCATGCCGATCGTACAGAGAACGCCGAGAATCAGCGCCTCCACACACTGTCCGATGATGAAGTTCTGGAATTTTACGTTAAAGATTCGCAGAACGTATCCGATCCTGAGCGTCACGACCGGTCCGAGATACCGGCGGCAGAGTCTTTTCAGCTGGCTGAGCAGCTTTTCCTTTCCAAACAGAAGGTACAGCGCGAAGATCACTGCAAATACCGTATCCATCGCGATACCGGCCAGAGAACCGAAGACACTGACGGCAGAGCCGAGGATTCCGCTGACGCCTTGAAGAACGATATTCATCAGCCGCTGAACGGTCTCCCGGATATCCACCTCCTGTCCGATGAACTGATTGATAAACGATGGAAACGCTTCGGAGTTTTCCGTCAGCCATTCCTGACCCATCTGCAGGTAGGCGATCACTTCTCTTATAATAAGAGAGAAAGCATTGATCAGCTCCGGGATGACCAGTCGGATTATGAAAGCGGCGGCCAGAAGGATTAAGATCACAGACAGAAGCAGGCAGACCGGCCGGCGGCTTTTCCGGATGTATTTATTATCGCTGTTGGGGAAATAGTGCTTTTCCAGCTTTTTCATCGGAATATTCAGGGTAAAAGCAATCGCGGCGCCAACGAGCAGAGGGAGAACCACGCTCCAGAGCTTTCCCAGGGCGGAGATCAGTACATCGAAATAACGGATTCCAAGGATAAGGAGCGCTGCGAGAACAAGTATCTGGATGACACGGAGTTCCAGTTTATTAGGTTTCATGAAAATCCTCCTGTAATATTTTCGGTAAAGTTTTGGAACCATTATAGCCTATTACGGCGGGAAACACAAGGAAAAGAGACATTGACAAGACAGAGGACCGGAAGTATAATGACAGACGTAATTGAAAAACAGATGCGATGAGGAATGTAAAAGCAGTACAGGAACTCTTAATCGGAAGTCCGGTGAAAGTCCGGCACAGGCGCCGTGAGTGGGAGTATAAGTCGGCGAAGCGGTCGCAGGTTTGCGGAAACTTCCCCAGCGGCAGTCTGTCTTTTTTGCAGGAAAAAGGCCCGTTCCAGGTGGAGCAGGCTTTTTTTGATGGGAGCAGAAGACATAGCCTGCCGCCTCAGAGCGTATTTGCTGCCGTTTCTTTCCTGTAAACGGCATGTGCAGGGAATTCCTTCAAAAGATACAGGGAAAAATGCAGAAAAGGGAGTTGTGAGATGAACACTGAGAAAAGTATAAGTTCCGGACAGAAGGAGAAGCTGCAGACACTGCTGCGGTCGGCAGCTTCTGCCGGAGATATGGATCAGGGCCGTCAGGAGACTTCCGGTTTCCTGTATCAGGAGTTTTCTCTTGAAACACGGAAAGGGCGGAGTTTCTATGCAGGACTGGAGGATGAACTTCTTCTGGAGCTGCTGCGGAAAAGAGCCAGGGAGCTGGATCATTCGCCGTCTCAGAAGGAGGTATTCTGGGTGCTGCGGGAGTATATTCGGAAAAGATTCCGAAAATGGCCTTATGCGCTGGAGACGGCCGGACTGAAGCGTTCTTCCGGATCCGGGGGCAAGTCCTGGAGCGAGATGGAGGAGGATAAAAAGAGATACCGGTCGCTGCTCGGACAGCTCAGGCAGGAGGCGAAGGAACTTTGCAGGATCCCCCACCCTTCAGATGTGCCGGAGCTGTGTACGAAACTGAAAAAGTATGAAAAAGACTGGGGCGCTATCGTACGGGCGGCCGGTCTGAACGCGGAATTTTTTGAGAAAAACGCAGTTTATCCGGTGGAAGATCTGGACGAGATTTCCGGAAGATATTTGAGGGAGATCCGGAAGAAAGCGGAAGAGACCGGGAGGCCTCCGAGAAAAAGCGAGGTTCCACGGGAAGTGCAGGAAACGCTGATCGCAAGCTGCAAAAGCTGGAGAAATGCCCTGTACCAGGTGGGACTGGAACCCGTGGTGCGGATCCGGCCGTTTTCTTCTACTCATATCGATCACCGGAAAAATCCAGGCTCCAGACATCATAGTCAGGCGCTCTACGACTGCTGTTATCGGCTGGTGAATCCTGACGAGACAACAGTCAGTGACCTGCAGAAGCTGCAGGAGATCCGCGAAACGCTGGGGAGAGATCCTGAAAAGAAAGAGGTCCCAAAGGAACTGTGGAAACGGCTTCAGAAAGTCTGTGGTTCCTGGACCAATGTGCTGTATCAGTTAAGGCACAGTGGCGGGTGCAAGACCCCGTGAGATTGTCCTGAACTGTTTTTTTAAACAGTAATTCCCGCAAACTTCTTCTTGACAAAGGTCTCCCTATCCACTAATATGTACTCATAATGTGCGCACCATAAAAACAAAAGTATTTCCAGGAGGGACAAAATATGTATTCATTAGAGGAAGTAAGGGCGGTCGACCCGGAGATCGCTGACCTGATTGTCAAGGAGCAGGAACGTCAGAACAGTCATATTGAACTGATCGCTTCCGAGAACTGGGTGTCCAAAGCCGTGATGGCTGCGATGGGAAGTGTACTGACCAATAAGTACGCAGAGGGATATCCGGGAAAACGTTATTACGGCGGATGCCAGTGGGTCGACGAAGTCGAGACATTGGCCATCAAGCGCGCGAAAAAGATTTTCGGATGCACTTATGCAAACGTTCAGCCGCATTCCGGCGCCCAGGCGAACATGGCGGTTTTCTTTGCACTGCTGCAGCCGGGCGACACTGTGATGGGAATGAATCTGGCGCACGGCGGCCATCTGACCCACGGAAGTCCGGCGAACATGTCCGGTGCATATTTTAAAATTGTTCCTTATGGGGTGAATGAGAATGGTGTGATCGACTACGATGAGGTAGAACGCCTGGCGAAGGAGAGCCGGCCGAAGCTGATCGTCGCCGGTGCAAGCGCGTATGCGAGGATCATTGATTTTAAACGGTTCCGGGAGATTGCCGATGAGGTAGGCGCTTATCTGATGGTAGATATGGCGCATATCGCCGGACTGGTAGCGTCAGGCCAGCATCCGAGTCCGATTCCCTATGCTCATGTGACGACGACCACGACGCATAAAACCCTTCGCGGACCCCGGGGAGGATTGATCCTTTCCAGCGAAGAGTTTGCCAAAGAGCATAAGCTGAACAAGGCGGTATTCCCCGGGATCCAGGGAGGCCCTCTGATGCATGTGATCGCGGCAAAAGCGGTCTGCTTTAAGGAAGTGCTCAGCGACGAATTCAGGGAATACGGAAAAAATGTGGTGGAGAATGCACAGGCACTCTGCGCTGGACTGATGAAACGCGGAATTCAGATCGTCTCCGGAGGAACGGACAATCACCTGATGTTGGTGGATCTGGCGGCGATGGGAAAAACCGGAAAGGAAGTGGAACTTCTGCTGGACAGTGTCAACATCACGGCTAACAAAAACGCGATCCCCAATGACCCGCAGTCTCCCTTTGTAACCAGCGGCCTGCGCCTGGGAACTCCTGCAGTGACGGCGAGAGGGATGAATGCGGAAGATATGGATGTGATCGCAGAGGCGATTTCTCTGATGCTGAAAGACGCGGAGAAAAACAGAGAAGAGGCCCTGGGACTGGTGAAGAGCCTGACGGATAAGTATCCGTTGGATGCGTGAGATCGGCAGGACTGCAGAGCACGATATACGGAAGGCTCCTGAAAACGTTCAAAGGTCATAAATTTTCATGGACAATGTAAACATGAAATTTATGACCTTTTGCCGCCTGTCGTATAATAGTAGATACGACAACACTGTGTTTTTTCCGGAGATGAAAAATCAGAGCTCTCTGACCATCTGAATATGCGGGCAGAATTCATCCAGGTAGGGTTCGCCGATACAGTGATACCCGTTTTTCTCATAAAATGGAACAGCCTGTTTCTGCGCGGAAAGCAGAATCCTGCGTCCGCCTCTCTTACGGATCTCCTGTTCCAGTGTGCTCATGATAAAATTGCCCAGATGGCGTCCGCGGAATTCTCTGCGCACGGCGATCCTTCCGGCGATGAATGTGCCTTCCATGTGATCCGGATAAAAACGGCATACGGCGGCGGGGATTCCGTCCTCGTAAAAAACAATATGTTCCGCTATATGGTCCGTATCGTCAAATTCATTGGAAAAACCCTGTTCCTCCACAAAAACTTCTGTGCGGATCTTCGCCGCGTCCTCTCCCAAACCTGAAATTTTATATTCCATTAGAACCTCCTGCCGTTTTCTGCGTGCTTTTAAGATCGGTGAACGGTTATTCACCACAACCAGCAAAAAGATAGCACACACATGGGAAAAAGGCAATAGGCTGCCGCGACAATTTTGTCTTAAGACAATCTGGATTTCAAATGGAGGAAGGGCCGATGCGTTACATCGACCCTGTGAAAAAGAAGATTTATAAAAAAGTTAGGTGTTTGTTAGGCGAGGACAGACAACCACACATCCGAAGATGAATCATTGCCGTCCTCTTGTTTACAATACATAGTATACGGAAGAAATGTGTGCAAACTATGTACAGATCTTAAAGACTTTCTAAAGAGATTCTGAAAGTTTTCAAAATTCACAGGAGTCTGTTCAGAAGTGTTTTTGCAGTGATTTATGTTACAGTTCGGCCAAGTCTGCGCATTTACTGCGCAGACCGTGTGATAACATAGTGCCTGTGGGCATCCGGCCCATCGCGAAGCGGTTCTTAATGGCTGGATGCAGTAACCGTTCAGTTGGCTGAACTGTTACTGATTTTTCCTGTCGAAATTACAAAATGCTTGCAAACAAATAGAAAAAAAGATACAATAGTAGGAAATTATAAAGAAAGCACGGAGGGTTTCTATTCATGGAACTGTTGAAAGAGAGGATTCGAAAAGACGGAAAGGTCAAGGAAGGAAATGTATTGAAGGTGGACAGTTTTCTGAATCACCAGATGGATATCCATCTGTTTCAGGAGATCGGAAAAGAATTCCAGAGACGTTTTCAGAGAGAAGAGATCAATAAGATCCTTACCATTGAGGCATCCGGAATCGGGATTGCCTGTATTGTCGCTGAGTCTTTTGACGTGCCGGTTGTGTTTGCCAAAAAGACACAGACCAAGAATATTGCGGGGGATACCTGGACGACGAAAGTGGAATCTTTTACCCACGGGAGAATTTATGACATCATCGTATCTAAGGAATTCCTGGGAAAGGGCGACAAGGTGCTGATCATCGATGACTTTATGGCGAACGGAAAAGCGCTGGAGGGGCTTTCGGATCTGGTTAAAATGTCCGGGGCCGAGCTGGTAGGAGCCGGTATTGTGATCGAAAAAGGTTTTCAGCCGGGAGGAGATGAACTCCGCCGCCGGGGAATCCGCGTAGAATCTCTTGCAATCATTGAGTCCATGAATGCCGAGACCGGCGAGATCGTTTTTCGAGATGAGTGAGTGACAGATCAAGGCAGAGTGAAACGATTCTCAATGGCTGGATGCCGGTTACAGTTCAGCTGGCTGAACTGTAACTATTTTTTCAGGAAGAGAAAGCTGCCGCAGCGACAGAAATCAATTTGTCGCTGCGGCAGCTTTTGATGGTTTTGACTTCGCCGTTTCTTCGAAAACCGGAAATGGTGCGGTGAAGTTGCGGGTGCAGTCAGAGACGGAGAAGTATTTACGCCATTTTCAGGGAAGTATAGGGAGCCAGCTCCAGGCGCACGAAATATCCCCGGTCATGATGACAGTTCGGGCAGACTTCCGGCACTTTCGTCCCGCGGTAAATATGGCCGCAGGCCAGACACATCCAGGAAGTTTCCACATCGGAGACAAACAGTTTCTCCTGTTCCAGAAGATCCGCGAACATTCCGAAGCGTTCTCCGTGAAGCTTTTCTACCGCGCCGATCATGTGGAAAGAGGAGGCGATGGCCTGAAAGCCTTCCTGCCGCGCGGTCTCCTCGAAAGCTTTGTAGACATCGTCATGTTCTTCAAATTCATTGTGCTGTGCGGCCCGAAGAAGCTGAGCCACATCCTTGGACAGATCTACCGGATACGTTCCGTCGATTTCGATTGTTGTCCCTGCCAGGGGAGCAAGATGGTTGTAAAAAATTTCCGCATGTTCTTTTTCCTGATCTGCCGTGAATCGGAACACTGCCTCCACGACAGCCAGTCCGTTTTTCTTTGCGCAGGAAGCGGCGATCGTATAACGGTTTCGCGCCTGACTTTCTCCTGCAAACGCACGCATCAGGTTTTCTCTGGTTTTGCTGGTACTGAAATCTGTTGCCATATTCACAATCCTTTCTGAAAAAAATGCCGCTGCAATGTCTTCTGACGGAGGGCCCGACACTGTTCCGGCCGGAAAAAGATCCAGCAGTTCTGCCGGGTTCCGGACAGACTCCGATCCTTTCATCTAACAGGTTCAGCCGGCCGAACGGTCGCCTCCCACAGACAGACATCCGCTGCTTTTAATATGTCCTTAAATTTCCAAAATATACAAAAACCGGATCTGAAGCGTTGGAAAGGCGGATCCCGCTTTCCGATCTTTTGACATGGCAATACTCCGTATGATACAATGATACAAAGCCTGTTTGAAAGCTTATCAGGCGGTTCCGATTCGGAAGATACATATTTTCAGAGAAAGAAAGGAGACAGATATGACAGAGGTAACACTGGGAAAAACCGGGATCACGGTCAACAAAAATGGTTTTGGCGCGCTTCCGATCCAGAGGATCAGCAAGGATGACGCCGTAAAGCTTCTGCGCAGAGCCTATGAAGGAGGGATTCATTTCTTTGATACCGCGAGAGCCTACACAGACAGCGAGGAAAAATTGGGGGCAGCTTTCTCCCATATCAGGGACAAGGTCTACATTTCCACCAAGACGGCGGCTCAGAATGCGGATCAGTTCTGGAAGGATCTGGAGACCAGCCTGGAAAAGCTGAATACAGATTATATCGATCTGTATCAGTTCCACAATCCTGCGTTCTGCCCGAAGCCGGGAGACGGCACAGGTCTGTACGAGGCGATGCTGGAAGCCAAGGCCCAGGGAAAGATCCGCCATATCGGGATCACCAATCATCGGCTGAAAGTTGCGGACGAGATCCTGGAGTCCGGACTGTATGAGACTCTGCAGTTCCCGTTCTGTTATCTTGCGACGGAGCAGGATTTGAAGATCGTTGAAAAATGTAAAGAAAAGCAGATGGGATTTCTGGCGATGAAGGCGCTGTCCGGCGGACTGATCACAAACTCTGCTGCCGCTTACGTTTATCTGGATCAGTTTGACCACGTACTTCCAATCTGGGGAGTGCAGAGAGAGAGGGAACTGGATGAATTTCTGGAGTATGTAGTCTGTCCGCCAAAGATGACTCCGGAGCTGGAAGCTCTGATCGAGAAGGATCGGAAAGAACTTTCCGGAAACTTCTGCCGCGGCTGTGGCTACTGTATGCCGTGTCCGGCCGGGATCGAGATCAATACTTGCGCGCGTATGAGTCTGTTGATCCGGCGCGCTCCTTCCGCCGCGCAGCTCACGCCTCAGGCACAGGAAATGATGAAGAAGATCGAAGGGTGCCTGCACTGCGGAGCCTGTATGAAGAAATGTCCGTATGGACTGAATACGCCGAAGCTGCTGGAGGAAAATTATAAAGATTACAAGGAGATCCTGGCAGGGAAGAAAATCTGAGGGGAACCGTTGTGACGGCCGGAGGCCCATAAGTCCTATGTTCTCATACGGTCTGCGCGGCAAATGCGCAGACCTGTCTGAGTCTTTGCGGAAATTCAGATTTTCAGGACGGGAAAAGGAGAAGAATCCTTGGGTCAACTGACGAATCCTACAGAATGATAACGATTTTTTGTGAGGTTTGCTGAAAAAATTAAGAAAACTGAAAAAATCAGGAAAATAATTGACAAGAATTTATAAAATGTTTATAATTAGTACAGTTAAAAGGGAGTAGCTGCCATTTTAGATGGATTTTCCTGCGTCATTCCGATTTAAGTGAGAAAGAGTATTTGAAAATTGCAGGAATGGAATTTCAAACACGTTCTGGACTGCGATCCGCAGAAAATTGAAACAGCGAGACTTTTACTGCAGTTCGATAAAAAGCCGCTGCATAAAAGTCTCGTTTTTCAGTAACAGGATGTTATTGTGGACGGGCCGTCTCTGACAGAGATATTTTCTGCGGAACGTAAGTCGGTGTGAAAGGGATTGAAAGAGAACGCTGGCAGCTGCGATTCTTTTAAAATCTCAGAGAGAAGGAGTAAAGTATATGGAGTTTTTGATTGAAGGCATAATGGCTCTGACGTGGCAGCAGGTTGTCATGTATGTGGTCGGAGTTGTGCTGATCTGGCTCGCAATCAAGAAAGAGTATGAGCCGTCTCTGCTGTTGCCTATGGGTTTCGGTGCAATCCTGGTGAATCTGCCGATGTCCGGCGTTCTGGATCAGGTGCTTGAGGGAGGAATCGAATCCCACGGTATCGTCACATGGCTGTTCGATGTTGGAATCAATGCATCGGAGGCGATGCCGGTCCTGCTGTTTATCGGAATCGGAGCGATGATCGATTTCGGTCCTCTGCTTTCCAACCCGGTAATGTTTCTGTTCGGCGCAGGTGCGCAGTTCGGTATCTTTGCGGCGATTCTGCTGGCAGCGCTGCTTGGCTTTGACCTGAAGGATGCGGCTTCCATCGGTATCATCGGTGCGGCCGACGGCCCGACTTCCATTCTGGTATCTCAGGTCCTGAATTCCAATTACATTGGTCCGATCGCGGTAGCCGCCTATTCCTATATGGCGCTGGTTCCGATCATTCAGCCGGCAGCAATCAAGCTGGTCACCACAAAGAAAGAACGTCGGATCCATATGGAGTACAATCCGAAGAGCGTCAGCCGTCAGATGCGTATCGCGTTCCCGATCGTTGTTACGATCATCGTAGGTCTGGTTGCTCCGACATCTGTTGCGCTGGTCGGCTTCCTGATGTTCGGTAACCTGATCCGTGAGTGCGGCGTACTCGGAACGATGTCCGACACGGCACAGAATAATCTGGCAAACCTGATCACACTGCTTCTGGGCATCACGATCTCCTTCAGTATGCAGGCGGAGAACTTCGTTACAGTACAGACTATTATGATCATGGTCATCGGTCTGTTCGCTTTCGTTATGGATACCATCGGCGGTGTCGTATTTGCGAAGATCGTCAACCTGTTCCTGAAGAAAAAAGTGAATCCGATGATCGGCGGTGCAGGAATCTCTGCCTTCCCGATGTCTTCCCGTGTAGTACAGAAAATCGCAATGCAGGAAGATCCGACTAACGTTATTCTGATGCATGCTGCAGGTGCTAACGTGTCCGGTCAGATCGCATCTGTTATCGCGGGCGGTATGGTTATTAACCTGGTAACTAATATGCTGTGAGGCTGTAAGGAGGTACGAATCATGGATATGGCAACTGTGCTGTCGTCGCTGAATATTATGTGGATGGGCATGGTCGGAATTTTTGTGACCATCCTGATCATTATGCTCTGTGTTTTTATCATGGGTAAGATTGGTAAAAAATAAGCTTGTCTTTTGTGTTTGGCATGATGATAAGAAGTGAAAAAGGGATTTCCATACAGCCAGCTGTGTGGAAGTCCTTTTTCTGTTACTCTGATTTTTATCGCCGTCTGTCGTGGCAATACAGCTGTCCTATGATGTTGTAGTTAAAAGGTATTTTGTCCCTGGCATCATTTTTTCGACGGAATGTGGGATAATTGAAATTTTAGGAGAAAATTATGATAATTCAAGATATTAAATATAAATTGAAAGATGGAAGGAATGCTTTGATCCGTAGTCCAAAAGATGAGGATGTTCAAGGTATGTTAGATTATCTGTATATTGCAGCTGGCGACACTGATTTTATTCTGCCTTATCCTGAGGAGTGCAGGAAACATACTGTTGAAAGAGAAAAAGCTTTATTTGACAGGATGAATTAGGCAGATAATGAGGCAATGCTCGTGTGTCTGGTCGATGGAAAGGTTGCGGGAAATTGCCAGATCACATGGAGTGACAAAATAAAAATCAGACATCGTGCGACGGTTGGTGTTGCATTGCTGCGTGAATTCTGGAACCAGGGAATCGGAACAAGATTTTTTGAGGAGTTAATTCGTATCGCAGAAGAAAATCCAAATATAATGCAACTGGAACTGGAATTCACGGAAGGGAATAGCCGTGCTCGGGCATTATATGAAAAAATGGGTTTTAGGATAACAGGGGTGAAGCCGAATGCTATTCGATTGAAAGACGGAACGTTACTCAATGAATATTCAATGATCCGTGAAATTGAGAGATGAATTTTGTTTGGCAAGACCCTTCCTGTATTCTGCGATATAGACAGTAAAAGTAACAGTTCCGCTGGCTGAACTGTTATCGGTAAAATGTGAGATCGACTGTCTTTTCTTGCAATTTGTCAGAAAGAACTGATATAATGGAGAAACAGAAAAAATAATTGGAAAAAGGAGGCGCAGCGTAACTATGAGCAGATTAAGTATCATTACGGAAAATCAGGCTCAGACAACGATAGAAGGTCTGTACAAAGACCTGGAGCGAAGAATCACTGCCAGCCCTCCGGGACTCTGCCCGGTGGATCTGGCCAGTTCTTTTCTGAAGATGTGCCATGCGCAGTCCTGCGGAAAATGTGTCCCGTGCAGGGTGGGACTTGGTCAGCTGGAAAAATTGATAGATTCTGTGCTGGATCATAAAGCGGATATGGATACGATTCAGGTGATCGAGAAGACCGCCCAGACTATTTTTGATTCCGCCGACTGTGCGATCGGTTATGAGGCGGCCCGCATGGTCCTGAAAGCGGTCCGCGGTTTCCGGGGAGATTTTGAACAGCATGTCAAAACCGGCCGCTGCTCCATGTCTCTGGATCAGCCGGTTCCCTGTGTATCCCAGTGTCCGGCAGGTGTGGATATTCCGGGATATGTGGCGCTTGTCAAAGCGGGAAGATACGCGGATGCGGTCCGCCTGATCCGAAAAGACAATCCTCTTCCCTGTGTCTGTGGATTGATCTGCGAACATCCCTGTGAGACCAGGTGTCGCAGAACACTGATGGACGATCCGATCAATATCCGCGGTCTGAAGAGATTTGCCGTGGAGCATGCAGGGGAGGTTCCTGTTCCGGAACCGGCGCCTGCGACAGGAAAACGTGTGGCTGTGATCGGCGGAGGCCCTGGCGGTCTCAGCGCGGCGTATTATCTGGCGCTGATGGGACACCATGTGACGATTTTTGAGCAGAGGAAACGGCTGGGCGGTATGCTGCGGTATGGAATTCCCAACTACCGTCTTCCGAGGGAAGCCCTGGACCGCGAGATCCGTCAGATCCTCAGTCTGAACATCGAAGTACATACGGAGACCTGTGTCGGCGAAAATCCTTCGATCGCCGAGATCCGTGAAAAGTATGATGCGGTTTATCTTGCGATCGGCGCGCATATCGACAGAAAAATCGGAATCGAAGGAGAGGAAGCTGAGGGCGTTGTCTCGGCGGTGGAGATGCTGCGCGGGATCGGAGATGGAGAGATGCCTGATTACACAGGAAAACGGATCACGGTGATCGGCGGCGGAAACGTGGCGATGGACGTGGCGCGCTCGGCGATCCGTCTGGGTGCGGAACGTGTACAGATCGTATACCGCCGCAGGAAGTCTGACATGACCGCGCTTCCGGAAGAGGTGGACGGAGCGCTGGAGGAAGGCTGTGAACTCCTGGAACTCCATGCTCCTCTGAAAATCGAAAAAGATAAACAGGGAAAAGTCAGCGCTCTCTGGGCGCAGCCCCAGGTGATCGGACGGATTTCCCGGGGCCGTCCGGCGCCGTACAGTGCTTCGGTGGATCCGGTCCGTCTGCCCTGTGATCTGGTACTGGTTGCGATCGGCCAGGGAATTGAGAGCCGTGAGTTTGAAAAGTATGGGATTCCCATCCGGCGCGGCGGTGCGATCGAGGCAATGGACTGGAGCGGAGTCCGCGACAGCGAAGGTGTTTTTGCCGGCGGAGACTGTGTCACCGGTCCGGCGACTGTGATCCGTGCGATTGCAGCCGGCAAGGTGGCAGCGGCAAACATCGACGAATATCTGGGCGGTCACCATGTGATCTCTGTGGATGTAGAGATCCCAAAGGTACGTCTGGACGACCGGCCGGGATGTGGAAGAATCAATATGAAAGAGCGGAGCGCCGCAGAGCGAGTCAAAGACTTTGATCTTATGGAGTGTCCGATGACGCTGGAGGAGGCGCAGCAGGAGGCAGGGCGCTGCCTGCGCTGTGATCATTTCGGATTCGGAATTTTTAAAGGAGGCAGAGTGGAACGATGGTAAAGATTACGATCAACGGACAAAAGATCGAGACACAAGAAAACAATACGATTCTTCAGGCTGCTGCATCCGCAGGGATCCGGATCCCGACGTTATGTTATCTGAAAGACCTCAATGAAATCGGCGCCTGCCGTGTCTGCGCGGTGGAGGTAGAAG
Organism: Candidatus Fusicatenibacter merdavium; assembly: GCA_019115005.1. GTDB lineage: Bacteria > Bacillota > Clostridia > Lachnospirales > Lachnospiraceae > Fusicatenibacter > Fusicatenibacter merdavium. The sequence goes on along the minus strand of DXEK01000015.1, from coordinate 35,637 downwards.
GATACGCGAAGCTGGTCACGGCCTGCAACAATCGGGTGCAGGATGGAATGGTGATTTACACGAACAGCCCCAAGGCGATGACGGCAAGAAGAACCAATGTGGAATTGCTTTTGTCTCAGCATGACAGCAACTGCGCCGTCTGTATCCGCAGCGGGAACTGCTCCCTGCAGCGTCTGGCGAATGATCTGGGAATCCTGGAACTCCCCTTTGAAAAGGAACTCCCGGAAAACAACTGGGAAAAAGGCTTCCCGCTTCAGAGAAACGCAGCCAAATGTATCAAATGTATGCGCTGCGTACAGGTCTGTGATAAGATCCAGGATCTCCATGTCTGGGATGTGGCCAACACCGGTTCCCGTACGACGGTGGATGTTTCCGGAAACAGGAAAATTTCCGAGGCGGATTGCTCTCTCTGCGGTCAGTGTGTGACCCACTGTCCGGTGGGAGCGCTACATGAACGGGACGATGTCGATAAAGTGCTGGATGCACTGGCGGATGAAAGAAAGATCACGGTCGTACAGATCGCTCCGTCTGTGCGTGCGGCCTGGGGCGAAGGGCTCGGTATGTCCAGGGAAAAAGCCACGGTAAAACGGTTAGTGGCCGGACTGCGCAGGATCGGGTTTGACTATATTTTCGACACGGATTTCTCCGCGGATCTTACGATCATGGAGGAGGGCAGCGAATTTCTGGAGAGACTTTCGGATGAAAAGAATCAGAAATTGCCGATGTTCACATCCTGCTGTCCCGGCTGGGTGCGTTTCCTGAAATCGCAGTATCCTGATATGACAGACCAGCTTTCCAGCGCGAAATCGCCGCAGCAGATGTTCGGTGCGATCGCAAAGAGTTATTATGCAGAGCTGATGAGTGTGGATCCCTCGTTGATCTTCAGCGTTTCGATCATGCCGTGTCTGGCGAAAAAACAGGAGTGTGCATATCCGACGATGAATGACGCGGGCGCCGGTCAGGATGTGGACGTGGTGCTGACTACCAGAGAGGTGGACCGGTTGTTCCGGGCAGAGCAGATTTTGCCGGAACTGCTTCCGGAAGAAGAATTTGACCAGCCTCTGGGAACGGCGTCCGGTGCAGGGGTGATCTTCGGAGCAACCGGCGGAGTTATGGAAGCTGCGCTGCGCACGGCCAGCTGGCTTGCCACAGGAAAAAATCCTGATCCGGATGCTTTTGCTGCGGTTCGCGGCATGGAGGGCTGGAAAGAGGCGTCTTTCGAGCTGGCAGGGAGAACGCTGCATGTGGCTGTGGCACATGGACTTGGCAACGCGAGAAAGCTGGTTGAGGCGGTTCGAAAAGGCGAGGTTTCCTATGATTTTGTGGAAGTTATGGCCTGTCCGGGCGGATGTGCCGGAGGCGGCGGACAGCCGATCCATGACGGAGTGGAACTGGCGGATGTGAGAGGACAGGTGCTCTATCAGCTGGATCAGAAAAATCCGCTGAGATTTTCCCATGAAAATCCTTCCATCCGGGAATGTTACCGGAACTACTTGGGAAAACCGCTTTCTGAAAAGGCGCATCATCTTCTCCATACGGATCACCATGGGTGGAAAATGCCCGGAGAAGACGGGATCTGCGGAGAAAGTTAAAGAAAATGACGGTGCCAATGGCTCCGTGCAAAGGAAAAAAGGTGGAAAAATCAGTATAAATTAGGATAAAATCCCTGACGGAGCCGAATATTTTCTGTCGGAGATTGTATTTCCTTTGCATTTTTCATTGACAAAGAAGAGTGAAGTTGCTAATATAATGCATAAGATGTTTTCATAACAGTTCAGCTGGCTGAACTGCTATATGTTTTACATTACTTAGGAAAGTAGGTTCGACAGATGGAACAGCAGAGAATTTTATCTTTATTGGTTGATAATACAGCCGGCGTGCTGAGCCGTGTAGCCGGTATGTTCAGCCGGAGAGGCTATAATATTGACAGCCTTACGGTGGGAACGACGGCAGATCCGGCCTATTCGCGTATGACCGTTGTCTGTCACGGCGACGATCTGATTCTTGAACAGATCACGAAACAGTTGGAGAAGCTTGTGGATGTCATTGATATTAAGGTTCTGAAACCCAATGAAAGCGTTCACAGAGAGCTTTTGCTGATCAAGGTCCGCGCGGACAAAGAAAAACGCCGCGATCTGATCATGATCTCCGATGTATTCCGCGCAAAGATCGTGGACGTCGGCACAGAGAGCCTGATCATTGAACTGACCGGTTCCAAATCAAAGCTGTCAGGCTTTATGGAACTGCTGGAGGATTATGAGATCCTGGAACTGGCCCGCACAGGAATTACCGGACTTTCCCGTGGAACCCACGATGTACGGTATCTGTAAAAGCCGGTTTGCGGATTGTTTCGGATGCTTTACCGTCAGACAGTAATCGACCGCAGATATTGTGCGGCTGTCCGGAAATCCGGGTGGCTGCCGGAGGGTGGACGGCATCATTGTTTTACATCGTTTGCTGGAGGCATTATTACATAAAGGAGCGTGGTTTCAGAACGATCTTGACGAGGTTGTCTGAGGACATGTTCCGGTGCCCCTGACAATATAATTTTATCTAAAATGTGGAGGAAGTAACAATGGCAGCAAAGATTTATTACCAGGAAGATTGTAATTTGAGCCTGCTGGAGGGCAAGAAGATAGCGATTATCGGTTATGGCTCCCAGGGACATGCTCATGCGCTGAACCTGAAAGAGTCCGGCTGTGACGTGATCGTCGGTCTTTATGAGGGAAGCAAATCCTGGGCAAAGGCAGAAGCACAGGGCCTGAAAGTATATACAGCAGCAGAGGCTGCAAAGCAGGCAGATATCATCATGATCCTGATCAACGATGAGAAACAGGCGTCTCTGTACAAAAATGATATCGAGCCGAATCTGGAAGAGGGCAATATGCTGATGTTTGCACATGGCTTCAACATCCATTTCGGACAGATTAAACCGCCTGCAAATGTTGATGTAACCATGATTGCTCCGAAAGCACCGGGCCATACCGTAAGAAGCGAGTATGTAGCAGGAAAAGGTACTCCGTGTCTGGTTGCTGTTGAGCAGGATTACACAGGCAAAGCACTGGATCTGGCGCTGGCATATGCGCAGGGAATCGGCGGAGCACGTGCAGGTGTTCTGGAGACTACATTCCGTACCGAGACTGAGACCGACCTGTTCGGCGAGCAGGCTGTTCTGTGCGGCGGTGTATGCGCTCTGATGCAGGCAGGCTTCGAGACACTGTGTGAGGCCGGATATGATCCGAGAAATGCATACTTTGAGTGTATCCATGAGATGAAACTGATCGTTGATCTGATCTACGAATCCGGTTTCGAGGGAATGAGATATTCGATCTCCAATACTGCTGAGTACGGCGATTATATCACCGGACCGAAGATTGTCACCGAGGATACCAAGAAAGCCATGAAGAAGATCTTGTCCGATATTCAGGACGGAACTTTTGCAAAGGACTTCCTGCTTGAGATGTCTGCCGGCGGACAGGCTCATTTCCGTGCGCTGAGAAAGCTGGCTTCTGAGCATCCGTCAGAGAAGGTCGGCAAAGAGATCCGTAAGCTGTACAGCTGGAGCGATGAAAACAAGCTGATCAACAACTGATAGAAAAATTATTTGATTGGAAGGTCTCTGTGTGCCGCTGCCGGCGGTGTACAGAGGCCTTTTTGATATACCCGGCAAGCGGCTGCCGTGCTCACATGGGCAGGTCTTCGCTGCGGTCAGCGCCGGACGCGCGCTGCTGGCACGTGTGCCGTTTGTTGGTAGGAACGGAAGAATACTGAAGGGAGCAGGGCGTGATCAGGGGCGTTTTGGAAACATCCGGAGGAAGGTGTGGATGGGCGGGAGGTCCTGCTCGGGTTTGCGGCAGATAAAGCCAATTTCCCGGGCGGGGATCTGCGGGCCCAGGGTGATCTCGGTCAGGAGACCGGTCTCCAGTTCCTTCTGAACGAATTCTCGGATGACACAGGCGATCCCGAGGCCGATCTTGGAGAATTCGATGAGCATGTCCATGGTACTGACTTCCAGGAACGTGTTCAGTTCGATCCCGTGTTCTTTCAGGGCGGCGTCGATGTGCTGGCGGGTGATGTTCGCGTCGTCGGGCAGCATGAAGATGGCGTTGGCCTTTAGGGTTTCTGTCAGACTGCCGCTGCCTTCGCGGATCTGAAGGTTTTCCAGGTAGGCATGGGTGCAGACGAAGGTGTCCTGGATGCTCTGGAGAGGCTGGTAGTGACAGTTGAGTTTTCCGGAGGGGCGCCCGATCAGGCCGAGGTCGATCTGGCGGTTTTCCAACAGGGCCATGGTCTGATAGGAAGACTGACAGTGGATGGTCACTTTTACGTGCGGGTACTCCTTGACGAATTGCTGCAGATAGGGGAGCAGGATGTACCGGCACAGGGTGGTGCTGACGCCGATGCGCAGCTGGGCGATCCCCAGGGAGTGTCGGCGTTGTAGGGTCTGCTCCGCGAGGTCAAGGGCGCGGAAGGCTTCCTGTACCTGCTCAAAGAGGATCTTTCCGTCTTCGGTCAGTGTGACGCCGCGGGTGCTGCGGGTAAACAGAGTTACCTGGAGGGCGTCTTCCAGACGACGGATGGATTTGCTGATGGCAGGCTGACTGATGAAGAGTTCTTTTGCCGCCCGGGAGATGTTTCCGTGGCGGGCGGTGACATAAAAGATCTGATAAAGTGACAGATTCTGATTCATATGGTTTTCCTTTCGTTTACCGGACTGTATTTTGCGGTGTGTCACTGTGCTGTTTGGGTATAAGATCATGTACAGGCGCGGAAAGCTGCCGGGGATACGTTCTCTTGATGGTGATCAGTCCTGTAAATATAACTGTAAATTATTGTAAATATTCTATATATATATTATGATTATAGCAGAATCTGTGTTATAATGGCAATAGTCAAAGATTCCGCAGGTTCCCATGCAGATAGCGGTTCAGACAGTTGAACAGCTGCTCGCAGGAGGAACGGTAACGGCGGAGACAGGAACAGTTACAGAAATAAATGAAGGAGGTCATTGGGTTATGGGCATGACTATGACACAGAAAATTCTTGCGGCGGCAGCCGGACTGGAGAAGGTGGAGGCAGGACAGCTGATCGAAGCGAAGCTGGATCTGGTGCTGGGCAACGATATCACCTCTCCTGTAGCGATCCATGAGATGGATAAATTCAAACAGCAGGAGGTTTTTGATAAGGATAAAATCGCGTTGGTTATGGATCATTTCATCCCGAACAAGGATATCAAGTCTGCGGAACACTGCAAATGTGTCCGTGAATTTGCCTGTCGTCATGAGATTACCAATTATTTTGACGTAGGAGAGATGGGAATCGAACATGCGCTGCTCCCGGAGAAGGGTCTGACGGTTGCCGGCGATGTGATCATCGGTGCAGACTCCCACACCTGTACTTACGGAGCGCTGGGCGCTTTCTCCACAGGTGTCGGAAGCACAGACATGGCGGCTGGTATGGTCACAGGAAAAGCATGGTTTAAGGTTCCGTCTGCGATCAAGGTAAATCTGATCGGAAAACCGTCCAAATGGGTCAGCGGAAAAGATGTGATCCTGCATATCATCGGAAGGATCGGTGTGGACGGTGCTCTGTATCAGTCGCTGGAGTTTACCGGTGAGGGTGTTGCGAACCTGACCATGGATGACCGTTTCACGATCGCCAATATGGCGATTGAGGCAGGCGGAAAGAACGGGATCTTCCCGGTGGATGACAAGACGATCGAGTATATGGAAGAACATTCCAAACGCCCGTATAAGATCTTCGAGGCGGATCCGGATGCCGTATATGAGCGCGAAATCACTGTGGATCTCGGACAACTGCGGCCGACGATCGCATTCCCGCATCTTCCGGAGAATACGAAGACGATCGATGAGATCACCAAGGAGGTTAAGGTAGATCAGGCGGTGATCGGCTCCTGTACCAACGGAAGGATCCAGGATCTGAGAGAGGCGGCCGAGATCCTGAAAGGACGTAAGGTGAAAAAAGGACTTCGCTGTATCGTGATTCCTGCGACACAGGCGGTCTATCTCCAGGCATTGGAGGAGGGCCTGCTGAAAATCTTTATCGAGGCGGGTGCGGTTGTCTCCACACCGACCTGCGGTCCGTGTCTTGGCGGATATATGGGAATCCTTGCGGAGGGTGAGAGATGTATCTCCACAACGAACCGTAACTTTGTAGGGCGTATGGGCCATGTGAAATCGGAAGTGTATCTGGCGAGCCCGGCAGTTGCTGCGGCCAGCGCTGTGACCGGAAAGATTTCCGCGCCGGAAGAACTGGGATTATAAGGAGGAAGAGAAGATGAAAGTTCAGGGAAATGTATTTAAATATGGAGATAATGTAGACACGGATGTCATCATTCCCGCGCGTTATCTGAATTCCTCAGATCCTGCGGAACTGGCGACCCATTGCATGGAAGATATCGACAAAGAGTTTGTCAACAAAGTACAGAAGGGCGACCTGATCGTCGCAAACAAGAACTTCGGCTGCGGTTCCTCCAGAGAACATGCGCCGATCGCGATTAAGGCATGCGGCGTGTCCTGTGTCATTGCAGAGACCTTTGCCCGTATCTTTTACCGCAATGCGATCAACATCGGACTGCCGATCATCGAGTGTCCGGAGGCGGCGAAAGATATCGAAGCCGGCGATGAGGTAGAAGTGGATTTTGATACAGGGATCATTTATGATCACACCAAAGGAACCCAATATCAGGGGCAGGCATTCCCCGAGTTTATGCAGAAGATCATCCGCGCGGAAGGCCTGATCAATTACATCAACAGCCAGCAGTAAATCGGAAAAATACGGAAGAATAAAAAGAACAGCCCGGAGCAGGGAAAGGTATCGGTGAAAGATCGCCGCGGAGGTTTTCCTGTTTCGGGCTGTTTTGCTTGAAAGCTTGTAAAGAGATTTTCTTTTGTTGTATTCTTTTTATGCATTTTAGGAAGATTTTCAGGAAGAATTCGTTATTTAATAAATAATAGTGGCGAAAATCGGGAAATGCATGTTATAATATTTTTATGTTATAAGGCGGAAAGTGCAAAATCATGCGATTTCAGCGGTGCAAGCCGGGAAATGGTTTTGCAGATCCTGTGCGGGGCGGCGAAATGCCGGCCGGCAGCAGCGACAGCCGCTGAAATCTTCCTGGGATCATCGAACGGTCAGAAAATGTCCGATATACGGGTGTTTTCTGACCGTATATTCCGTGGAAGAAAAAACGGCCGGATCTTATGGTCCGGTCCGATGAAAAAGAAGAAGGAGGGCTTTGGAGTATGGGACTTTTGACATTCCGGGGCGGAATTCATCCCGATGACGGCAAGGCACTGTCCAAGGAAAAACCGATCACGGCCATCCAGGCGGGACCGAAGCTGTATTATTCCATGTCACAGCACATTGGCGCGCCGGCAAAGCCGGTGGTTTCCAAAGGAGATCATGTCTGCCGTGGTCAGAAGATAGCGGAGGCAGGAGGATTTGTATCTGCGCCGGTGCATGCGACAGTGTCGGGCACCGTTAAGGGAATCGAGAAGATGATGATGCCGGGCGGAAACCTGGCGGACTGTATCGTCGTGGAAAATGACGGGCAGATGGAAGAGGTGGCGTATCAGGAGGCTTCGCTGGACAGCCTGTCGAAGGAGGATATCCTGAAAAGAATTTCCGAGGCGGGGATTGTCGGAATGGGAGGAGCAGGATTTCCTACCCATGTGAAGCTGGCGCCGAAGAATCCGGAAGACATCGATTACATACTGGTAAACGGTGCGGAGTGCGAACCGTACCTGACCAGCGACTATCGGCGTATGCTGGAGGAACCGGAGAAGATCGTGGCGGGACTTCAGGTGATCCTGAAAGTCTTTCCGAAAGCAAAGGGATGTATCTGTATCGAGGACAACAAGCCGGACTGTGTCCGCACAATGGAAGCGTGCGCGAAGGGAGACAGCCGGATTGAAGTGAAGACGTTGAAGACGAAGTATCCTCAGGGCGCAGAGCGTATGCTGATCTACGCTGTGACCGGAAGAAAGATCAATTCTTCCATGCTGCCGGCGGATGTCGGCTGTATTGTGGACAACGTGGACACTGTAGTGGCAGTCGCACAGGCGGCCCTGAAAGGGAAACCGCTGATGGAGCGGATTATGACAGTGACCGGGGACGCGGTGAAGGAACCGAAAAACTTCTTGGTTCCGCTGGGAATGCTTCACCAGGAGGTGGTGAATGCCGCCGGCGGATGGAAACAGGAGCCGGAAAAAATTATTTCCGGCGGACCGATGATGGGAAAAGCAATGTTCTCTCTGGATGTCCCGGTGATCAAGACGTCGTCTGCGATCCTGGCGATGACAGAGGACGAGGTTGCAAAAAATCCTCCGACCGCCTGCATTAACTGCGGAAGATGCGTAAAAGTATGTCCGGGTCAGATCCTTCCGGTTCGCCTTGCGGAGTTCGCAGAGCATGGCGATGAGGAAAAGTTTCTGGCTTATCATGGAATGGAATGCTGTGAGTGCGGATGCTGCAGCTATGTCTGTCCGGCAAAGCGCCAGCTGACTCAGTCGATCAGTTCCATGAGAAAGATCATGCTTGCGAAGAAAAAGAAAGGTTAAGGAGGGTGAATGATGAGCAATATGTTACATGTTTCTTCTTCCCCGCACATCCGTTCAAAGATAAAGACAGACTGGATCATGTATATGGTGCTGATCGCGCTTCTGCCGGCCACCTGTATGGGCGTCTGGCTGTTTGGCGTTCCGGCACTTGTCCTGATCCTCTGTTCCGTGATCACCTGTGTGGTGACGGAATATCTCTATGAACGCCTGATGCACAAGCCAATCACGATCAAAGATGGAAGTGCGATGGTGACAGGGCTTCTGCTTGCGCTGAACCTGCCGTCGGGAGCGGCATGGTGGATGGCTGTGCTGGGAGGAGTATTTGCGATTCTGATAGTAAAACAGCTGTTCGGCGGTCTGGGACAGAATATTATGAACCCGGCGCTGGCAGCGAGATGTTTTCTGATGATTTCTTTTGCGGCGCGAATGACGGATTTCAGCACCAGCAATGCAGTGACTGCGAAGCTGGTGGACACGGTTTCCGGAGCGACGCCTTTGGCAGAGATCAAAGCCGGAGGGTCTTTCGATCTTCTGAGTATGTTTCTGGGAACGACCCGCGGAACAATTGGTGAGACTTCCGCGCTGCTGCTTCTGATCGGAGGTATTTTCCTGGTTGTGATGAAGGTCATCGATCTCCGGATCCCGCTGACCTATCTGGGAAGTTTTGCGGTATTCGCACTGCTGTTCGGCGGACATGGATTTGATCTGGGATATCTGGCGGCGGAACTCTGCGGCGGCGGTCTGATGCTCGGCGCATGGTTTATGGCAACCGATTATGTGACCCGCCCGGTTACCGGAAAGGGACAGTATATTTACGGAGTGATCCTCGGTATTCTGACCGGACTGTTCCGGATCTTCGGAAGTTCCGCGGAGGGTGTCTCCTATGCTATCATCTTTTCCAACCTTCTGGTTCCGATCATCGAGCGCCTGACGCTCCCGGGAGGTTTTGGAATCGTGAAGCAGAAAGGAGGTAAGAAGTCATGAGTAAAATTCTGAAAGATGCATTGGCTCTTACCGCTATCACTGTTGTGATCGGTCTGCTCCTTGGAGTTGTCTATGAAGTGACGAAGGATCCGATCGCTCAGCAGGAACTTAAGGCAAAACAGGAGGCCTGTGAGGAAGTATTTCCGGATGCGGAGTCTTTTGAGAGCGTTGATATCTCCGGTGACGCGGAAACTTTCCGCAGCGCGCTGGATGAGGCAGGATATACACAGGACAGTATCGATGAAGTGTATCAGGCGTTGGATGCTTCCGGTGAACTGGCGGGATATGTGATCACGGTTACGTCTTCTGAGGGATACGGCGGCGATATTCAGTTTTCGATGGGAGTCGGGATGGACGGAACGACCTACGGGATCTCCTTCCTGAGCATCGATGAAACGGCGGGACTTGGAATGAATGCCAATACGGATGCGTTCAAGTCGCAGTTCGAAGATCAGAACGTTTCCGAGTTTTCTTATTCTAAAACCGGAGCGGCTGCAGAGGGTGAGATCGATGCGCTCAGCGGCGCTACGATCACGACCAATGCGGTGACGAACGGCGTCAATGCCGGCCTGTGCGCGTTCCATGTATTAAGTGAAGGAGGGATTGGCGGATGAAAGCAAATTCACCGGTAGAACGGTTATATAATGGTATCATAAAAGAAAATCCTACCTTTGTTATGATGATCGGTATGTGTCCGACACTGGCGGTTACCACCTCCGCGACCAACGGAATCGGTATGGGGCTGACGACGTTGGTGATACTGGCACTTTCGAACATGATGATTTCCATGCTCCGGAAAATGATCCCGGACGGAGTGCGTATGCCGGCGTATATCGGCGTAGTTGCCTCCTTTGTAACGATTGTGCAGCTGTTGCTGCAGGGTTATCTTCCGAGTCTCTATGATTCTCTGGGCATCTATATTCCGTTGATCGTTGTAAACTGTATTATTCTGGGACGCGCGGAAGCATATGCCGGAAAGAATCCGGTGATCCCGTCGCTGTTCGATGGAATCGGCATGGGACTTGGGTTTACGATCGGTCTGACGAGTATCGGCGCAGTCCGTGAACTGATCGGCGCGGGCCAGCTGTTCGGATTCCAGATCCTTCCGGAATCTTACGAACCGGTGACGATCTTTATCATGGCGCCGGGTGCTTTCCTTGTTCTGGCGATGCTGGTTGCGGTTCAGAACTACGTAAAGGGCAGAAAAGCGGCAAAGGGACAGCCGGTACCGGAGTCTTCCTGCGGTCAGGGCTGTGCGGCTTGCGGTAATACTGCCTGCAGCGGAAAAAAATTATAAGGAGGGAACGGAATGAGAGAATTATTGATCATAGCGATCGGTTCCGCGATCGTAAACAATGTCGTACTGAGCCAGTTCCTGGGGCTTTGTCCGTTCCTCGGTGTATCCAAGAAAATCAATACGGCAGCGGGAATGGGCGGCGCGGTCATCTTCGTGCTTACGATTTCCTCACTGATGACCAGCCTGATCTATCAGTTGATCCTGGTGCCGACCGGAATGGAATTTCTGCAGACGATCGTGTTTATCCTGGTTATCGCTGCTCTGGTGCAGCTGGTTGAGATGTTTATGAAGAAAGTGCTCCCGCCGCTGTATCAGGCGCTGGGCGTTTACCTTCCTCTGATCACCACAAACTGTGCAGTGCTGGGTGTTGCGATCAGCAATGTACAGGACGGATACAATGTTGTGGAGGGCGTGGTCAACGGATTTGCGACTGCGGTCGGATTTACGATCGCGATCGTCCTGATGGCGGGTCTTCGTGAAAAAATGGAGTACAACAATGTCCCGAAAGCATTTCAGGGAATGCCGATCGTGCTGCTGACGGCCATGTTGATGTCCATTGCATTCACAGGGTTTGCCGGAATCATCTAGGAAAGGAGCGGCGAAATGAGTATACAGGTTGTACTGGTTTCTGTTCTGGTCGTGGGCGGAGCAGGTCTGATCATCGGACTTCTGCTTGGACTGGCCGGAAAGAAATTTGCAGTAGAGGTGGATGAACGGGAGACGCTCGTACGAGAAGCGCTCCCCGGAAATAACTGCGGCGGCTGCGGATATCCGGGCTGTGACGGCGCGGCTGCTGCGGTCGTGAAGGGAGAGGCTCCGGTGACTGTCTGTCCGGTAGGCGGTGCTGCCTGCGCCAAAGCGATCGGTGAGATCATGGGGCAGGAAGTCGGCGAGACGGTCCGTATGACTGCTTTTATAAAATGCGGCGGCGACTGCGAAAAGGCAAAGACGAATTACGATTATACAGGCGTGGAAGACTGTGCGATGGTACCGTTTGTCCCGGGCGGCGGCGCGAAGAAATGCAGTTATGGCTGTCTGGGGTATGGTTCCTGCGTGAAGGCGTGTGCCTTTGACGCGATCCGCATCGTAAACGGTGTTGCGGTGGTGGACAAAGAGGCATGTAAAGCCTGCGGTGTCTGTGTCAGGACATGTCCGAAACATCTGATCGAACTGGTTCCTTATGCCGGAGCGGATTATCATGTGGTATGTAATTCCGGCGATAAAGGAAAACTAGTGATGGATGCCTGTGAAATCGGCTGTATCGGCTGTAAGAAATGTGAAAAGAACTGCCCGTCCGAGGCGATCAAGGTAGAGAACGGCGTGGCTCATATTGATTATGAAAAATGTACCAACTGCGGAACATGTATGGAAGTCTGCCCGAGGGGAACGATTCAGAGATGAGAAAAATTTATCTCACAGTGGTTTTTCTGTGCATCCTGTCAGTGTTGACAGGATGTGCGGGGAAAACCCGGGAAACAGCCTCAAAGGAAGGCTTCTATTTTGATACGGTGATACAGCTTTCCGTGCCGGAGGATCATGAGGAACTTCTCGACGGAGCGTTTGCGATCTGCGAAGAACTGGAGGAAACCTTCAGCAGAACCTTGGAGGGCAGCGAACTGTATCAGATCAATCACCGGACGGGCCCGGAAGTGACGCTCTCCGACGATATGCGGACAGTTATTGAGACGGGGCTTCAATTTTACCGGCTGACCGATGGAGCATTGGATATCACCATCGCGCCGGTGCTGGAACTGTGGGATTTTAAAAGCGATGATCCTCAGGTGCCGGATGCCGATGAACTGGCGGAAGCGGTAAAAAAGGTGGACGCAGGTTCTTTGTCGCTGGAAGGAAACGTTCTACGCTTTGAGCGGGAGGATACGCAGATCGATCTCGGTGCGCTTGCGAAAGGATTTGCCGCGGATAAGCTGAAAGAATACTTTGAAGAGAACGGAGTTGACAGTGCGCTGATCAATCTCGGAGGCAATGTGATGGCTGTCGGTTCCAAACCGGACGGAACCCCATGGAAGATTGGGATCCAGGATCCACATAAAGAACGCGGCGAGGTGGCCCAGGTGATCGAGGTGACGGACCGTTCCGTGGTCTCTTCGGGAACTTACGAGAGAAGTTTCGAGAAAGACGGCGTTCTGTACCATCATTTGCTGGATCCGGCTACCGGATATCCGAAAGAGGTGGAGGCAGCCCAGGTGACAATTATCAGTGACAGTTCGCTTCTTGGAGACGCGCTGAGCACTTCCTGTCTGTTGATCGGGGAGGAGGCCGGGACAGAACTTGCCTCAGAGTTTGACAATGTGGAGATCCAATATGAGGAGTAAAAATAAGGAAAGAAACCGATGAATGGCAGACATGTTCCGGGGCGGAAAATTGGGAGAACGTACGTAAAACGATTGAACCGAAGAGATATTGCTCTGATCATCCTTGTGCTGATCGCCGCGCTGGCCGGGTTCATCCTGGAGTTTACCCGGACGGGTCGGGGAGCACAGCTTCAGATCTCGGTGAACGGCGAGGTGTTGGGGGTTTATGACCTGAATATGAACCAGACGATCGAGATCGGCGATGGGAATGTCTGCCGGATTGAGGACGGGACTGCATGGATGGAATGGGCGGACTGCCCGGATCAGCTCTGCGTACACCATGCGCATATCAGCCGGGTCAATGAGACGGTTGTATGCCTTCCGAATCGTGTGACGCTGACGGTGATCGGCGGGGAAGAGGACGGTGAGATTGATACGATCGTGTCGGAACTGCACGTGCAGCAGTTCATCCGGGACGCAGCAATTTCTGCAGCTGCCTGATCGGATGTACGGGAAAGTTTCCATGCAAGCCGTTCTGATCGGACAGAGTGATCGATCATAGAGACAAAAAGTCGAAAGGAAGACAAGCATGCAGAGTAAGATTGGGAGAAAAGTTGCCGTGCTGGGCCTCTGTTCGGCGGGAGCAATTCTTCTGGGGTATGTGGAATCGCTGATTCCGGTGCTCTTTTTTGTGCCGGGGATGAAACTGGGACTTGCCAATCTGGCGATCGTTCTGACGCTGTATTTTTTCGGTTTGGGAAGCGCAGCTGTGGTTCAGCTGGTCCGAATCGTCGTTGTGGGATTCCTTTTTGGGAATCTGTTCAGTATCGCTTTTTCCCTGGCGGGAGGTTTTTTCAGTCTGGCGGTCATGTGTCTGGCAAAGAGATACGGAGGATTTACCGTATATGGTGTCAGCGTGGCAGGAGGTGTGTCTCACAACATCGGCCAGATCTTCGTCGCGGCGTTTCTTGTGGAAAATGTAAAGATCGTCTATTATCTGCCGGTGCTGCTGCTCTCCGGTCTTGTCACCGGCCTTCTGATCGGTCTGGTGAGCGATGAGACGATGAGACGCCTGGGGGCGGTCGTTCGAAAAATCTGAGCATCCGACCATCGTGAAGCGATTTTCAATGGCTGGATGCCGTAACAGTTCAGCTGACGGAACTGTTACCGGATGCCGGAAAGAATTCTATAAATTCTATTGATTTTTCTTCAACGATTTGGTATAATGATCAAGTCGTTACGGGGTATGGCGTAGCTTGGTAGCGCGCACGGCTGGGGGCCGTGAGGTCGCAGGTTCAAATCCTGTTGCCCCGATTTTTTACCATATGACATCGCAAAGATTTTGCGGTGTTTTTTTGTGTGTTATAGAGAAAATCCTCCAGACTGCCATAGGCAAAAAGATGACAGTACAGATGACGGAACGGTTACCTGATATTTGATCATTTACAAAAAATTTATTGACAGCCGTCTCATAAAATGTTAATATGCTATCAGGTCATAACACAAAGCGAAGAAGAGGAGTATTACACCGGAAACCGGTTTTCAGAAAGCTGTTGGTTGATGCGAAACAGCAGAAGGATCCGATGGAACTGACCTTGGAGCGGCTGCCTGAAATCCTGATGACAGATCGGGAGAGTAGACGCAGACGGAGTCCCACCGTTACAGGGGAAGGATATAAGATTTCCAGTAAATCCGTATCTGATGAGTGTGCAGAACAACTGCAAAAAAGAGTGGTACCGCGTGAGAATCGTAGTCTTTCGTCTCTTAGTTACATTTCGATGAATGTAGGAGAGCGGAAGGCTTTTTTTATTCTGTAAGAAAGGCCATTGGAATGTTCTATGGAATAAAAAAACCTCCGGGAAGGATGTACAGCACCGCGATAAGGTGTTTTATCGCCTTACGGTATTGCGGCGGTGTGCAAAAAGGTTTCTGTTTTCGGAAACCTTTCGGCAGATGAAGCCTGTGTGAAACAGTATGAAAACGCGGATCGGGAAATTGTCGCTTTGGCGGCCGGGTTCGGTGCGATTCGAGACGCAGCGTCGGACAATAACGGACAAAGAAAAGAGCAGGAGGAAAGAAAAATGATGAATCCAAAGAAGTATCAGAGACAGTATTACATGCCGCCGGTGAGATGCATGGACTGGGCGGAAAAAGAGTATGTGGAGAAAGCGCCGATCTGGTGCAGCGTCGATCTTCGCGACGGTAACCAGGCGCTGGTGATCCCGATGGATCTGGAACAGAAAATCGAGTTCTTCAAAATGCTGGTGAAAGTCGGATTTAAAGAGATCGAGGTAGGATTCCCGGCAGCCTCCGAGACGGAATATGAGTTCCTGCGCACGCTGATCGAGCAGGACCTTATCCCAGACGATGTGACAGTACAGGTTCTGACACAGGCAAGAGAGCACATCATTCGGAAAACTTTTGACGCACTGCGCGGATGCAAGAACGCGATCGTTCATGTCTATAATTCCACTTCCTACGCGCAGCGTCAGCAGGTATTTAAGAAATCCAAAGAGGATATTCTGAAGATCGCAGTGGATGGGGCTAAGCTTTTGAAACAGCTGACAGAGGAAACGGGAGAGAATTACCGTTTCGAGTACAGCCCGGAGAGCTTTACCGGAACCGAGCCGGAATATGCTCTGGAGGTCTGCAACGCGGTTCTGGACGTATGGCAGCCGACGGCGGACCGGAAAGCGATCATCAACCTTCCGAGTACGGTACAGCTTTCCATGCCGCACGTATATGCAAGCCAGATCGAATATATGAGCAAGAACCTGAAATACCGTGAGAATGTGGTGCTTTCGCTGCATCCGCACAACGACCGTGGAACTGGTGTGGCAGACGCGGAGATGGGAATCCTGGCAGGCGCTGACCGTATCGAGGGCACGCTGTTCGGAAATGGGGAGAGAACCGGAAATGTTGACATTGTCACCCTTGGTATGAACATGTATATGCAGGGTGTGGATCCGGAGCTTGATTTCTCCGATATGCCGAAGATCAGCGAGACCTATGAACGCCTGACCGGCATGAAGATCAACGAGAGAAGTCCATACAGCGGTTCTCTGGTATTTGCGGCATTCTCCGGATCTCATCAGGATGCGATCGCGAAAGGTATGCACTGGATCGACGAGAAACATCCGGACACCTGGACGGTTCCGTATCTGCCGATCGATCCGACGGATATCGGAAGAAATTACGACGCGGACGTGATCCGCATCAACAGCCAGTCCGGAAAGGGCGGCGTCGGATATATCCTGGAGACAAAATACGGTCTGAATCTTCCGGCGAAGATGCGTGAGGCTATGAGTTATACGGCCAAATCTGTGTCCGACCATCTCCACAAGGAGCTGCTTCCGGAGGAGATCTTCCAGCTGTTCAAGGATACGTTCGAAAATGTGACGACGCCTTACAATATCAACGGCGTACACTTTAAACAGCTTCCGGAAGGCATGATTTTCACCCAGGTGACCTCAAATTATGAGGGCGGCGAGTATATCACAACTGAGGCGGAAGGCAATGGCCGTCTGAACGCGGTCAGCAACGCACTGAAAAAAGCTTACGGGCTGAAATACGATCTTGTCACCTATACGGAGCATGCACTGGAGCAGAGTTCCAGATCCAGAGCGATTGCTTACGTAGGTGTCAAGAAACCGGACGGAACCCTCTCCTGGGGCGCCGGGGTTGATCCTGACATTATTCGCGCGTCGATCGACGCGCTGGTAACGGCGATCAACAACATGTAATGAGACAAGCGACAAAAAGTCATAAATTTCATGTTCGCATGAAAATTTATGACTTTGTGGAGCGTAAAACACCGAAAAGCAGCCATTTTTCGAAGAAAAATGAGCGGATTTGAGGTGTTTTCAGGATTGCGGGAGCACGAAGTGCGGAGCAATCCGTGTCTCATGCTCATCTGTCGGGCAACTCATGTGATGATGCCAGGGTCAAAAGGTCATGAATTTCATGCTCCTATTTTCCGGGCAGTTCATGTAATAACAGACGGTTACATGTCTGGAGATCTGTGTAAAAGCGCAGGACTCCAGACATGTTTTGTTTTTGATCTGTCGGAGAGACAGAGAACAGGAGAAACAGACAATGATTGTGAATTATCTTGAAATCAATAACGGGCGGAAGGAGAGAATTCTGCCGACGGAGATCAGCGATATTGCGATGCTTCAGTTCCGTGCGATGATGCCGAAGGCGCTGGAGGGAATGTGCGAGATGCAGTATGGAACCGGTTTCCGTCTGGAAATACAGCCCGGAAAGTATCGGGTGGATCTTAGCGATGTCCGAGGAGAGGAGCCGCTTCTTCTGGCTGTCTCCATGGGCGTGTGGGAGGAAAACTGCCGGCTGGATGTGTGGAAAACCCTGCACCGCATGGGCGTGGGAAAACGGGAGTCAGGAAAAATTCTGGATATGCCGCCGGCGGTTCCCTATATCGTGGACTGGCTCCTGCCGCCGGGAGAAGCGCGAAGAGAACTGGATCCCTGGAGGAGAAATTTTACCCAGGGACTCGGGTGGACGATTTTTGAAATGGCCTCGCGGATTTAACAGTTGTTTTTTTGCCTGTGATTCAGTATAATGAGGATAATGTTGCCGGGGTCGGAAGTCTGCGGCGGCGAAAAAGGAAAGAAGGAGACGAGATAGTATGGAAATCTTATACAAAAGCACACGCGGCGGCGAAGAAGGTGTGACTGCGTCCCAGGCGATCCTGAAGGGACTTGCAAAGGACGGGGGACTGTTTGTCCCGGACCACATCCCGGCGTTGGATGTGCCGATGGAAACGCTTGCCCGGATGACTTACCAGGAAGTGGCTTACGAGGTGATGAGCCGGTTCTTTACCGATTTTACGGAAGAAGAACTGAAAAACTGTATCGCCAAAGCGTATGACGAGAAGTTTGACACGGAAGAAATTGCGCCTCTGACGAAAGCAGAAGGTATCTATTTTCTCGAACTGTTCCATGGCGCGACGATCGCGTTCAAGGATATGGCGCTCTCCATCCTGCCTCATCTTCTGACGACCGCTGCCGGAAAGAATCATGTCAAAAATGAGATCGTGATCCTGACCGCTACTTCCGGAGATACCGGAAAAGCCGCGATGGCCGGCTTTGCCGACGTTCCGGGCACGAAGATCATCGTTTTTTATCCCAAGGACGGTGTCAGCCCGGTACAGGAGAAGCAGATGGTGACCCAGAAAGGCGGGAATACATACGTCGTTGCAATCCGGGGAAATTTTGACGATGCCCAAACCGGCGTGAAAAATATTTTCAATGACAAAACGTTCGCGGAAGAGATGGCTCGGGCTGGTTTCCAGTTCAGCTCCGCTAACTCCATCAATATCGGAAGGCTGATCCCCCAGGTGGTCTATTACGTTTATGCATATGCCTCACTGGTGCGGAACAGCGAGATAAAAAACGGGGATGTGGTCAATGTCACAGTACCGACCGGAAACTTCGGAAATATCCTTGCCGCGTTTTATGCGAAGCAGATGGGACTGCCGATCGGAAAGCTGATCTGTGCTTCCAATGAAAACAAGGTTCTGGTGGATTTCTTCCGTACAGGTGTTTACGATAGAAACCGTCCGTTCATCCTGACGTCCTCTCCGTCGATGGATATCCTGATCTCCAGTAATCTGGAACGGCTGATCTACCGGATCTCCGGACAGTCTGCCGCCAGAACGAAGGAGTGTATGGACGGACTTCAGAAAAACGGCAGATATGAGATTGATGATGAGATGCGGGAACAGCTGAATGATTTCTACGGGGATTATGCCAGCGAAGAAGAGACGGCAGCGGAAATCGCATCCATGTATAAGGATACCGGCTATGTGCTGGATACACATACGGCAGTTGCGGTTTCTGTCTATGAGAAATACCGGAAAGAAAGCGGCGACACAACTCCGGTGATCCTTGCATCCACTGCGAGTCCGTACAAGTTCACAAGAAGTGTACTTCATGCCATTGACGCGGATGCCTATGACGGATTGGGAGATTTTGAGCAGATGGACGTACTCTCTGAAATCTCTAACACGAAAATACCCCGTGCCATTGAGGAGATCCGCACGGCACCGGTCCGCCACAACACGGTTTGCGATGCGGATCAGATGGGACAGACAGTAAAAAAGATTCTTGGAATCTGATTTTTCAATGAAAAGTGAATGATTTTGTATTAAAATACATGAAAAATCCGGAAAATTTTGGTGGTTTGACATCCTTTAGCAGGGTGTGATATCCTTTACAGAGTAACTGTTAGGATAACAGAGTAAGGGAGAAGAGACACAGAATGAAAAGGAAAATTGTATGCGCTCTGCTTGCTACGGCAGTTTCGGTTTCGCTGAGTGTTTCCGGCGTTCCCGTGGCGGCGGCCGGCGGAGCAGGCAACAGTGCGGGAACTGCTGTGAAGCAGACTGTTTCCGGAGACAGTAAGATGGATGAAACAGCAGAAAGTACAGATCCGTCCGCAGAAACGGTCCTGCCGGACGCACAGAGCGGAGAAGAAAGCCGGCCATCTGATACATCCGGAAGTTCTCAGACGGGAACTTCCGAGCCGGCCGGTTCCACCGGGGATTCTGAGGACGGAGAGCCGGCAGATGAAAACGAAGACACAGAATCACAGCAGCCTTCCGTGACGCCGGCGGAGCCGGAGCAGCAGCCGGAAGAAACGCCGGAAGCAGAAGTAACGCCAGGAGCGGGAGAAGAAGATGCGGCGTTGAATGATATGGCGGAAACGATGGAAACGGAACAGGAAGACGGGGAAATCGATCCGGCACAGATTCCACAGGTCATGTCGTTGTTTCAGCAGTGGCAGCAGGAAGACGGCGTCTGGTACTATTACAATGCTGACGGACAGCGGGCGACGGGCTGGCTGGAAGAGGGAGGAAATTTGTATTACCTGAATCCGGACGGCTCGATGGCGACCGGCTGGCAGCAGATTGATGGAAAATGGTACTATTTCCGGAGCTGGGGAGCGACGTTCCGCAATGAGCTTTTTACGGACCCGGATGACGGAAATGTTTATTATGCCCTGTCCGATGGGTCCATGGCTGCCAATACCTGGATTAAGGTGGACGAAAAAGATTATTATTTCCGGAGCTGGGGAGCAGCGTTCCGCAATGAAAAATTCACCGATCCTGCGGATGGAAATATTTACTATGGTCTGTCCGATGGTTCGATCGCTAAGAATAGCTGGATTCAGATCAGTGGAAAGTGGTATTACTTCCGCGGCTGGGGGGCGGCGTTCCGCAACGAGAAATTTACGGATCCTGCGGACGGAAATATCTATTACAGTCTGTCGGACGGTTCGATGGCGACGAACACCTGGGTGCAGATCGGCGGGAAGTGGTATTACTTCCGCGGCTGGGGAGCAGCGTTCTGCGACGAGATCTTTACCGACCCTGCGGACGGAAATATTTATTATGGTCTGTCAGATGGCTCGATGGCGACGAATACCTGGGTTACCAGGGGGAACAAACGGTACTATTTCCGCGGCTGGGGAGCGGCGTTCCGTAATGAGAAATTTACGGATCCTGCGGACGGAAACATTTACTATGGATCGTCGGACGGTTCGGTAGTCACCGATCAGTGGGTACAGATCGGCAGCGACTGGTATTGTTTTGACAGTCAGGGAAGAGCTTACCGGAATCAGTGGTTTGACAGTTCGGAAAAACCGACCGGCAGCGAGCCGGCAGTCGGCTTCTATTATGTGGGAAGCGACGGCGTCATGCTGAAGGATACATATCTCAAAACACAGAAAGACGGTGCGGATTACTACTATAGCTTTTCCGGGACCGGCGCATGCAACTATGCGGATCCCCAGTACGTACGGGTCAGAGATTCTGTCAATGGCCTGTATTATGTGGTGGAACATCAGTACTATACGGACCCGCAGGTCAGTGAGAGAGATCTGATGGCGGCGATCTGCGCGGCGGAGGCCGGAATCCAGCGGACAACGGGAATGACAGCGGTGGCGATGGTTATACGCAACCGTATGGATGCGTATGGATATTCCATGAAGACAGCGATCTATCAGCAGCAGCAGTTTGAGCCGGCGCGGAACGGTTCCCTGACCAGATATCTGCAGGGCATCAGCAGCGGAACCGCAAGTACTATGCAGGAACTTACCAATGCGGGCGCCTATATTGCGGCGGATGTGTCCGAGACGATCATGAATAATTATAAGACCAACGGTACAAACCGCGTGGTTCCGGATTTTGGGGACACGAGGGAAGATTTTGATTACATGTATTTTATGACACCGGCGGCTTTTGAACGGCTGAATCTGGATCCGGAGAAATGTCAGACCTATACTTACACGTACACAGGAACGACTTCCACCGGGGAAACGTATACCAGTTCGCATATATTCTTTGTAGACTGGGTCAGAAAATCATAAACCACAGAGGGTGTCTCGATTTTTTTGAGACACCCTCGTTTTTTGCAGGAGGACAAGAAATGGTATTGGAGCAGACGATAGCGGCGATCCGGCCGCTGAATGAGACAGCTATGGAAGGAGCGCGGCAGCATTGGGACAGTATTGCCAAGCCCCTGCACAGTCTTGGAAGACTGGAAGATATGATCGTGCAGATTGCGGGGATGACCGGCAGTCCGAATGTGCATCTGGACAGAAAAGCGCTGATGATCTTCTGTGCGGACAATGGCGTGGTGGAAGAAGGCGTGACACAGTGCGGTCAGGAGGTGACGAAAGCCGTCGCGGAAAATTTTCTTCAGGAAAAAGCGACGGCGGGGATCCTCTGCCGCCATACGGGAGCGGATATTTTTCCTTATGATATCGGCGTTGCGGAGGATACCTGTATTCCGAACTGCAAGATTGCTTATGGGACAAAAAATATGGCAAAAGAGCCTGCGATGACCAGAGAGGAAGCGATCCGTGCGCTGGAAGCAGGAATCCGGGCAGCGGAAGAGAAGATCGAAGAGGGATATCAGATTTTGGCGACCGGCGAGATGGGGATTGGAAATACAACAAGCAGCAGTGCGGTCGCGTCGGTGCTTCTCGGAATGGAGCCGGAGACAGTTACCGGCAGGGGCGCAGGTCTGTCCAGCGAGGGACTGCAGAAGAAAATCCAGGTAATCCGCCATGCCATCGAACTCCACCATCCGGATCCCAAGGATCCGATCGATGTGCTGGCGAAGGTCGGAGGCTTTGACATTGCCGGGATCGCCGGTACTTTCCTGGCAGGAGCTGCCCACCATGTGCCTGTAGTGATCGACGGGTTTATTTCGGCGGTCGCGGCGTTGATCGCAGTCCGTCTTGCGCCGGATGCGTCCGGATATATACTGGCCTCCCATGTTTCCAAGGAGCCGGCGGCGAAAATGCTGCTGAAGGAACTTGGAAAAGAGGCGGTTTTGCACGGAGAGATGTGTCTCGGTGAAGGAACAGGAGCCGTGATGTTGTTCCCGATCCTGGATATGGCGCTGGCAGTGTATCATGGCATGGCTACCTTTGAGAGTACGCATATTGAAGCCTATGTACCGCTGAATTGAGGAGAGTACTGGAATGATGCATTTGATTACGGGAGGCAGCGGAAGCGGGAAATCGGCCTACGCGGAAGCGCAGATCCTTGCGCTGAACGGCGAACGGCGGATCTACATTGCGACTATGTATCCCTACGATGAGGAGAGCCACCGGCGGATCGCGCGCCACCGGGAAATGCGGGCCAAAAAGGAATTTACAACGGTGGAATGTTATCGGGATCTTGAGAAGGCGGAGGTGCCGGAGGGGGCGGATGTTCTGCTGGAATGTATGTCCAACCTGACGGCCAACGAGATGTTCTGGCCGGACGGGGCGGGGAAGGATACGGATGTGCGAATTCTTCGCGGAGTGGAACATCTGCGCAGGACTGCGCGCAATCTGATCATTGTCTCCAACGAAATCTTTTCCGACGGCATCGAATATGACAGCGGGACCGTGGAATATCAGAGAACGCTGGGAAAGATCAACTGCCGTCTGGCGGAGCTGGCAGACGGCGTGACGGAAGTGGTATACGGCATTCCGCTGGAGGTAAAGAGAACATGAAAATATTGTGGAATAATTTTAAGGTTGCCTTTGCAATGTACTCAAAGATCCCCATGCCGGCAGCCGATTGGGACAAAGAGAGTATGCAGTATGCGATGTGCTTTTTCCCCTGGGTCGGGCTTGCAGTCGGGATCCTGGAGTTTCTTTTCTGGAAGATCCTGGAATTTCTGGGAGCCGGCAGTCTGTTTCGGGCGGCGGTGCTGGTGCTGATTCCTGTTCTGGTGACCGGGGGGATCCATCTCGACGGATATCTGGACACGATGGATGCGCTCAGTTCCTGGAGGGAAAAGGAGCGCCGCCTGGAGATTCTGAAGGATTCCCATGCAGGCGCCTTTGCGGTCATCATGGGATGCGTCTGGTTCGTGGCGGCGTTGGGAGCTGCCGGAGAGATCCGCGAGAATGTTCTGCCGGCGTTCTGCAGTATATTCTGGATCTCCCGCTGTTTCAGCGCCTTGTCTGTTTTGTGGTTTCCCAATGCCAATCCGAAAGGTACGGCTGCGGCTTTCGGCAAACAGGCACAGAAAAGAGCGGTGACGGCGGTACTCGTCGTATATCTGGCGCTGGCCTGTCTGTTTCTCGGATGGTTTCATCCGGTCTTTCTGGCAACTGTCCTTGTGGAGGCGCTGGTTTGGATGTATTACCGCAGGATGAGTGAAAAATATTTCGGGGGGATCACCGGTGATCTTGCAGGATGGTTTGTGTCGGTCTGCGAAGTGACCGGAATGGTCTGGCTGGCGCTTTGCAGCCTGGGAATGGAGAGATTGATATGAAAATGGTGATAGGAGGCGCATATCAGGGAAAACTGGAGTATGCGAAAAAGACGTTTCAGATCCCGGACGGATGGGTAGACGGTGCGTCCTGTGAACCGGAAGAAATTCTGAACTGCCGGGGCGTATGGAATTTTCATCTTCTGATCCGGAGAATGCTGGAGAAGGAGAGAGACACAGACGCTCTGATCCGCAAGCTGCCGGAGGAAAATCCGGAACTCTGTATTGTGACAAATGAACTGGGATGCGGGGTGGTTCCTGTAGAAGCCTTTGATCGCCTTTGGAGGGAGAAGACCGGCAGGATCTGCACGGAACTGGCGGAAAAAGCCGGGGAAGTACACCGCGTATTCTGTGGAATCGGGATGGTGATTAAGAAGTGATAAAGATAGCATTGATCCGTCATGGAAAAACCTATGGAAATACTTTTGGAAGATATATCGGGGTGACAGATGAGCCGCTCTGTGAGGAAGGGATTCAGCAGCTGTCCAACCGGACAATGGATACGGTGGAACTGGTCTTCGTCAGTCCGATGACACGCTGTATCCAGTCGGCAGAGCTTCTCTACCCTTATGCGAGGAGGATTCAGATCCCGGAGTTCAGAGAATGTAATTTCGGCGATTTTGAAAATAAAAATTATCAGGAACTGCAGTCAAATCCGGAATACCAGCAGTGGGTGGATTCCATGGCAACTCTGGCGTTTCCGAACGGTGAGAGTCCGGAGGAGTTCAAGCGGAGATGCGTGGATGGATTTGACAAGATGGTGGACACCTGTATCCGCAGGCATTACAAGAATGTCGCCTGTATCGTGCACGGAGGTACGATCATGAGCGTTATGGAGAAATATGGGATCCCGGCCAGAGATTACTACGGATGGCAGGTTGCCAATGGCTGTGGATATCATATCTGTATTTCGGAGAGAAACTGGAAGTTGGGACGGCGGGAAGCGTTCATGGAATCAGAAATTTCACTGGAAACTGAGGACTGACAGGGAGGAAAAAAATGCCCGGAGAATGCCATGCACATATTTTTATGGACGGGAAAAATTATAAGGCGGCAGCCGCCGCACACAGCGCCGCGCCCGACGAGATTCTGATCAGGGAACACCTGAAGGCGTATGAAAGGGAAGGCGTGACCTATGTCAGAGACGGAGGAGATCCCTACGGGGCGGGACTGCTGGCCAGGGAGCTGGCGCCGGAATACGGGATTACTTACCGGACGCCGGGATTCGCCATTCACAGAGAGGGTCGGTATGGAAAGATCGTCGGCCGTTCCTACACGGACAGAAAAGAATATGGGGAACTGCTGAGAAAGCTGCGCGGCAACCGGGGAGACTTTGTGAAGATCATGACCACCGGGATTATGGATTTTTCCACTGACGGGAAGGTGACCGGGGAGCCGCTGCCGCGGGAAGAGGTGTTCTGGCTGGTTGCCATGGCGCATGACGCCGGGTATTCGGTGATGGCGCATACCAACGGCGCGCAGGCGGTGATCGACGCGGTAGAGGCAGGCGTAGATTCGGTGGAACACGGGAATGATCAGACCGAGGAAAGTCTCCAGTGTGTCGCGGAGCACCGTGCCGTGTGGGTGCCGACCACTGTCACAGTCAAAAATCTCATCGGCAATGGGAGATATGAGGATGCGGTTCTTGAAAAAATCTATCGCCGCCAGACAGAGAACATCCGGAAAGCCTGGAAGCTTGGCGTTCTTATGGCCGCAGGAAGCGACGCCGGAGCATACTGTGTTCTTCACGGCCGTGGTATCTGGCAGGAATATCAGGTATTTCTGGACACCCTCGGCGACACACAGGAGATACGTCAGGCACTCCGGCGCGGCGAGGATGAGATCCGGCGGAGGTTTCAGCGGAACAGGTCCGAAAAACTGTAACCGTCCGATTTCCCCACTTATGACGGTACACAAGATATGCTGCCGTTTTCAGGAGGACGGAAACCACGAATATCGCCTGTCATATCCGTCATATCTGTCATGATCCTCGAGTCGTCTCCGCCAAGTTCGGAGACGACCAGCATAAAAAATATATTTTTATTTGTTCTTGTTTTTTTCGGGCAAGTGTGATATGGTTAAATTACATTTTATGATCTTGATGCTGTATAGGCATTTTCTTTGCCGGAGTTCCCGGCGGTTTACCATTGTATAAAATTTTCATCGACAGGATTGCGGATGTGCAGTTCCACTGACTGAACTGTTACATCTTATTTGCTGCCGAATCCGGACGGCCAGCGGGTGGATTCGGAAAGAAAATGCGGCGAAATGCCGGTCTTGCGCTGAAAAGCGGTCTAATACTTTTATCTCGACATTACTTTATCAGAAAAGAACAGAAAAATTATGAAGAAAAAAAGAAAACGGAAGATTTTTTTCCGGCTGTTGACAGCGCTGCTGATCTTTGCAGCGGCTTTCTGTATGGTCCGGTTCCGTCCCTATGTTGTTTTGTCCGGTTCCATGGAACCGGCGCTGAAAGTGGGAGGTATCGTTTGGACAGATCTGAAAAAGAAGGATGCATCTGTCGGCGAGATCATCACATTCCAAAAAGACGGACGGATCGTAACACACAGAGTTGCAGGAAAGACGGACGGCGGATATCTTACCAGAGGGGACGCCAACGAGGAGGCGGATCCGGGTTTCGTTGCGGCCGATGAAGTGATCGGAACGGCAGCTTTTTATGTTCCGTATCTGGGTTTTGGTGTTGTCTGGACACAGAAGTACATGTTTCAGCTGTCTGGCGGCGTCCTTGTGATCCTGCTCATAGTGTTTTTCATGCCGGAGAAGCAGAAGGGAAAAAAGAAAAAAATGAAAGATGGAAAGGAGCAAAACTTATGAATAAAAAGAAAACAACAGTGATGATCGGAGCAGTTCTCCTGTGTACGGCCCTGGCAGTGGGAGGTACCGTTGCGTACCTTACGGATAAAGATGAGGTGACCAACCAGTTTACTGTGGGCCGGGTGGAGATCGAAGGGAAAGAGCCCGGGTATACTCCGGATCCCAGTGGGAAGACTGAGGATATCGTTCCCACCGAAGTGATTCCGAAAGATCCGCAGATTACCAACATCGGCAAAAACGATGCGTACGTTTACATGGACGTATCGATCCCTGTGGCGAAAGTCATCACTGTGGATGAGCAGGGAAAGCGCCAGA
This sequence comes from Candidatus Fusicatenibacter merdavium, assembly GCA_019115005.1. Classification (GTDB taxonomy): domain Bacteria; phylum Bacillota; class Clostridia; order Lachnospirales; family Lachnospiraceae; genus Fusicatenibacter; species Fusicatenibacter merdavium. The sequence continues at coordinate 8,513 of DXEK01000015.1, read as the reverse complement.
ACGACGGAGCAGCAAAAGAAACAGAGTTGTTTACAATGAATGAACTGTCGGAGCAGTGGACCCTGATGTATCAGAAACGGGTCGGAGACAACATGGTTTATATTTACAGTTACAATGATATTCTCGCACCTCAGGAGACCACTGCTCCGCTGTTTCAGAGTGTGACTTTTGCAAATGTTGTGGAAGGGCAATTGGAGGAGAGTCAGCTGGATATCCCGGTCAACTTTTATGCGATTCAGTCGCTCAATACCGGGGAGGGATCGAGCGTGGTCGAACAGGCGGCGGACGCATGGCTGAAATATGTAAATCAGAATGACGGGCAGGCTGGTGAAGCGGCGGCTCCGCTGTCGCTGTCAGACGAGCAGGATGAGACAGAAGAAAGCCAGGCGGAGGAACTGGAAAATGCGGCTGTTGAGAACGATTCTGACAGAGAAAGTGTGACGTCCGAGACAGAATAGACTTTGAGAAATCCATAGAAATATGCAGGCCTGCGGATCGTGCGCAGGTCTGCCGGAAAGGCGGGATGTAAATGAAACGGATTGGCAGAAGAAAGCGGGCCGGAACAGAGGCAGCAGTTCTCGGGTTCTGTGCTCTGGCTGCTGCAGGCGTGATCGCCGGCACAACTGCTTACCTTACAGACCATACGGTGATCACAAATGAGATTTCTGCCGGATGGAATGAGACGGAAACAGTGGAAGAGTTCCCATCCCCGACGCCGGTTGCTCCGGGAGAAACGGTGGTCAAGAAAGTACGGATTCAAAACAAAGGAGAGGTTCCCTGTTACATTCGTGCCGCGCTGATCGTGAGCGAAGGGACGGTTACGCTGGAAGGTCTGAACACAGAGCTGTGGGTGGACGGACAGGATGGATATTATTATTACAGAGATGTGGTGCAGCCGGGTGACAGTACCGGGGAATTTTTTACCGGAGTAAAAGTGGACCGGCAGACAGAAGAAGATACCGTAACCGTTACTGTGTATGAAGAATCGATACAGGCGATGCATGGATCGGTGCCATATAAAGATTACAAAGAAGCCTGGAATTATTATCTGGGAGGTGATGGCAAATGAAAAGAAGGAAATGGCTTGTATTGGGAATCGCCAGTGTTCTTGCCTTTGGCGTGAGAGGTACGTATGCCCTGTATCAGAGTACCGTTTCTGTTCAGAACCATATCCAGACTGGGGACATCAATATCGGGATTCAGGAGTATGAAGAAAAGGAAGGGAAAGAGTTCCTTTATACCGGCTCGGAGTGCAGAAAGGTATTGCCCTCTCAGAGGATATCCAAAATCCCCAGGGTCACAAATTATGCGGAACCCTGTTATCTGCGGGTAAAGATCAGCTCTCATTCTGAGATGCCGGATTGTGAAACGCAGGAAATCTTCGGAATGTCCGAAGAATGGATACAGGCAGAGGGGTATTATTATTGGCCGGAACCGCTGGAGACAGGGGAATCTGTAGATATCTTTCAGGGTGTGACGATTCCTTCAAATTGGACGGAGGAGACCTCCGACAAAACCCTCGGCCTTACGATCACGGCGGAAGCAGTCCAGGAGGATCATTTTACGCCGGATTTTCAGTCGGAGCAGCCCTGGGGAGAGCAGGAGATCGAACTTTGTGTCCATGAACAGGATGGATCGGTCACGGAAGTGGAAAAAACGTATCAGAGAATGACGGTTTCCTATGAGGGAGCAGCCCGGAATCTCGTGACAGTTCCCGGTGATTTTTTTATCAATCTCGGGACAGCGATGCCCGGAGATTCTTTGAGCGATACAGTGGTCGTCCGCAATACGACAGCGACAGAGGCGGAATTTTTCTTCCGCACAGAAATTCCGGAAGGTCTGACCGATGAGGAGAGAGACCTGATGGAACAGTTTGAACTGGAGATCGTCCGGGAAGGCAGTCTGCTGTATTCCGGAAGCCTGGGAGCCGAAGCTTTGAGCGAAACGCCTGTCAGTCTCGGCGTTTATCAGCCGGGCGAGGAAGGAAGCTTACATTTTACGCTGAAACTGCCCGCGGAACTGAAAAATGTTTATGCCCGGCGAGAGACCTTTGTAAACTGGATCTTTTCCGTACAGGGACAGGAAGAAATGACTCCGGAACAGAATGCCGGCCCGGCGATCACCCAACTGTCTGCACCGAAAACGGGGCTTACGGAACCATATGTGGCAGTCCCTCTTTTTCTGGCGGCTGTGGCTGCAGTCAGTACGTGGATGATTGAGAGAAAGGAGCGGCGGATATCGACATGAAGGATCAAAAGAACCGAAAAAGAAAGAAAAGTCTGAGGCTGTCGGTTTTTGTGGGAATTCTTCTTTTTATGGAGCTTTTCCACATGAAACAGGCGGAAGCGGCGGCAGGATATGCGGACTTATCAGCAATGAAAAACGGACATGAGGTCGCTATGGGCTATGAGATTGACGGCGATTATAAATTTGTTCCTATGGTGACGGATGAGACGGAAATCATTTTTTCCGGGGAATGGGATAACATTTACTGCAGGAATGCAGAGGCAGATGTGAACTATATCAGCAGATACTATCCTTACGCAGACACGGAAGGATGGACCAATACAAAGAGCGCAGTGCTCACAAATGACAAAAAAGGAAAACTGTATGTGGATCTGAAAAATGTCGGTGCATATGCCGGGGAGACGATCAATATGCGTGTAACACTGACCGACTGGACGAATTTTACAAATCTTCCGTCAGAAGATTACGCGAATGCATATATCACTATGGGCGGAGATACAAGACTTCCCCAGATCAATATGATCTGTGTTCAGAATCTTTCCGTGAAATTTTCTTATTATAATGATGCGGGACAGCCTGTTTCGCTGAAAGGCCATTATACATTGAATGATCTGGATTATTATCAGGGATTTAAGATCCTCAGTCCCGGCGGTGATGTCTACTATACCAAAGAAGCGGCTGCCAGGATGGGATATGATGCTTCTACGGAGACAATCTGGGCGGACAGCTCGGGTACAGAGCCGAATCAGCCGGATGGATGGGTGACTTATACGTTTGAAGGCAGTGAGACCAGTCTGCAGTTTTTTGTGGATGTGACGAATCCTGTGTCGCCGGATTATCCTTACAGAAAGTGGGACGTCTCCCGGTGGGCTGGACTTCCTGATGAGGTAAAAGGATATCTCCACCGGTTTTACAAGGGCGCTTCCGGCACACATGTGTCGGAAGAAACCTTTACTGCCTGGGTGACATCCGAATTTGGGTACACCTCCGAGGCGGTGGTGACCTTCAGCAAAAAAGGGAATGTCATTGTTGAAAAACTGGACAGTCAGACAAAGGAAGCGCTGGAAGGCGCGGCTTTTACCTGTTATGAGTGGACCGGAAGCGGGTGGAACAGTGTCGGGGATCTTCAGTGGGACAGTGCGGAAAAAGACTATCGATTGTTCGGTCTGGTATATTCATCGGATAATCAGGGAAGGTTCAAAATAAAAGAGAGATATAGTCCGTCGGGATATACTGGAACATGGGAGAAAGAATTTGTACTTACCGAGTCGGGAACGGTAACTTTGAAGTATCAGGCAGAAAACACCCGTGTCAAGGGACAGATTACCATTAAAAAGACGGACAGTGAGACCGGAAACGCGGTCAATGGCGTCGTTTTCCGGATCACGGCGAAAGAAGATATCCAGACAGCGGGCGGAACGACGATTGTCAAAGGCGGAACTGTGGTGGACACACTCACTGTCAAAGACGGAAGTGCAGTTTCCGGCGAGTTGGAGCTTGGGACCTATGTGATCCAGGAAATCACTCCGGCGCCGGGATACGTTCTGAACGGGGAAAAGCAGGAAGCTGTGGTCAGTGATGGAAACCGGCAGGTGTCTGTGACGTTTAAAAATACACGGAACAGTATCACTATTCAGAAAGTCAGTAAGGACGATGGAACAGCACTTCCGGGTGTGGTCTTTCGTGTATGGAACAAGGAAGAATCCGGGGACGATGCGCAGGAGTATATCACCGACCAGGAGGGGAAGATCATACTCAGAGGAATGGCTCCCGGCACGTATTGCTGCCGGGAAGTCAAATCTTTGGACGGTTATCTGACAGACGACACTATTCGGGAATTTACAATTCAAAATGACGGGACGGTGGACGGAAAGGCAGCCGTGACGCTGACGGTTGAAAACGACTATCTGCGCCTGAGTCTTGCAAAGACAGACGCCTCTACAGGAGAACCGGTCAGCGGCGCGAAACTGGCACTGTACAATTCTTCGGATGACAAAATAGAAAGCTGGATCTCCGGCAGAGAACCTCACCTGATCACAAAGCTGAACCCGGGGGTTTACCGTCTTGTGGAAGAACAGGCTCCGAACGGATATCAGCTGGCAGAGCCGGTCGTCTTTACCCTGGAAGAGAAGGCCGGGGTACAGACGGTGGTCATGAAAGATCTCAGATATACAGATCTGAAGATTGTGAAGAAGATCTGCGCAGACGAAATCACATGGGCACATGGAACGCCTGTATTCTTTTTTACAGTGGAAGGTGAGGATCTTTTCGGGGTGAACCATCGGTATCAGAGAATGGTGGAATTTACGGAGGACTATGTGACGGCACACAGAGACGACGAGGGCATGGTGGAACTTTCTGTTACGTTATCCCGGATACCGATGGGCAATGCTTATCAGATCATTGAACAGGAGGTGCTTCGCTATGGACTGGTACAGGTGACCGGGACGGAGAATGTCACAGTGGAAAAATTGTCGGAACCGGAAGAGGGGAAGAAGCCTTCGGAAATCTTTCAGGTTACGGCAGATCTGGAGCAGCAGCCTTCCGGAACTACAGTGACTTTTGAAAATATGAAATACCGGTGGGATGATTATTCACATAACAATGCGGTGGTCAATCTGATACCGGTAACGTGACTGCCAAGTGATTTTAATAGCTGAATGGAGCAACCGTTCCGCCGACGGAACGGTTGCTCCATGTAAGGAAGGAGGCGGAGCGGAATATGAAACGGCGAAGAGGAGAGAAAAAAGCTGTTTGGGCAGCAGCGCTGACAGTCAGTTTCCTTGCGGCAGCAGCCGTGTGTTTTCCGGTATGGGTTCAGAACCGGCTGGCGGATGACGAGAAAGAGCATTTACTCAAGGATTATCTGGAGCAGGAAGATCCGGAAAAGACCGGAGAACCCGACGGGACAGAAAGAAATGAGAGTACTGATTCTGAAATGGATCCGAAACAGAGCCGGAGTCCGGATCCTCTGCTGCGCCAGTTCGATTTTGAAGGGCTGCAGGAAGTGAATCCTGAGATCGTCGGGTGGATCTATGTACCCGGCACGCAGATCGATTATCCGGTCTGCCGGGGAACGGATGACAGCTATTACCTGACGCATACTGCAGAAAACAGGGAGAATGCGCTGGGCGCTATCTTTGTACCGTCCGCAACGGATGAAAAGCTGAGCGATGCCCACGTGCTTTTCTATGGCCATAATATGAAATCCGGGAAAATGTTTGGAGATCTTTCGTCTTATTACGAAGAATCGTTTCGGAAAGAGTATCCTTATGTCTATGTCTATACCCCGGAAACCTCCAGCAGATGTATTGTATATAGTGTTTTCCAGACGGATGCTGCGGGAAGTGCATTTACGATCGGTTATCAGTTTGGAACAGAACAGTATGAAAACTGGCAGGAGGATACGGTACAGACGTCCATTTACGACTGCGGTTATCTGCCGAACAGTCGGCAGCAGATTTTTACCCTCTCTACCTGTACGGATTCCGGTATGGAGCAGGATCGCCTGGTGGTCCACTGTGCAGTGCTGACAGAGTAATTGTGCATCTGGCTGAACTGTTGCCTGACAGAAGAAGAAAAAAACAAATTGCCTTGACAGAACATGCATGGTAGAATGGCTGTAGTTCCCCTGAGATTCAGGGAATGAGACTTACCATTATTGACGCAGGAAATGCGTCAGGAGGAGGCGAGGATGGAAGAACAGTATATTTGGGCGTGGATCTGCGGGCTTCTGGTATTGATCTTTGTGGCCCTGGCAGTGCGCGAGAGTATGCAAAGCAAAAAGCGGCAGACGGTGAAACTGCGTCAAAGATGGGGCAGGGTTCCGCAGCAGGAATATACATCGGAGGAACTGAAAAGTATTTCTCATTATGCGGAAATTCATCAGAACGGCCGTTTTATGATTGATGATATTACATGGAATGACCTCGATATGGAACGGGTATTTATGCTGCTGAACAATACCTGTTCTTCCTGCGGAGAAGAATATCTTTATGCGCTCCTTCGTCTTCCTGAGTTCCAAACGAAAAATCTGGACGAAAGAGAGCGTCTGATCGAATTTTTCCGGCATCATCAGGCAGAGAGAGAAACTGTTCAGCATGGACTTCTCCGTGTGGGAAAGATCAACGGACTTTCCATTTCAGATTATATCGGGGCTCTTTCCGAGATCCCGGCGCGGAGCAGAGCGCGATATTTTGCATGTTTTCTGCTGGCGGTGGCGAGTATCGTCTGCCTGATCGTAAAGCCGGCTGTGGGTGTGGCGCTTCTTGTGGCAGCAGTTGTGATCAATATTTCCATACACACGATGGAAGGGAATAAAATCGAAGCATATTTGAAATGCCTGATGTGCCTGATCCGTGTGCTTCACGCGTCGGAGAAGCTGGGAAAAGAAAAAATCCCTGAACTGGAAGATTATTTAATGCGCCTGCGGGAAAACGAAAAAAAGCTCCACAGCATCCGGAAGAAATGCATTACCTTGGTAAATGCCAAGGGAACAGAGGGAGATATCATGAGCGTGATCTATACCTATATTAATGCATTCTTTGTGCTGGATTTCATACAGTTCTATTCGATCCTGAAAGATCTTCAGAACAGACAAAAGGAACTGGAAACGCTGACCGAAACATTAGGGATCCTGGATGCGATGATTGCGATAGCGTCTTATCGGGAATACCTTCCGTACTATACCGTTCCGCAATTCTCTGACGGAAAACATGCTGCGTTTATGGATGTGAAGGATCTGTACCATCCGTTGATTGAAAATCCTGTGGCGAACAGTATTTATGCCGACGGCGGGATCCTGGTGACCGGTTCCAATGCTTCCGGAAAATCCACATTTCTGAAAAATGTCGCAATCAATATGATCCTTGCTCAGACGATACATACCAGCCTGTCCAGCAGTTATCGGGCAAGTATGTGCAAGGTGATGACTTCTATGGCGCTTCATGATGATCTTCAGAGAGGGGAAAGCTACTATATTGTGGAGATCAAATCTCTGAAGCGGATCCTCGAAGAAGCGGAAAAAGGCGAGCCGGTTTTGTGCATTGTGGATGAGGTACTGAGAGGAACCAATACGATTGAGAGGATCGCCGCGTCGTCGCAACTTCTGGCACATTTGAGGAGACCCAACGTGATCTGCTTTGCTGCGACCCACGACATCGAGCTGTCTTATATTCTGGATCGTGTGTATACCAACTATCATTTTGAGGAACAGATCACAGAACATGATGTCAGGTTCAATTACCTCTTGAAAGAGGGAAGAGCAATCAGCCGCAATGCGATTGCATTGTTGGAGATGATCGGGTACGACAGGAAAATTGTTCAGGCAGCTCGCGCTTCGGCTGAACAGTTTGAGACAACAGGAGTGTGGAAAGAGCTTTAAAGGCCAAGCGGTGAGAGTAGTTCGCAAAGGGACGACCTAGTTAGATATTTAACATTTTTTCAAAAAAATAGCCGATTTTTATTGATTTAATTCATTTAATATGTATAATTAGTAGTAGGACTAACGGAATCCTTCGTTTTCCAGCGAGTATAATAAAACTTGCGCAGGCAGGGGTTTATTATATACTAATTTTAAAGAAAAGAGGTTAAATGCGAGATGGCAGAAATTAATTTAAGCAAGTATGGCATCACAGGAACCACAGAGATTGTGTACAATCCTTCCTATGAACTCTTATTTGAAGAAGAAACAAAACCGGAACTGGAAGGTTATGAAAAAGGTCAGGTCAGCGAACTGGGTGCAGTAAACGTTATGACCGGTGAGTACACAGGACGTTCCCCGAAAGACAAATTCATCGTAGTGGACGAGAACTCCAAAGACACCGTATGGTGGACCTCTGATGAGTACAAGAATGATAACCATCCGGCTACTCAGGAAGCATGGAATGCTGTAAAAGACATCGCCCTGAAAGAACTTTCCAACAAGAGACTGTTCGTTGTAGATGCTTTCTGCGGCGCTAACAAAGATACCCGTATGGCAATCCGTTTCATCGTTGAAGTGGCTTGGCAGGCACATTTTGTAACAAACATGTTTATCAAACCGACAGCAGAAGAGCTGGAAAACTTCGAGCCAGACTTTGTTGTATACAACGCTTCCAAGGCAAAAGTTGAGAATTATAAAGAACTGGGTCTGAACTCCGAGACAGCAGTTATGTTCAATATCACAAGCCGCGAGCAGGTTATCGTTAATACATGGTATGGCGGAGAGATGAAGAAAGGTATGTTCTCTATGATGAACTACTATCTGCCGCTTAAGGGAATCGCTT